>JARROD010000042.1:0-24278 GCA_037384225.1 Exilibacterium sp.
GCGAAAATGTGCGCTATTATGGTGATTCCAGCGGCACAGCGCAACTTATTGGGCTGTGCCGGTTATTGTCGCGGCTACTGGGGTCCGGCTGTGACACGGCGCTGGAAATCCTGCCGCAACCGTCCTCAAAGGCGGCAAAGGCGGCTACAATAAGCAGCTTTATCGTAACTTCTCAATAACCCGGCGTCGGCACAATGTCAGGCGGACGTCCGCCGTATCGAAGGCACCCTATCCCGGGTTATTGACCCTATCCCGGGTTATTGACCCTGTCCCGGGTTATTGAGAAGTTACGCTGTATCATTTTCACCTATTGATATTCAGGACGGTAATTCTCGGTCTATGGTTTCGCATCACCCTATCAAACCACACCCCCCCAAAAAGCCCGGCGACAGGCAACATTGGGGACAGCTTTACGGCAGCGCCCACGCACTGGCAATTTTGTCAGCGGCGCGCGCCCAGGATAGTTTAACCCTGGTTATCACCGCCGATACCAGCACCGCCACGCGTCTTGAGAGCGAACTGGCCTTCTTTAAAGATCCGCAAGAAGATTTCCCAACGCTGCACTTTCCCGACTGGGAAACGCTGCCATACGACAGTTTTTCGCCACACCAGGATATAATTTCAGACCGACTGCACACACTGTTTCGTCTGCCGACAGTAAGCCGCGGCATCCTGGTTGCATCCATCACCACGTTAATGCACCGTCTGCCGCCCAGAGAATACCTGACCGCCAACAGTCTGGTGCTAAGCTGCGGCGAAGCTTTCAATCTCAACGCTATGCGCGAGCAGTTGGAAAACGCCGGCTATCGCAACGTCGATACCGTTTATGAACACGGGGAATACGCGGTGCGCGGTTCTCTGCTGGATATCTATCCCATGGGCGCGGAAACCCCCTACCGTATCGACCTCTTCGATGACGAGATTGAAACCCTGAGAACCTTTGATCCGGAAACCCAGCGCACTGTCGAACAAGTAGAAAACATTCGCCTACTGCCGGCCAAAGAATATCCCCTGGACAAAAACGGCATCCGCTATTTTAAACAACAGTGGCACGAGGCTTTTAATGTAGACCACCGCTCCTGCCCCATTTACCAGGATATCAACGCCGGTATTGCACCGCCCGGCATTGAATACTACCTACCGTTGTTTTTCCCCAACTGCTGCACGCTGTTCGACTTTTTGCCCCGCGACGCCCTGGTGTTCACTCTCGGCAAACTGGATCTGGCGGCGGAAAACTTCTGGCGTGAACTGAGCCAGCGCTACGAAAGCCGGCGGGTTGACCCGCAGCGCCCGATACTGCCACCGCAGAAGGTATTTGTCAGCGCCGGGGAGGTGTTTTCGGCGCTGAAAAGCTGCCCCCGCGCCAGCATTCAGGCGCAGCCACTGCCCGAGGCCGCGGGTAACACCAACTTCACCTCCGAGCCGCCACCCAGGCTACCGATCAATGCCAAAGCCGACAATCCCCTCAGGGCTCTGGAAGACTTTTTAGCCGGCACCGACAAGCGGGTCCTGTTTTGCGCCGAAAGCGCCGGCCGGCGGGAATCGTTGCTGGAATTGCTGCAGCGCATCGGGGTAACCCCCCAACCCAGCGATTCCTGGTCTTCATTTGTGCGCTCAGCCGCCTCCCCGGCAATCACCATAGCCGCACTCGAGCAGGGTATGGTGCTGCAGGACCCGAATATTGCCTTAATTACCGAATCGCAGCTGTTCGGCGAGCGGGTGCAACAGCGACGCCGCCGCAAACATGCCTATGACAGCAACGATCAGATCATTAAAAACCTCACCGAGCTGCGCATCGGCGCACCCGTTGTGCATATCGATCACGGTGTCGGCCGCTACCGGGGTCTGCAGACGCTGGAAATGGAGGGCCAGCCCAACGAATTTTTAATGCTCGAATACGCCGACAACGCCAAACTCTACGTGCCGGTCGCCAACCTGCATTTGATCAGCCGCTATTCGGGAGCCGGGGAAGGTCTGGCCCCTTTACACAGGCTCGGCAGCGAGCAGTGGCAAAAAGCCAAGCGCAAGGCCGCCGAGCAGGTGCGGGACACAGCGGCGGAATTACTCGATATTTACGCCCGCCGTGCCGCCCGCGAAGGCTACGCCTTCCGCAACCCGGGAGAAAGCTACCTGGCGTTTGCCGCCGGCTTTCCATTTGAGGAAACCCCCGACCAGCAGGATGCGATAGATGCGGTCTACAAAGATATGCTGGCGCCAAAACCCATGGACAGGCTGGTCTGCGGCGACGTCGGCTTCGGTAAAACTGAAGTCGCCATGCGGGCGGCTTTTATCGCTGTACAAGCCGGCAAGCAGGTGGCGATGCTGGTGCCGACCACCCTGCTGGCACAACAGCACCACCAGAATTTTAAAGACCGCTTTGCCGACTGGCCGGTTAACGTGGACGTGCTGTCGCGATTCCGCAGTGCCAAAGACGCCGCCGAGGTGCAGAAAAAACTTGCCGACGGCAAGGTGGATATCATCATCGGTACCCACAAACTGTTGCAGTCGGATCTGAACTATAAAGCGCTCGGTCTGTTGATTATCGATGAAGAGCACCGCTTCGGGGTTCAGCAAAAAGAGCGCCTGAAGTCGCTGCGCTCCGAAGTGGATATTCTGACCCTGACAGCCACCCCCATTCCACGCACGCTGAATATGGCCATGTCCGGTATTCGCGACCTTTCCATTATTGCCACTCCCCCCGCACGGCGTCTGTCAGTCAAGACGTTTATCCGCCAGCACGACACCAACTTGGCCAAAGAGGCCCTCATGCGGGACATTCTCCGCGGCGGTCAGGTCTACTACCTGCACAATGAAGTCAAAACCATTGAAAAGACCGCCCGCGATATTAAGGCCATGGTGCCGGAGGCCCGCATCGGCATCGGCCACGGGCAAATGCGCGAACGCGAACTCGAGCAAGTAATGTCCGATTTCTACCACAAGCGTTTCAACATCCTGGTCTGCACCACCATTATTGAAACCGGTATCGACGTCCCTAACGCCAACACTATCATTATCGACCGCGCCGATAAGTTCGGGCTGGCACAGCTGCACCAGTTGCGGGGGCGGGTCGGCCGCTCCCACCACCAGGCCTACGCCTACCTACTGACGCCCCCCCAGCGCACAATGACCGCCGACGCGGTCAAACGTCTGGAGGCCATCGCCAACGCCGAAGATCTCGGCGCCGGATTTACACTCGCCACCCACGATCTGGAAATACGCGGCGCAGGGGAATTGCTCGGGGAGGATCAAAGCGGCCAGATGCACACCGTGGGCTTTTCTCTGTATATGGACATGCTGGACCGGGCTATCAATGCCATCAAATCCGGCAAAACCCCCAATATCGAAGCCCCCCTGGACACCAATATCGAAGTCAATCTGCGCATACCCGCACTGATACCCGATGACTATCTTCCCGATGTCCACACCCGTTTGATCCTCTATAAACGCCTGGCCAACGCCGCCGATCGCGAAGCCCTCAGAGAATTACAGGTGGAAATGATCGACCGTTTCGGGCTGCTGCCGGAGGCCACAAAAAACCTCATGCAGGTAACGGAATTAAAACTCAAAGCCCAGCAATTGGGCATCCATAAACTCGAAGCCTCCAACAGCGGTGGTCGTGTGGAATTTTCCAATGAAACGCGTGTCGATCCTTTATCTATTGTACAGTTAGTGCAAACACAACCACAGATATACCGCTTGGAAGGGGCCAATCACTTAAAATTTCGCGTCGATATGGAAACCAGTGAAACCCGTATTCAAACCCTAACCAGCCTCCTCGAGCGCCTAACACCTAAGGATGTTGCTGCCTGATGAAAAAAACCACTCTGCACAGTCAATTTATTAGTGCCATTATTTTAACAAGCCTCTACGCCGCAAGCTTTTCCATCAAGTCCTCTGCTCAGGAGGATGGCGACGACGGTTCTCCGCGTTGGTACCAGGTGGAAATGGTCATCTTTTCCCACAACAGCCCAGGTTCACCGCAAGAGGACTGGCCCCATGATATCGTCCTCTCCTACCCGCCGAACTGGGTTGAACTCCCCCGCCCCGACACCGCCGCAGTCACAGACGCGCGGTCACAGGCGCAACGCTACGGGAAAACCGACACCCAAACCACCGGTGCACAAAGGTACACTGACGCCCACGCCTCGGAGCAAGCCGTGGACCTGGCTACCACACCCTACTACCCGCTGCCGGACAGCGAATATCAACTCAAGCGCGAAACCGCAGCTCTGAAACGGGATTCCCGCTACCGAGTGCTGTTCCACAAGGCCTGGAGGCAACCGGTGGTCGACTACAAAGAGGCGCCGGCGGTGCTGGTCGACGGCGGCGAAAGCTACGGCAATCACCGGGAACTGGAAGGCAGTATCACACTCAGTGTCTCCCGCTATCTGCACCTTCACACCAATCTGTGGCTGAGCCGGTTTAAAGCCAATTACGGTCAGGAATTCGGGGACTGGCCAGAACTGCCGGAGAGGCCCAGTCTGGCGCAATTGAGCGGAAACAACCCGCTGCACTACAACGATCCCAGCACTAGCCACGTCAACACATCTGGCCGCAACAACCTGGGGAGTGCGGGCCTGGATAACAACATCGCCGACCTAAAAGGTGGCAAATCACTGGGCCTGCTGGCGGATTTGAATAGCGACAGCAGCGCCATCAATGACTACAGCAGTATTCTTTCACGGCCTTATGTTGTCGACCAGGTTGTCACTTTAAAACAACAACGAAAAATGCGTAGTGGTGAACTGCACTATGTGGACCACCCACTTATGGGGCTGTTGATAAAGGTGGTCCCCTACAGGATTCCCAATGCCGACGAGGACAGCAAGCAAGATCGCAAAATAAAACCCTATCTTGCACAGTGAAGCCTGAGGATACTACAGCTTAAGATACTACAGCTTAAGATACTACAGCTTAGGGTACTACAGGGGGGACTCCTTTTTCACACAGGAACGCCGGGAAATCCCGGTATCCTTATGTGAAAAAGGAGCGGGTTTTCCGATTAGCATCATCACTAACAACGACACCAGGTTTTCACGTGAAAGATGCTTCTCAGAAACCGTATCGGGTCAAAACAATTCCGGAAAAACTGAAGCCATTCCCGGGCACCTCAAATACAAAACTGAAACAATGTCAAACACAAACAATGTCAAACACAAACAACGTCTTCAGCCTGCAAACCTTTTTCTCCTTCGAGTATATCGAATTCGACAGGTTGACCTTCATTTAGCGAACGATAACCATCACCTCGAATATTCCGGTAATGGACAAATACATCATCACTACCCTCACCCCTTGTAATGAAACCGTATCCGCGGGCATTATTGAACCACTTAACGGTGCCTGTTTCGCGAACTGTCATACTTAACTACCTCGTTATTCTTATGTCTATTCGAATCGAAAAAACCAACCACCCGACAAAAAGCATCACCAAAATCGCAGCTGAGACACAAAACCAAAATCATGCACTACCACACCCTATCTAACTGCGATATAAACCACTATAGCGACGCGGAAATTGCATTTACGATTTCAGCTACCATGAAACCCCACGATGCTTGAAAATACTTGTCAGATAATCAACCGATGACACTGTCCACCGCCTTGCCTGTGCACGATTTAAAGCTGTATACAGTCGAAACACAATTTCCATACTGACTTAGCACCCTCCATATGATGCTCACACAACCATCGAACCGTTACGACAGCCTCGGCAGGGAACAGCCGAACGTTAACCTTTTTAAGCCAAATTTTGCCCAGTGTCCAGTAAAAACACGAACAAATCTATACTTACAATTCAATTTTCAATAAATCAGTCAAACTGGCTTCGATGAGTGTCTTAACTCGACCCATTCCAAGTTTAAGATTATGGAATATATCTTCCATTGAAATTTCCACACTCGTTTTACCTGCCGCCCAGTTTACAACGATACAAACAGAAACATATTTAATTCCCAACTCTCGCCGTCTCGCTGAAGCTTTATCACTTCGGCCGCGGACTCAAGGCGTGGTCCCTGAGTACACCCGTACACACCCCAATCGGTGAAACAAATATTCAATCTCCGCGCATGAGCGATTAAAACCTTTCTCAATTGTTTGTCATAGGGAAAGGTAAAATCCACATGTAAGAGTTCCAGCCCTTCGCTTTCGGATCCCACGCAAAAAGTATGCGCACGTCCATAGGTGTAATCAATAACCTGATCGGGAACAACAATGTGTCCAGGCGCCATTTCACTGTGAATTCCCCCTACCGCATTGACCGCAACAATACGATCGACACCCAACGATTTTAGCGCCCAAAGGTTTGCTCTATAATTAATTAAATGCGGCGCCAATTTGTGTTGCTCGCCATGGCGCGGCAAAAAAGCAATGGGTTGGGCACCAAGCTCACCGACAAAAACCGGGCTCGAGAACATTTATGCAACGATAGGGTCAATGTAACTTCTCAATAACTCGTGGTATTATACGGAGCACTTTGAGTTTCCCGTGCAATCGTTATTTCATCGGCAATATGCAACGTCGATGTCGGGAACGCGCACTCAGCGCCATGCGACTCTATGACTTCGAGAATTTTCAGTAGCACATCCTGTTTAATCTCATGAAAGCGTATCCATTCCACCGTTTTGGTAAAGGTATAGACAAAAAAGTCCAGAGAAAAACTTCCAAAGCGGTTAAAATTGACTATCAATGTAGTGGAAGTATCTATTTCTGGATGTGCCACCAACATCGCCTTCACATCGGCGATAATCAGCGCCATTTTTCCCGCATCGTCGTAACGAATGCCCACCGTCTCATAAATGCGGCGATTGAGCATACGCGAAGGGTTTTCAACAGAAATACTCGTAAAAGTCGCATTGGGAACATACAAAGGACGCTTGTCAAAAGTGCGAATACGCGTCAACCGCCAGCCAATATCTTCCACGGTTCCCTCTATTTCCTTATCCGGTGATCGAACCCAGTCACCGACCTTAAAAGGCCGGTCCAGATAAATCATCAACCCGCCGAAAAAGTTAGCCAATAAATCCTTAGCAGCAAAGCCCACCGCTAGTCCGCCGATACCGCCAAAGGCCAGAACACCCGAAACACTATAACCAAAGGATTGCAGAGCCACCAGCGCCGCTGTAATGATCACCGACACCCGCAACAATTTGCCCATCGCGGAAACCGTGGTTCTATCCATCGGTTTTTGTGTGTAACCAGGGTCCACCAGGTTCTGTTCAGCGCGCCAAATAAACCTGACCAAAAACCACGATAAAGCAGCTATCACACCGAGATCGCGCACCGGTCCCACCGCTTCAAAAATAACCGCTCCCGCCTTACTCCCGACAATATCCGCCGCCCAACACAGCCCGATCAATACAATTAACGCATTCAGCGGCCTGCCGGCAGCCTCCAGAAGTGCGTCATCCCAAAGATTCTTGGTTTTCTGCGCCCGCATAAGAAAATGCGACAATACCCTCTTGACGATTAACGCCAGAATCATGGTCAACAAAACCACTGCAAAAACCTCCGCAATCCAGAGATTCTCTTTGCCTGTCAGCTCAACCAACCAAGACTCTACTTTCTCATCCACGACTACACCCTCTAATACACAATCAAAAAATTTAGCGGTTCGATGCCCGCGCACCTCCCCGGCTATACGCTTCACTCACCACCAGACTGCGCGGGACACGTTATTCATTCCCCGCACATATCATTCCGGAAATCGCCGGCACCAATAAACTCATTGCATCATTCAGCGTACTGTCTTCATGAAATTCAGTATTTAAAATAGCCCGGATAGAATCAAAACTGGAAAGGGTAAACACCGCGGCGCCCAACATAAAATACAACCGCCAGTAAAAGGCCACAGGGTCCAAATGCGGCAACGTCAACTTCAAAAGCCCCGTAAAGCGGGAATAATAGCTTCCGTATTCCGCCACGATAAAACGTCGCAAATGCTCCTGGGACTGCGTATAGGCCAGTCCCAGCAAACGCATAAAGCGTTGGGGCTGTTCACCGATATTCTCCGCCACTTCAAGCATAGTGCCAAACAGACACTGAAGCAGTTCTTCAGCCGTCAACGCCCCACCATCCTTTTCGTCTAAACGCATATCCAGCTTTTTATCCAAAACCTCGCAAAATGGCGTTAAAAACCGGGCAAATACCGCCTGAATCAACTCCTTTTTTGAACCGAAATGGTAATTGACTGCTGCGAGGTTCACCCCCGCCGTACTGGTTATGGTGCGCAAAGAAGTTTCCGCGAATCCGCGTTCCGCAAACAAAACCCCCGCCGCCTCCAGAATACGCTCAACAGTATCATTCTGAGCCATAATAAATTCTCACGTTGCTCTCTCCTCCTCACATGGGGCCTGCCCTGCAGCGTCGCCGCATCCCCTGTTATTAAATTTCATATCGTTACCATTGCGTAGGACGTTATTCGATCGCGGGCAAAACAGTCGTTTGGAACATACGTTTACAATTTATCATTGTCAAGAAATGTAAACTGTGGCTGGCAGCGCCAGTCGTCGATAATTTTTACCCGATCGAAGCCTGGCCACACCTGCCACTGGTCACCGCCGAAGCCCCGGAAGACGCCGGCGCGGGATACGAACTGAGCCGCGAAGACGACTGGGGCAACGACGACAGTCCGGTACCGGAAAGCTGGTCCAACCCCTTGTCTTCCATAGAGCCGGACAGCTTTCAAGAGTTTGACGACTATTGACTGCCGCTTAGCAGAGATTCGGATGCCTGGATTAATGCTCCCAAATCAACTGCCACACCGCAGAAACGCGGTCCTAACTACATACGATTACACCTGCTCTGTGGTTGCTTTGCTCCTTAATTAACAAATCTAGACCAGGACAGTGCACGAAATAACTTCCCCCCTGCCTGGCTATTGGCGTATGCAGCTGCCCAAACAGAGCCAAGCGCTTGAGCTCAGCGAAACCTGGTTACGGGTTGCACTTTAAAAATTACTGTATATAATCCCATATACTGTACATAAAATCAGACCCGAAAACTTCTCAATAATCCGGGGTGGGCACAGTGTCAGGCGGGCGCCCAGCGGATCGAAGGCACAATACCCCGGGTTATTGAGAAGTCACAATTACTAAAACATAAATTACTAAAACATAAGTTGTTAAAACATAAGTTGTTAAAACATAAGTTGTTAAAACATAAGTTGTTAAAACTTTTATTGTTAAGGCCTAAACTAAGAGTAACGTTTATATGGCAAAGCTAACCGCACGTCAGGAACAGGTACTCAACCTGATCAGAAATCATATCGAAGAAACCGGCTACCCCCCCACTCGCGCCGAAATCGCTCGAAAACTCGGCTTCCGCTCCGCCAACGCCGCCGAAGAACACCTCAAAGCCCTGGCCCGCAAAGGCGCCATAGAAATGATCGCCGGCGCCTCCCGCGGAATCCGCCTGCCGGAACAATACCATGGTATTCCCCTGGTCGGCCGTGTCGCCGCCGGCAACCCCATTCTCGCCGAGGAAAATATCGAAGACTACTGCGATATCCCCCCCAGCTTTTTTAGCCCCAGCGCCGACTATTTGCTCCGCGTCCAGGGCATGAGTATGAAAGACGCCGGTATTCTCGACGGTGACCTACTCGCCGTACACAAAACTACCCAGGTTCGCAACGGTCAAATAGCCGTCGCGCGCATCGGCGAAGAGGTCACCGTTAAACGTTTTAAGCGCGAGCGCAACCGTCAGCAGGTGCAACTGCTGCCTGAAAATCCCGAGTTCGACGTTATTGAAGTCGACCTGCGAGATGAGGATTTTGTTATTGAAGGTTTGAGTGTCGGTGTTCTGCGTAGGGGAACCTAACCATGTCGACTGCCACTTCCACCCCATTTGCGCCGGTCACCACCCATGGCGCTAACAACCGGGTCGTACAACCAGACAGCGGTGTCACCGAGGTGGTGCTCTCCCGCGGCTGCCCCCGGCAGTTGGCGCTGTTGCTGCCCATGCTGGCGCACCTGAGCTGGCAACCTGACAACCGCTGGATTACCTGGATCGCCCCCAGCGGTATCGACCGCCAGACTCTGATCAGCTATGGGGTGAACACGACCAAAATAAGATTAATTCACACCTCCGGAGTGGAGAATATTCTCTGGATGACCTGGGAAGCTCTGGCAAAGGGAAACAGCTATACCGTTATTTCAAGTCCGGGAAAAATCACTGAAAAAGCCTATGCACAACTGGAAAAAGCAGCCGCAAGAGGACGGGCACAGGGGTTATTGCTGAGAATGCGTTAAACTTTTTTACATTAAGTTTGCATTTAGAGGGTTGAGAAAAGCGTTTTTCAAAATGGCCCACGGAACTAGTGCAGTGTTTGAATATCCGTATCATCCAGGTCCATTTCAAGCAGTGAGCTATCTTGTTCTGCCATATCTCCCGCGGCTTCAAGGCCGGCTTCTATCATGGCTTTGGCGATTTCGAATTTCGCATCGCGCAGAAAATAGAGCGATTCCTGTGAAAAACGAATGCTGACAACAGGTTCACCCTCCTCCCCCGCGTGTCGCAAAGCGATGTCGCCATTAGATAATTCTACAATTTCAAAAAGGGAAGAAGACATAAGGGCTCCGGATTAACTGCCCTGCGACAACCGAGCAACTGTCTTTAAAAATATATATTAAGAACATCCAGTCAACAGCGATCCACAGATACGGTTTTTTTGAATTACTACTCGCTATCTTACCACCGAATGTCTAGCAACAACACCGAAAATCTGGCTTTTACCGGCCAACTAGCACTCAAACATTGTTTCACGCTGTCGATCCACAAGCTCCCGCATTGCTTGCAGCCAGGATTCAAGGCGTTCGGAAGTCAGTGAGGACAACCGGTTTTCCGTGCTAGTAACATCGACCAGAGGGATAGATGCCGACTTCGACGCGGTATCGGTCACCTCCAGCCTTTCAGGTATATCCAGCCGGGCGGCATAGGTGTGCAACATACTCCCTAGCCAGGAATCCGCCTTGTTTTCAAGACTCAGCAATTCCTTCACTTCCGCCGGCGCCTGGTCGGCGGAGCACAAATCCCCGGCATTGGGCACACTTCCGGGTTTTATTGGTTGATCGCGACGTTGTGGGATACTGCTGTGAATAAAATCGCTTTGTTTGTAATTAAACGTTATTTCCCGCAAATATAGTGAATATGCGTCGACGAGATGAAACAGCGCCCCATATAAAAATGCTGGCCTTTCAAAATTTGAAATTACAGTTTTCTGCCATCCTGCATCAACTATTATGCCCAGTTGTATGCGTGAATAGGCAAGGCGTTGGTTAACCATTACCAGGTAGGGATTGCTCATCGTTTACGCTAACCGGATTTTTTTCGCGTCGATTTCTTCCCTTCGCTGCTTACCCATTTGCCGTTCTGGAAAAAAGCCTTCCAGCCCGTCGCCTTTCCATCCTCTTCGGACTGCACGTAAAGCTCTTTTGTTTTTCGACTAAACCGCACCAGCGTTTTCACGCCGTCGGGATCTTCCACCGGTGCCGAAAACAGATACGTATATTTTCTGTCTATTTCTTCTTTATGCGCCAGCAGTTCCTCCACCAGCGGTGCTCTGGTTTCACGATTTTTCGGAAACTGGCTCGCTGCCAGAAACAGTCCCGAAGCGCCATCTCGCAAAATATAGTGGTCGTCCACCTTCTGACATTTTAATTCCGGCATGGGTACCGGGTCCATTTTCGGCGGTGCCACCTCACCGTTTTTCAGCAGCTTACGGGTATTTTTACACGTCTCACTGGTGCAGCCGAAATATTTTCCAAATCGTCCGGACTTTAGCTGCATGTCACTGCCACATTTGTCACACTCGATAATCGGCCCATCGTATCCCTTGAGCTTAAAGGTACCCTGCTCCACTTCGTATCCGGGACAATCCGGGTTATTCCCACAAATATGCAGCTTGCGCTTTTCATCCAGCAGATAACTATCCATTGCCGTGTTGCACAGTGAACAGCGCCGCTTGGCGCGCAACTGCCTGGATTCAGCCTCTTCATCTTCCTCGGCGTTTACAGCTTCGTCACCGGAAACCAGGTTCATGGTATTTTTACAGCGCTCTTTCGGCGGCAAGCTATAGCCTGAACAACCGAGAAATACACCGGTGCTGCCTGTGCGAATCTGCATGAACCGACCGCAGTTTTCACAGGTAATATCGGTATCGGTGGGGGAGTTTTCCCGCATCCCCTTTCCCTTTTCTTTATCCTGGGCCTGAACCAATTTGCCGGAAAATTCTTTATAAAATTCGTCCAGTAGCTGGCGCCACTTTTTTTCGCCTTCGGCAACGGCGTCGAGCGACTCTTCCATTTTCGCCGTGAAACTGTAATTCATTAAATCGCTAAAACTTTCCACCAGCCTTTCGGTGACAATATCCCCCATTTTATCGGCATAAAAACGGCGGTTTTCGATGTGAACATAACCGCGATCCTGAATCGTGGAAATAATCGAAGCATAGGTTGACGGTCTGCCGATACCGCGTTTTTCCAGTTCCTTTACCAGACTGGCTTCACTATAGCGCGGCGGCGGTTTAGTGAAATGCTGATTAGGGTCTACTTTACGTAACTTGAGAAGGTCGCCGATGTGAAACTCCGGCAACATCACATCCTCTTCTTTTTTCGCCACCGGCGGCTGCACTTTCATAAAGCCGTCGAAACGAATCACCCGCCCACGGGCGCGCAATTCGAAATCACCCGCCTCCACCGTGACAGAGGTGCTGGTAAATTCCGCCGGTGTCATCTGACAGGCGACAAACTGCTGCCAGATCAATAAATATAACCGCTCGGCATCGCGTTCCATCCCCGATAGTTGGGTCGGTTTGATGTCCAGACTGGAAGGTCGTATCGCCTCGTGTGCCTCCTGTGCGCCCGCCTTACTGCTGTAGCGGTTAGGCTCCGGTGGTAGGTACGGCTTGCCGAAGTTCTCCTCAATATAGGCCCTGCAAGACTCCACGGCTTCGGCACTGAGGTTGGTGGAGTCCGTTCTCATATAGGTAATATAGCCAGCTTCATAGAGGCGCTGGGCCAGCATCATTGTTTTCTTGACACTAAAACCCAGTCGCGTGCTCGCCGCCTGTTGCAGCGTGGAGGTTATAAACGGTGCCGAAGGTTTGGACTTGGTCGGTTTGTCTTCTCGCGCGGCAACCCGGTACGCCGATTTTTGCAGCAACTCAACTGCCGACATTGCAGTGGCTTCGTCGAGGGGCTTAAAGGCCTTCCCAGCCTGTTTTCGCACTTCAAAGCGAACTTTTTCACCCGCCTGCGTGATCAGGTCGGTAAAGACCGTCCAGTATTCTTCCGGAATAAACGCACGGATTTCACGCTCGCGCTCCACCACCAGCCGCACAGCCACAGATTGCACTCTTCCCGCCGATAGACCACGGGCGACTTTTTCCCACAACAGCGGCGATAACATATAGCCCACCACGCGGTCGAGAAAACGCCGTGCCTGCTGCGCGTCTACACGGTCTTGATCGATAGGACCGGGTTTTTTGAAGGCTTCAGTAATAGCGCTTTTGGTTATTTCATTAAACACTACCCGCCGGTAGCGATGAGTGTCGCCGCCGATGGCTTCACTCAAGTGCCAGGCTATCGCCTCCCCCTCGCGGTCCAAGTCCGTTGCGAGGTAAATATTATCGGCGTTGGCGGCCAATTTTCGCAGCTCATCCACCACTTTTTCCTTGCCCGGCAGGATTTCGTAGTGTGCTTCCCAACCGTTTTCGGGATTGATACCCATACGGTTTATCAGCTGCTCCCGGGCCTTGCGTTGTTTGTGCACCAGCTTCTCTTCCGGCGACATTTTTCTGGTGATGGCCGCCTGCCTGGCCCGTTCTTTGGCATCTACTGGTTTTTTAACACCGCCGCTGGCGGGCAGATCGCGAATATGCCCGACGCTGGATTTAACCACATAGTCCTTGCCCAGGTACTTATTAATCGTTTTTGCCTTGGCTGGTGACTCAACGATCACGAGGGATTTGGCCATACGTTCCTTCTATATTGTTCAGTACTTCAAATTTAAAAATGGGTCTATAACACCTTTGCGCGGAGCGCATATATAAGTCCCTTTGGCAAAGGGGTCAACCCCAAGAGCTAAAATTTGTTGCCCTGTTACATTTTCAACAATGCCTCAAAACCGCCTGTAGCGGGGCCTGCAAGCAATTAACAGCTACTTTAAAAAAATGCTATAGTCTACTGATTTATATGAACTAAGTAACAATTTCAGCTAACAGTGGATAACCCATGTTAAATGCGACACCAGACAAACGTATTAAAATATAGCTTGACCTTGACTAAATACCCAAAGCATTTGAAATTTAGCTATAGTGTATGACCAGTGGTGGCAATAAGTTTGAAGCAGTAAAAAACACGTTATGTCCACACCGGCAGCTCTAATCGTCTTCTGCGCGCTGGCATTGGCTTCACTGCTGACTGTCAGCCTCGTCAATCGAAAACAACAACGTACCCAAGTCATGCGGCAAAAGCTGAAAAAACTCAAGCGCCGCATCGAAGACCTGGAAGATCTTGTTGTCATGTTAGACCAGTTAGTTGAAAGCCGGGCAATCGCAAAACTCATCAACGATGAAGTGATTGAACTACTTCGGGGCATGCTCACCCTGGCGGACAGTGCCACCTACCTGGAGGCAAAGTTGAGCGATGCGGAAAGCATGTCGCAAAAACTCAGCCACGAATCTCCTCACCGCGAACTCTGCCGCCTCCAGGACAGCGACGCCCAGATCGCCAGATCCGAATATGCTCTTAACGAAGCCGGCAGAATACTGCAGTCGCAATATGCGCGCTCATATATTACCGTCGAAGAGCGGGATACATTTATCAGTGAGCTGGCCTGGGCCAGACTTCAAGTTAAAGTCATTTCCCATATCGGGCAGGGTCATAGAATTATTCGCACAGGAGACATCATCGAAGCACATGCATTTTACCGCAAGGCACAACATCTGTTGATTCAATCAAAACACCCCGATCCGCGCCGTCAGCGCATGATCAAAGAAGTGAGTGAACTGCTTAACCTGCGACGTCACTTTTTGTCGCAGGATCTTATGCCAGAAACCCAGTATAATCCAGACGCTTCCAGCGCCACACTATAGCTGACTCTGCCTCAGTTCCCCTATAACCCGAAGCAATTGCTCCAGCGTCGACTCCGAGCCAGTTTCACGCCAGTATACGTAGACACCCTGGGGTCCATTGCCGACAGCGACAACATCATCCGGCAACTGAGCCAATGTCCGCTGCAGGGGCGCAAGCCATTTCGACGCCGCCGCCGATCGGCCCTCCCACTCCCAAACACCACAAAAATGCAATTCGTGGCAATAAGGGCGTTTGACTAACAGCCAGGGTGAGACATCGGCGTTTTTCCGCCCCCAGGGCAGACTATAGACAGCCAACATGTCACCGGAGTCTGTTTTTATAGCGCCTTTCGGCGCTGTCCTCAACTGTACCCTAAAACCGTTTTTAATCGCTTTCTGGCGCAGATGCATTTCCCGCTGCTGCTTTTTGGTGGGACGCATCAACAATAAAGGGCCAACGGCCATGGCGACGGCCAGCAGGACAATAATAAATGGAAGCGACATTGGCCAGATAATCCGGATATTGTACGTTGTTATAAATTCTATCATACACCTTGTCTGGGCCACCGGAACCAATATTTCCCTCCGGGCGAGCCGCAAATAGGCGTGAGGGTAACGGGCAGGTCTAGGCAACCCGGAGATTTCGGTTTACCATTGACCCGCTCGCGAGTAACGATAATTTAAAGCAAAGGCATAACCCTATGACCTCATACAACCATATTCTGGTGGGTGTGGATTTGTCGGAAGAGTCGCCCAAGGTGATTGAGCGGGCGCAAAGTCTGGCGGAAATGAACAAGGCGAAGGTGAGTATTACACATATTATCGAACCACTTACTTTCGCTTACGGTGGCGATATTCCGATGGATTTGTCCGAAGTACAGGACCAATTACAACAGCAGGCGACAATCCAACTGGCCAAGCTGGCGCAGTCAGTAAATGTGCCGCCGGAGAGACAGCATGTTGTAATCGGCCAACCGGCGACGGAAATGCACCAACTCGCCGATCAACAACAGGTGGATTTGATTGTCGTCGGCAGTCACGGCCGCCATGGGCTGGCGCTGTTGCTGGGGTCGACGGCCAACGCAGTGCTGCACGGCGCAAGCTGCGATGTGTTGGCGGTACGGGTGTAGAAAGTCAAAGCGCTTCCAGTTCCTCCCAGCGTTGATAGAGCTTTTCCAGTGCACTTTCCTTGTCGGCGAGTTCCTGGAGTGTCGATGCCACCTGCTCCTGGGGCTGGGTGTAGAATTCCACATCGCTGATTTTACTCTGTACAGTGGCAATCTGGCTTTCCAGCCGTTCGATTTGCGCCGGCACGGCGTCAAGTTCGCGCTGCAATTTATAACTGAGTTTTTTCGGTTTGCTTTGCGACCGTTTCCCTTCGCCCGACTGTTCCACAACCGGTGCAATTTTCGTTTCGGATGCCGGCGTCTGTTTTGCGCCCGGTTCGCTGTCCACCCATTTGCCGCCCTGGCGCAGCCAGTCCTGATAACCGCCAACGTATTCCGCAACGTGTCCCTGACCTTCGAACACGATAGAACTAGTCACCACATTGTCGAGAAATACCCGGTCATGACTCACCAACAACACTGTTCCCTGAAAGGTTGACAGCACGTCTTCCAGCAACTCCAGGGTTTCGACATCCAGATCGTTGGTCGGCTCGTCCAGCACCAGCAGGTTGCAGGGTTGACTGAACAATCTGGCCAGCAACACCCGGTTGCGTTCACCACCGGACAATGCCCGCAATGGGGTGCGCGCGCGCTCACCGGTAAATAAAAAATCGGCGAGATAGCTGATAATATGACGCGATTTACCGTCAACTTCGACAAAATCCCGACCCTCGGACACATTATCGACAGCGCTCTTATCGAGATCCAACTGCTCTCTCAACTGGTCAAAATAGGCCACCTCAAGGCGAGTTCCCAGTCGCATTTGGCCGCGCTGGGGCTTGAGTTCCCCCAACAATATTTTCAGCAGCGTGCTTTTCCCCATACCGTTGGCGCCGATCAGGCCAATTCTGTCACCACGGGTAATGACAGTGGAAAAGTTTTCGATCAGTGGTTTATCACCCCAGCCATGACTTACCCCTTTCAGTTCCGCAACCAATGTTCCCGAGCGCTCCTGAGCCAAGGGCGAATGCAGTGTGGCGCGGCCCTGCTGCACGCGTCGTTGCCGGCGCTCTTCGCGCATGGTCTTAAGTGCCCGCACACGGCCTTCGTTGCGAGTGCGGCGAGCTTTAATGCCCTGTCTGATCCAGCGCTCCTCCTCGGCCAGGCGCTTGTCAAACAACGCATTGTGTTTTTCCTCCGCCGCCAGTTGCTGCTGGCGGTGGGCGAGAAAGCTCTGGTAATCCCCTCGCCACAGCCGCAAATGACCGCGGTCGAGCTCGGCGATATCGGTTGCCAGGCGTTTCAGCAGGGCGCGGTCGTGGGTGATGAATACCACCGCGCCTCTAAAGTTGAGCAATTGCTGCTCCAGCCACTCGATGGCGGCAATATCCAGGTGGTTGGTCGGTTCGTCCAACATCAGCACGTCGGGTTCGCTGACCAGAGCTCTGGCCAAAGCCACCCGGCGCCGCCAGCCGCCGGACAGTTCCTTCAGCGGACATTCCGCCGGCAACTTCAAGCGCGTCAGGGTGGTTTCCACCCGCTGTTGAAATCGCCACCCATCACAGCTGTCGATTTCATGCTGCAATTGCCCTAACCGCGACAGAGACTGTGCATCGGTCTGGGCGGAGAGCCTGTGGTACTCAGTGAGCATCTTTCCCAACCGCTGCAGGCCGCCGGCCACGACGTCGTAGACGCTGGCATCCGCGGCCAGCGGCAGATCCTGCTCCAGGCGCGAGATGCAAAGACCGGGTTGGCGCCGAACACCGCCACCGTCGAGTTCGGTTTCTCCACATAACACTTTCAGCAATGTTGACTTGCCCGCGCCATTGCGCCCGATCAGACACAGGCGTCGACCTTTTTCTATTTGCAGGTCAACGTTGTCGAGAATAACTTGAAGACCGTAACTTAAATGTGCATTTTCCAGTGAAATCAGTTGCATAAAATCATTTTCTAATCTCAAGACCTATATAAAACCGCTTTTCCAACGACCTGGGGTGTGGATGATAACGGCAATTTCCCAAAAGGTCACAATTGAGTCTCGACCCTAACAGGTTGAAATGGCAAGCTACTTGTCGCCCATAATTCTTTTCTGGCAGTTTGAGGCAAACACAAGTGACAGCTATTATCTAGAATGTGCCCATAAGATAGTAAGTACCCTTGAGATAGTAAGTGCCCTTGAGACTAAATACACGCAACGAGCCCAGGGAACTTTTATAGTAAAATCTAACTAAATAACTTTAACAGACTCAAAACTCACAGGATCAAAAAGAGTTCGGTCAGAAAACTCTAATACCGAAAAACAATTGAGAAACAAGTTAAAAAAACGGTAACGCTAAAACAACTAACGGTATAGAAAAACAGGAAACTTAGAGAATTTTATGATCGCTCAATTGAGGCATTTTCCGATTCAGCGACTATCGGCGCTCAGCCTGTCGCTGCTGTTTTATATCTGCCCCGGCAGTCACACCGCTGTGGCGCAGCCACAGACTAAAAACTCAGCCGGCTTTCACCAACAACAGCGCAATCACTACTTAGCGGCAAAAACCGCGCTTGACAAAGGGCAGTTAAAAACCTACCGCGAGAACTACGAGCAGCTGCTCGATTACCCTTTAAAACCCTACCTTCAGTACGCCGAGCTGAAGCGGCGCCTGCACCTGCTTCCCTACAAAGAAGTTGACCGTTTTCTCTACCGCAATGAAAACAGCTACCTCGAGCGACGGTTGCTGAAAAACTGGCTGAAGACACTGGCCGGTCGCAAACACTGGCATGATTACCAAAGCTACTACCGCACCGGGCTCGGCAGCACGGAACTGGAGTGCCTCTACCTGCAGGGACGGATTACGACCGGCGAGGAGAACGCTTTCGAGGAAGTCGAGCCGTTGTGGAATGTCGGCTATTCGCAGCCAGATGCCTGTACGCCGCTGTTCAAAACCTGGATGCAGGCAGGCCACCTGACCCCACAGTTGGCCTGGCAACGCTACACTAAGGCAATGCGCAAGCGCGAGCTGGGTTTGGCGCGATATATCGCCAGCCTGATGCCGCCAAAGCAACGGGCAATGGCGCAACTCTACCGGGAGGTAGACCGCCGCCCACAACGCTTAAAAAATCGTCGTCGCTTCCACGAGCAAAGTCCGGCCATGCAGGAGATCATCCTTCACGGCATTCGCCGCTACGCCCGCAAGGATCCGCTGGAGGCGCTGAAACAGTGGCGGGTTTACGACGCCCAGCAGCTTTTTGAAGACGGTGAACGCAGCGCAACCCGCCAGGCACTGATCACACAACTGGCCATGCAGGGTGAGATGGAGACGGCGGAAAAACTGCTGGCGGAATCCCGGCACAACAATACCAGCGCTGACTTGATTGGCTGGATCATCCGCGACTCCCTGCGACGTCAGGAGTGGGACAAGGTCTACGCCTGGCTGCAGCGGCTGCCGGCGGACAGCCAACAGAGCGATCGCTGGCTCTACTGGCGCGCCCGGGCCATGGAACAGCTGGATATAGGCAACTCACCCTACCCCACACCACAACAGATATACGCCGACCTGGCATTGAAACGCAGCTTCTACGGATTTCTCGCCGCCGATATTCTCGGCCGAGACTACACATTGGTGGACAATCCCGTCGATCCACCGCCAGAGCTGATTGACACCGTCGCCGGTCTTCCCGGGATCAAGCGAGCGCGGGAACTGTTTGAACTCAACGATATTGCCAATGCCCGCCACGAGTGGATGTTTGTCACCGCCGGCCTCGATGCCCCGGCACTGCTGGCCGCGGGCAAACTGGCGGAACAATGGCGCTGGCACAGAAACAGTATCCAGGCGATGATCGAGGCCGGCCATTGGGACGATTTAAAACTGCGCTTCCCTTTGGCCTATAAGGAACAGGTGAACGCCGCCGCCAAAAGCACTAACATCACCCCCACGCTGCTGTTTGCCATCGCCCGCCGGGAGAGCGCCTTCAGGGCCGACGCCCGCTCCCCCGCCGGCGCCCTCGGGTTGATGCAACTGATGCCGGGAACGGCGAAACAGACAGCGCGACGTGCCGGGCTGCAATACCGTCATTACGACCTGCTTAAACCCGCATCCAACATCAGCCTCGGCAGCCGATATCTGAACCAATTACTGGATCAGTTCAACGGCAATCGAATTCTGGCCACAGCGGCGTACAATGCGGGTCCACATCGGGTCAAGCGCTGGCTGGCCGACAGCGATCAGCAGCAGCCATTCGATGTCTGGATCGAAGTGATACCGTTTAAAGAGACCCGCAGTTACGTGCAAAATGTGCTGGCCTATTCCGTCATCTACGGTTACCGCATGGGCAGCAGCGTGCCCCTGATTACACCGGACGAGGCCAAAAAACCCCTGTAGATTTCAAGCGCGACGGTCAGTCCCAGCCAGCACTGACTGGATGCGCTCCTGCACCAGTACGGCCAGTTCGCCGGGCTGGAACTTCGACAATGGTCGACCAATAGTTTGAATACCGGTAGTCCTGCCCCGTATACTCCTCAGTTTTGACAACCCGGGTCTGCAATTGCGCAACCCGATTCACATTCAGGAATCGCACCTTGGACGCACCGGCACCGATCATCGATATTGGCGTAAACTTAACCAATAGCCGTTTTGACAAAGACCTGCAAGCAGTGCTGGAACGCTCACTCAATGCCGGCATTGGCACAATAATCATTACCGGCACCAGCGAAACAGCCTCGCAAGCCGCCCTTACCCTGTGTGAAAAGACCCTGGGTGAAAAATCCTTGCCCGGCAGGCTTTATGCTACCTGTGGTGTCCACCCCCACGACGCCAGACAATTCGGCGCCGGCAGCGGCGAGAATCTGCGTCAGCTTGCATCCCATCCCTCTGTAGTGGCTATCGGCGAAACCGGCCTGGATTTCAATCGCGATTTTTCTCCGCGCCCCGAGCAGATCAAAGCCTTCGAAACCCAGTTGGAACTGGCAGCGGAACTCGGGCTACCGGTGTTTATGCACGAACGCGATAGCCACGGTCGTTTTGTGGAAATCCTGCGCTGTTACCGCGACCATATTGTCGGCGGTGTCGTCCACTGTTTTACAGGCACCCGGGAAGCACTGTTTGACTATCTGGATCTGGATCTCCATATCGGCATCACCGGCTGGATCTGCGATGAGCGGCGCGGCGCCGAACTCCAGCGCCTGGTCGCCAATATCCCCCTACCCCGCCTGATGTTGGAAACCGATGCCCCCTACTTGCTGCCCCGTACTCTGCCAGCCTCGGTAAAACCCAAAAACGGCCGCAATGAACCTGCATTTTTGCCCTATGTATTGGAGATGCTGGCCCGTCACTACCCAGCCCCCCCACGGGCAATAGCCGAACAGACGACACAGACCGCGCAAGCGTTTTTTAGACTTGGCGACACCTAAACCCGGGCACCCGGGGCGGCACTCAAACCGGCACCTGCAACAGTGCTCTCAACTCGGTTTCGTCAAACGGCCACCCCAGTTCCCGGCGGGCATCCTGCCACCCTCCGCCTTCCCAAACCAGTACGGGAATGCGTGTCCCATAGCGCTCCACTAACTGATCGGAAGCGGCAATATCCACCTCCTTTAATTGCCATCCAAACTCCGTCAGCAACGGCCAGAGCAACGCCTTGGCCTCCTCACAAAGGTGACAACCCAGGGTGGAATACAACAACAATGTCTTGGCAGTCAAAACAAAAACTCCGGTAAAAGGAGCACTAATAATAACGCAACTCCAACGCATCGAGCAGTCGGGATACAAAAGGTCCAAAGGACGCCTCAGGCGACTCTGAGGCCTCAGTCACGCCATTCGCTATGTCCCCAAGCAGCTGCTCCGGTTTCGCAAACAGTGACGCCGTCTCAACAGCCTGCAGCAAACCCCTGGCAAACTGCCCCAGGGGTGCCAGACGCTGGGGCAAAGACGCGCCGGCGGGCACCTCCGACGGTGTAAACGCCTGGTACGCCGAGGCCACCCGCTCGACTTCTGAACGCGTCAACTTTAATGAAAAACCCACAATCTCACTGTCGTCGTAACCTATGTTCAACGCTTCTTCAAAGGCGCCTTCCACGTCTCCGGAAAAAAACTGTGCCGACAAATCATTCACCTGCGCCAAAAGATCGTTGATGGCGGTCAGTTCGGTTTCGTTCAATGTTCCATTCACCTGCAGACTAAACCGGCTCGACTGACTGTAATCAGCACTGTATTGCGCGGCCCCGGCCGTGTGGCTGCCTCCCTGATAAGCGCTGAAGCGCTGCTGGGAGGCAAAAACCTCCTGGGCGCTGGCGCGAATCCTGACCTTATCCCCCTGTTCAGTTTCCAACTCGAAACTAAATGTATTGCGCGCCGCATAACCGTAGTTTTCAACACCCTGCAGATAAGTCGCCTCTGATGTATTCTCAACCACACTTGCTTCCGGTACCTGTGTATTCTCCCCGACCAGGTATTTTTCGCGCAGCCCTTCGACACCCTCCAGCACCCGGTCGTAGGTTTTACCGACCTCCTCCGCAACAGAATCGGGCAGTAATCCCAACGCTTCCAATTGCTCCCGGGCTTGGCTGAAACCTTTCTCAAACCCTTCCAACCCTGCCTGTAGACGCGCAGCCAGTTCTTCTTCGCTCGCCCCCTCCGCTGCATCGAGTCGCAGTCGCTGTTCAATAAAGCCTAAAATGACACCGGCGGTTTTTTCCACTCTGGAACTTTCATCCCCTGTCGACGCCAACGGCAGCCCGGCACCGGCTTGCCGTTGCACATAGCCTTTCTGCAGTAGCCGATCAAATAATCGGTAGCCATCGAAACCGCTGTCTTCGACGGTCGACTCTGATGTGGCAATGGCGAGTTGCTCGGAGGAAGAAAAACAATTACCACACCCGGCACTCAAGTTGGTGTGATCGGAACGGGAGAAAAAGGTATTGAGTGTCGGCGCCAACATAGCGGAAGCTCCTGCGTTTACAGCTGATTACTCTGTTGTCGGCAGAAGGAGCAATATCTACAGAAATTTTTAACAGCGGCGCTTTTTTAATAGCTTTGCAAGGGCGGATGTGGATTCAAAACAATCCCCGCTGGTAAGCAAACCAGATTGCAACCGTCGCCGCGACCAGTACTGTCACTATCAACAGGCTCCCGGCACCAGAGCGTTTTTCCCGCAGGTCGATGGCGGCCGCGCCGCCGCCCCCACCTCTGGCATGGTTTCCCACCCGCGCCATCACCCCGGTACCGGTAGGCGCCTTATGCTGCCCCGGGTGAGGGTGTTGCTGCCCAATCTGGGGCGGGTATTGGGGAGGACGTTTGGGTTGTGACATTGGCGTTATCGTTCGCACAGTTGTCTTATCCAGATCATCCGCCGGTCCAATAACGCCGAACCTAATGGTGTCAAAACACAGTTCGTCGCCACGTCTGACCCGTGCCTGAGTGATCCTGCGACCGTTCAGATAGGTGCCGTTTGCCGAGCCCAGATCCCTTACATAGAGCAGATTGTCTTTCACTTGCAACTGGGCATGGCGGCGGGAGAGATGGCTGGCAGCCAGTGTGATGTCGCATTCGTTGGAGCGCCCCACCAGCGTCACATCCTTGAGTTTGAAGACCCGGCTGGATAGGGCACTGTGGTTGGCTTTCAGCGACCAGGCGGAGGTCGCCGCCGCCCCTGCACCAGCCGCCGGAAAGGTCCTGCACTTTGGATCGATAACCTGCAACTCAACCCTTCCGAGAGTGACCTTGTCATTGGCCTGGAGTTCGCAGCTGTTGCTGACAGCGGCCCCGTTCACACGCAGGCTTGAGCCACCGGACAGGTTCACCAGCGTCAGTTTTTCGTAATTGACCAGGATTTCGGCGTGTCGATCGGCCACGCTTGCATCGTCGAGCATCATGTCGTTGCCTGGCGCCCGGCCCAGGGTGACTTTTGGCTCTACCAGCCAGATGGCATTGTGTTTATTTCCATTTACACGGAGTTTGAGCATGAATTACAACACTCTCTCATTTTTCTCAAACACAGTTTTCACGCCCCGGTGGTGTACTTTCTGTGATTATTCTTACTGCGTAATTCCGCTAGCTTACGGCAGTTTATGGCCCCCAGTGCTTACCTCACATAGGGTGAGCTATGCTCCGGTTAGAAAA
>JARROD010000043.1:0-62662 GCA_037384225.1 Exilibacterium sp.
TACACTCATTTAGCTGTTATTCGGTCAGCACTTAGCTGAGCATTAGCTATTTTTTAACCAGACTTTGGATAGGTTTACTCTTTTCCCTCTATCCACTTTCCTACTATCCACTTTCCTATCTTTTATCCACTTTTCTATCTTTTCTATTAGTCTTTCCTACTAATTCCGCACCCTATACGCGGCTATATTTTGTTGACAGCATCTCTCTGTTTAATTGCAACCACTGCAGTCCTATCAGTGTGGCGGCGTTGTTCATTCTTCCCTGTAGCATAACATCAAACACACTTTGAGCGGCAACAACCTTCAACCGAATATCTTCAGCCTCTTCACTGAGGCCATACAAACCTTCGGCACCGACGAGATTCCCCAACGCACAATAGAGATAAATACGTTCGTTGCAACCCCCCGGCGTTGAAAGGTAATGGCAAATTGGAATTAATTCCCGTGGTTTAAAATCGGCCTCTTCTATCAATTCCCGGCGTATTACTTCTTCAGGTGTTTCATCACCATTGAACATTCCGGCTACAACCTCTAGACACCATGGGCCGGACTTTTCCTCCAAAGCACCGACCCTGAACTGTTCAATAAGACCAATCAAGTCATTATCCGGGTCATAAAGGACCGCCGCCACGGCATTACCTCGTACGAACAATTCCCGACTTATCTCCTGGCCCCAGCCACCTGCGAATAATTTATGCCTGAGCTGTAATTTCTCGACGCTAAAAAAACCTCGATAAACCGTATTGCGTTCAATTATCTCGACATCATTACTATCAAATTCCGCCGGCATTTTCGGCATAAACGCGCCTTTCCCCTTTATATCAAACACTTTGGGTATACAGTTTTACACGCTTGTTGAAAAGCATAGGTTTCTCTGCCTCTGCCTCGGTTGCTACAAATGCCAAACGGGTCTATATTTTTTGATATATTTTCGCACCTTGCTCCCGAAACTCTTGCGCTTTTTGCCGCATTTGCGCTTCAATATCCGGCTGCGTGTCATTACTGACGCCAGTTCCCCGCACACTGTCCACTTCAGACCCATTAGCGCCATTGCTGTCGACTCCGTCGCTGTTACCCCCGGTATTATTAACGTTGTTAACCCCAGGGTCGTTAACAATAGTAACAAACTGCTCTTCACCGGAGTCTGCGTTACCGGTTTCAACCTTAGCAGAAGCGGCTAAATCCCGCACTTCCTGAGTAATCTTCATTGAACAAAATTTTGGCCCGCACATCGAACAAAAGTGTGCCACTTTTGCAGAATCTTTCGGTAGTGTTTCATCGTGATAGGCCCGGGCTCTATCCGGGTCCAGCCCCAAATTAAACTGATCCTGCCAACGAAACTCAAAGCGCGCTTTCGACAGAGCATTGTCGCGCAACTGTGCCCCCGGATGCCCTTTGGCAAGGTCGGCTGCATGCGCCGCAATTTTGTAAGTGATAATACCTTCTTTGACATCGTTTTTATCGGGCAGCCCCAAGTGTTCCTTGGGGGTAACATAACAAAGCATCGCGCAGCCATACCAACCAATCATCGCCGCACCAATACCGGATGTGATATGGTCGTACCCCGGTGCAATATCCGTGGTCAGGGGCCCCAGCGTATAAAAGGGCGCTTCATCACATTCCTTTAACTGTTTTTCCATATTTTCCCTGATCAAATGCATAGGCACATGTCCAGGTCCCTCTATCATGGTCTGCACATCGTGTCGCCAGGCAATTTTTGTCAATTCGCCCAGTGTCTCCAACTCGCCAAATTGCGCAGCGTCGTTGGCGTCGGCAATGGAACCCGGCCGCAAACCGTCGCCGAGAGAAAAGGAGACATCATAAGCACGCATTATTTCGCAGATTTCTTCAAAGTGTGCATACAGGAAGCTTTCGCGATGGTGGGCCAGGCACCACTTGGCCATAATAGAACCACCGCGGGAAACTATTCCGGTCACCCGATTCGCCGTCAGCGGGATGTAACGCAGCAAAACCCCTGCATGAATGGTAAAATAGTCAACCCCCTGTTCAGCCTGTTCGATCAATGTATCGCGAAAAATTTCCCAGGTCAGGTCTTCAGCCACACCGCCAACTTTTTCCAGCGCCTGATAAATCGGCACCGTGCCAATAGGCACGTGGGAATTGCGAATAATCCATTCACGCGTTTCATGAATGTGTTTTCCGGTGGAAAGATCCATGATCGTATCGGCGCCCCAACGAGTGCCCCAGGTGAGTTTTTCCACTTCCTCTTCAATAGACGACCCTAGTGCAGAATTGCCGATATTGCCGTTAATTTTCACCAGAAAATTGCGCCCAATAATCATCGGCTCCAATTCAGTGTGATTGATATTGGCAGGAATGATCGCCCGGCCACGAGCGACTTCCCCGCGCACAAATTCCGGCGTAATGACCTCCGGAATCTCGGCACCAAACGCCATACCCTTATGTTGTAGCTCGAACTCTCCCCGTTCCTTCAACTGTTGCAGGCTCATATTTTCCCGAATCGCCACATATTCCATTTCCGGGGTAATGACGCCCTTTCGCGCATAATGCATTTGTGAAACATTGGCACCCGCTTTGGCGCGACGCACTGAATGCTTGTGCTCAAATCGCAGCGACGCCAGTTGGGGGTCGCGCAAACGCTTTTGTGTAAACTCGGAATGACTGGTTGTCAAAATTTCTGTATCGCCCCGGGCCTCGATCCAGGGACTGCGAATATCGGCCAGCCCTTTTCTAATATCTATCGCCACATTGGAATCGGTATAAGGACCTGAAGTATCGTAAACACGCACGCTCGGATTTTTTTCGCCCCCCAGGGCGGTCGGCGTTTCACTTAAACGGATTTCCCGCATTGGCACCCGCAGGTCGTTGCGCGAACCGGGAACATAAATTTTTTCTGAACTCGGGAAAGGTTGCAGTGAAGCTGTATCAACTTCAGCGCTTTCACTCAAAGTCCGGTTTTCTAATACTGTGTTTTCTACCTTTCCTTTCATAAGTTATCCTCGCAATTGCTTCGATTGAATGGATGAAAATGATCGACAGGCCCGCAGCCCCGACCCACCCGCATAAGGTCCGCGCCGGAAATAGCATGGGTAATATAGTGTTTGGCGTTTTTCACCGCCGCCGTCAAAGGGTGACCTTTGGCGAGACCCGCAGCAATGGCCGATGCCAGTGTGCAACCGCTGCCGTGTGTGTTGCCGGTGACAATGCGCGGTGTTTTATACAACTTCACATCTGTACTTGTTGCCAGCACATCGATACAAAACTTTTTCGACGGCCCGTCATTGACAAAATGTCCGCCTTTCAGCAACACCGCCGCCGGCCCAAACGCCAGTAGCGCCCGCGCCTGTGCCTGCACCTGCTCCAGTGAGGTGGCCTCGGCCGTGCCTAAAAGCATCGCCGCTTCGGATAAATTGGGCGTCAGCAGAGTCGCTTTAGGTAGCAGATTCTTACGCAAAAACACCAGGCAGGTTTCCGGCTGCAGCCGAAAACCGCTGCTGGAGATCATCACCGGATCCAGCACCAGCGGCAATTCGGGCAATTTTTCCACTAACCGTCGCATAACATCGAGACTGGCTAACATGCCTGTCTTGATCACCCGGACCGGCATATCGGTGAGTACTGCGTCGAGTTGCGCGTCGACAACCGCGGCGGGAATCGTGTAAACAGAGCTCACCCCAAGGGAATTCTGCGCTGTAATGGCGGTTATCACCGTGGCGCCGTAAACCCCCAAAGCAGACAGCGTTTTTAGGTCAGCTTGAATGCCGGCGCCGGCGCTGGAATCACTCCCGGCAATACTTAAAACCACCGGCATTGCATTCGGGGCAACATCATTTGCTTGCATCATTACCTGCGTGTCAAAAATTGTGTATTAATTAGGCTAGACCGAGCAAAGAGAAGGAAAGGAGAAGAGGGATGCGATATTTATAGTAACGGATTCTGGGTATTACTATTCAGTTATAGCCAGTTATAGTTATTACTCACTATTCGTAACTACTATTATCCGTAACAATATGTTCTTAAATATGTTCCGAACTATATTATTCGCATCCGAGGAGTCTCGTTCCCTACGCCGGTACTAACCGGATCAGGTCGACGGGTATTTCTCAGCGCCTTGACTTATACCTACTGTTAGTAAAAGTGAGGGCACCCCGACAAGATCTACCGAAGTGTATTGAAATGCCCGGCTAGTGTAAAGGCTAGCCCTGCCCATTACCCGGTTTAATCCTGTAATTCCTTAAAAACCTAAAAGCTATAAGGACTCAGTCTAGTTAAGCCCAAAAACTTCAGCAAATGAACACTATACTAATGGCAAGAGCGATTCCGGCAAGCCACAAACAGGAACCGACCATGACCGACCTTGCAATCTCATCCCACACCCCGCCACCCGTGAATGTGGCGACCAATAGCGACCGGACCAGTCAGCCTCCCAAGCCCCCGGAAAACAGTCGTGCGGAAGCTGATACCGTCAGTTTGTCGCGGCAGGGCCTCGAACTCTCTGCCCAGGCTAAGGCGGAACCGGCCGCCAATTCCAGCACCCAACAGCTACCTGACCGAGTCGAAGCGCACACGGACAATCGAAATAACACCGACAATAGCGCCGCAACCAAAACCTTCAGTTCCGTGGCCAAAGGCCCCAGCGATAACAATCTGGATATATTGGCGTAGGGAAGAAATCCCGCAAATAACCGCCGGCGCCTTGCCCTGCCTACCGGCTTGAGTCACCCCAAAACCTCGACTCGCTCTCGCTCTGGAAATTCGCTTAACAAATTTTAACCACTTACCTCCGCCAGAGAGTCGACGCCTCTGGGTGAAACCGATAAACTCCCGCAGTCTACCTGCTAAAAGCAACACACAATCAATGCCCACCTGAAACAATTTTGCAACAAGGACAGCTATGAGAGACCGAACATTAACCTATAGCCTGGCGGGTCTGCTCAGCCTTGCAGCCCTGCCCGCAGTGTCGGATACGCTGCAGGATGTTTATTTACTCGCACTGAAAAACGATCATCAACTGAAAGCCGATACTGCCCGATACCAAGCCGGAAAGGAAAACTCAGTCATCGCCCGCGCGAGGCTTTTGCCACAAATCAATGGCAATATGAATTACTCTGACTCATCGAGCGACAGCAGTAGAACCGTTATAGACATTGATGACGAGACCGGCGCACTCGACATTAAAACCTTTGACAGTGAATCTGATAGTACGACCACCACCTACTCAGTAACATTGAACCAACCTCTGTTCAACCTGCCCGCCTGGTTTGGTTACAAACAGGGAGTGTCCCTCAGCGAGCAGGCTGAAGCCCAATTCAGCGCCGACCAACAGGCCTTAATCATCAGAGTATCGGAAGCCTACTTTAACGTATTGCGCGCCGTGGACAACCTGGAAACCTCCATCGCCGAGGAAAAAGCACTAAATCATAGACTGCAGCAAACCAAACAACGCTTCGAAGTGGGTTTGACAGCGATAACAGACGTGCACGAAGCCCAGGCCGCCTACGACACAGCCACCGCTGCAACCCTACAAGCCAGAGGCAACCTGGGCATCGTCTTCGAAGAAATGGAAGCCATCACCGGCACCACCCTTAAAAATATCGCCCCGCTCAGTGAAAAATTTCCCGTGATAAAACCAACACCGGCGGAAAGATCCGAGTGGGTGGAATTCGCGCTGCAAAACAACTTTGACCTAAAAGTCGCCAAACTCTCCTCCGATGCCTCCAGGCAAAACGCAAACGCGAAAAAAGCGGCCCACTACCCAACCCTGACCGGATCGCTCAGCTATCAAGACTCCGACAACGAAAGTGATATCGCAGGCGTGCCAAATGACAGCGCCTCGAAAACCCACACCGTCGCCGTCAGACTGGATGTCCCCATTTACTCCGGCGGCAGCGTTTCCGGCCAGCGGCGTCAAGCCTATCAACAGTTCATGCAAAACCAGGAGCTCTATAACAAAGCCCAGCGGGACACCATTCAAGGCGCCCGTTCCCTGCATCTGCAAGTGGTCACCAACGTAGCCCAGGTCAAGGCCCGCGCCCAGGCAATCACCTCCAGCCTCAGCGCCCTCGAAGCCACCCAGGCCGGTTACGACGTCGGCACCCGCAACCTGGTCGACGTACTGGTCGCGCAGCAAAACGTATACGAAGCCCGTCGCAACTACTCCACCGTACTTTACGACTACGTAGTCAACACACTCAAACTAAAGGAAGTTGCGGGCATTCTAACACCGCAGGACGTCAAAGATTTGAACCAATGGCTGACAGCATCCAAATCTGTTGACCGCTCAAAGTATGAAAAATAAGTTAAAAAACCTTAAGGAGAAAATTAGTACTCGCCCCAATAAATTTCAAAATAAATACCACGGAACCCACTTCAAACCTCGTGATATTTATTACTGTAAGTTAACTTGATTAATAAAAGTGCGAATTTTCTCCACAAGAGGGCCGGGAGGGTAAGGTCTTTTTTTCTGCAAGACCTCTAAAAAGTCAGCCAGGCACAATCACTAATGGTAGTTACAGCCAGCTTACACTGCCCCTGCTACAAGCAAGCAGAAAAAAAGACCTTACCCTCCCGGCCCGGCTATTGGCACCAGCCAGCTGCCGGCACCAGCCACCTACCGTCACACCGACAAATAGCGATTAGTAATCTCCAAAACCCGCTGCAAAGCGCCGCGATTAGCCGCCGCCACCGCGGCCGCCTCCCGTCCCATCGCCAAACGCTTCTCCCCGCAGCCTGCCAACATAATCACCTTGCGGCTCAACTCATCGACATCCCGGGTTATCTCCATCCCCCCCGCCGCCAACAACTGCCGCGACACATCGGCAAAATTTAACAAATGCGGCCCACTTAAAATCGGTACCCCCCACGCCGCCGGCTCAATCAAATTATGGCCACCGGTCGCCGTCAGACTGCCACCGATAAAAGCAATATCGCACGCCCCCAGAAACAGCAGCAGCTCCCCCATAGTATCGCCAATCACAATATCCGTCTCAGTCCCCACCGCGCCCTGACTGCTGCGTCTGGCCACCCGCCAACCCGCCGCTCCGCAAAGCCTGACCACCCGATCAAACCTCTCCGGGTGGCGGGGTACAATCACCAGCAACAGATCGGGAAAACTGCGCCTCACATCGCTAAATGCCGCCAGAATGGTTTCATCCTCACCCTGGTGCGTGCTCGCCGCCAGCCACACAAGCCGCTGCCCCCCAGCGTTCCATTCCCGCTTCAACTGCGCCGCCCTCTGGCGCAATTCCGTGCCTATATCGAGATCAAATTTAATACTACCGGTAACGGTACACCTTTCACAATCCATACCCAGCGCGATAAAACGCTCGATATCCTCGTCGTGCTGGGCCGCGACCGCGCTCAATCGTTTCAACATCGGGGATATCAAAAACCTGATTCTCCGATATCCCCGCGCCGACTTCTCCGACAATCGCGCATTTGCCAGAATCACCGGAATATTGCGCCGGTGGCAGGCGGCTATGGTATTGGGCCAGAGCTCGGTTTCCATAATAATCAGCAGCTTTGGTTTTACCCGTTGTAAAAATCGCGCCACGCAATCCGGCAGATCATAGGGCATATAAACATGAAAGACGCTGTCCCCCAACGCCGCGGTCACCCGCTCTGAGCCAGTGGGTGTCGTCGTGGTTACCGCAAACCGGGTCTGTGGATGCTGTTGCTGCAGTGCGTTGATCAATGGCAGGGCTGCCAGGGTTTCTCCAACCGACACGGCGTGTACCCAGATTACCGAGCCTTTTCCAGCGGGCGGGCTGATAAACCCAAACCGTTCCCGCCAGCGTTGCGCATAAGCGGGAGCCAGGCGGGAACGCCGCCAAAGGCGCATAAAAACCAGGGGAAGTCCCAAGTACAATAGTATGGTATACAAAAATCGCATTCCGTCCGTCGGCCCCTGATATTAATTTACAATAGTGACTAAAGCTTCCACAGAAGCCACCCAGCATAACGGTACCGCCCCGATCAAGCAAAATATTGCCAGCGAAAACTCGCTAGTGCCCTACCCCGCCATTAAACGCCCACGTGGGCTTTCACAGCAAGGCGCCGTGCGCCGCGAATGGCCCAGCCCTTTGCAAGCAGGGCACTAGTATCGACCAGTGGTTTTTCGCAAACGCGCGAAACCCGTATAATGGCCACCCGCAATTCAAAGGACACCCTATGCCCACCACCACAACCGTTGAACTCGATGTCGCCGTTATAGGTGGGGGCATAGCCGGCCTCTGGCTCATCAATCGCCTGTTACAAATCGGATACAACGCCGCGTTGTTCGAGTCCAAAGTGCTCGGCAGCGATCAGACTATCGCCTCCCAGGGCATGATTCACGGCGGCATCAAGTACACACTCGGCGGCGCTTTTTCCGGTGCCTCCGAAGCTATTGCCGATATGCCTCAACACTGGAGCGCCTGCCTGCGCGGCGAGGGAGATGTCGATCTGCGCAAGGCCAGAGTCCTCAGTGACCATTTTTATATGTGGTCCAGCCCCGGCGTCACCTCCCGCCTGTCCACCTTTCTCGCCAGCAAGGCCGCCCGGGGCAGAGTGGAAGCTGTTAAACCCGCTCAACGCCCGGCTATATTCCGCCACCCCGGTTTTAGCGGCCGCCTGTACCGCCTGGTGGATCTGGTTCTCGATGTTCCCTCTGTTCTCGCCGCGCTGGCGGACAACGCCAGCGGAAAGCTGTTTAAACTCAACCGCGGCCGGCACAGCTGGATCAAAACCCCAGAGGGCAGTGCCGAGTTACACATCAACCCGGATATGGGCCCTCATACGGGGGAACTGGTAGTAAAAGCCAAGCGATTTATTTTTACCGCCGGCAAAGGCAACGCCGAGCTTTTGCAAGCACTTGGCGCCAACCAGCCGCAAATGCAGCTGCGGCCACTACGGCAGGTGATGGTCAAACACAACGCCCCCTACGCTTTTTTCGGCCATTGCCTGGGTGCCGACAAGACACCGCGGCTGACCATTTCCAGCCATCCTGCTACCGAAGGTCAGATTTGGTACCTGGGCGGCAACCTCGCCGAAAAAGGCGCGTGCCAAAGCGACGCAGAGGTGATTAGCCGCGCACGGGACGAGCTCACACGTCTGTTACCCTGGGTCGATCTGGGCCAGGCCCAGTGGGCTGCGCTGGCAATCGAACGCGCCGAACCCAAACAGCGCAATCTGGTGCGGCCGGACAAAGCTTTTGCCGAACCGGCCCAGGATCTCGACAATGTCATCGTCGCCTGGCCCACCAAATTGACCCTCGCTCCCAATCTTGCTGCGCAAGTGCTGGGATTAATCGGCGATCAGGCTCTCAAACCCTCCGGCCCCCAGGTTTGCGCCGCATTCTCGGCACTGTCGCCACCGCCGATCGCCGTGCCACCCTGGGTAACGGCATTCGACGGACGTTAAATACCCATACAGCTTCTCGATTCCCGATGCCCGGCAGGCTGCGGAACTGCTAACCCTTGCGAAGAGCCTGGGTATTAACCTGATCGATACCGCCCCCGCCTACGGCAACAGCGAAGAGCGACTGGGGACACTGCTACAGGGGCAGCGCAACGATTGGGTGATCTGTAGCAAAGTGGGGGAAGAGTTTGAGCACGGCCACTCCCGCTTCGACTTCACGCCCGAGCACACCCGCTATAGTGTTGCGCGCAGCCTGCGCCGGCTAGACACTGACTTTCTCGATATTGTGCTAGTGCATTCCGACGGCAACGATGAGGACATTATTCTCAACCGCGGCACCCTGGAAACCCTCGCCGAGCTGAAACGGGCCGGCCTCATCAGAGCCTTCGGTATGTCCACTAAAACGTTGTCCGGTGGACTGCTGGCGGCGCTGCACTGCGACTGCGTAATGGTCACCTATAACCTGGAGCAACGTCAGGAACGTTCAATTATCGACCTCTGCGAAAAGAACAACCGCGGCGTGTTGCTTAAAAAAGCGTTAGGGAGTGGTCATCTTCTAAGCGATAATTCACTTCAGGACAGTATGGATTTTATTTTTTCTCATCCTGGAGTCACCAGCGCCATCGTCGGAACTATCAATCCACAGCACCTGCGCGACAATGTCGCCAGAGCGCTGCTGGCCTTGCAACCGCGTTGAGATCCCTTAAGCAACGCGATAATAGGCTTTGTACCAGTCGATAAACCGCTTTACGCCAACTCTCACATCGGTATTCGGACGGTAACCTACATCATCCACCAGCGCCGCCACATCGGCGTAGGTGTCGGGCACATCACCGGGCTGTAGCGGTAGCAGATTTTTCTCCGCTTTTTTGCCCAGCGCGTCCTCGATCGCGCTGATATAGTCCATCAGTTCAACCGGGTTGTTGTTGCCGATATTGTACACGCGCCAGGGCGCGCGGCTGGTGCCGGGGTCAGGTTTTTCGCCGCTCCACAGGGGGTTCGCCGTCGCCGTGTGATCCATGGACCGCACTACCCCCTCCACAATATCGTCGATGTAGGTAAAATCCCGCCGATGTTTGCCGTAGTTGAAAACATCGATGGGGCGGTCCTCAGTAATCGCACGGGTAAATAAAAACAACGCCATATCCGGGCGTCCCCAGGGACCGTAGACAGTGAAAAAACGCAAACCAGTAGTGGGCAGTTGGTAAAGGTGGCTGTAAGTGTGCGCCATTAACTCATTGGCTTTTTTGCTGGCGGCGTACAACGACAGCGGGTGGTCGATATTATCGTGAACGGAAAACGGCATGCTTTCGTTGGCCCCGTACACTGAGCTCGATGAAGCATAGACCAGGTGCTGGACATTATTGTGGCGACAGCCTTCGAGAATATTCATGGTACCGACGATGTTACTGTCGATATAAGCGTGGGGGTTTTCCAGCGAATAGCGAACGCCTGCCTGAGCCGCCAGGTGTATCACCTTGTCAAACTTTTCCTGCGCAAACAGGGTTTCCATTCGCGGGCGATCGGCAATATCGGCTGTCACCATGCGGAAACTGCCGCGCTCCTGCCTGGGACGGCGCACCTGAGGATAAATATCGTCTTCCAACTCTCCAGCGGCAAATTGCTCCACCCGCTGGTGACGGGCCTGTTTCAACGTTACGTCGTAATAGTCGTTAAAGTTGTCAAGCCCGACCACGTCGTCTCCGCGAGCCAATAAGTACAACGATACATGTGAACCGATAAAGCCCGCGGCTCCGGTAACCAATATCTTCATATCTGTTCATCTACCTTGTCTGTTTTCTTAACTGCATTTGTCCTTAAACGCCTTAATGTTCGCCAAGACGCTTCGTTCACTGTTACCGATTCACTGTCCCCGAATTTTTTCCACAATGGATGTAGTGGAACAGTTGTCGAAAAAGCGCAGCACCGATACCTGGCCGCCGTATTCCTTGACGATCTGCCAACCGACAACCTGTTCCTCAGTATAGTCGCCTCCTTTGACCAGCACTTCGGGTTTAATGGATTGCAGTAGGCGCTCCGGCGTATCATCCTCAAAACAAATGACCCAATCCACGGCTTCCAGCCCGGCCAATACCGCCATACGCCCCTCAATCGGGTTTATCGGCCGCCCGGATCCCTTAAGGCGGCTGACTGAAGCATCGCCATTGACGGCGACGATCAACCGGTCACCCAGTTTGCGAGCATCTTCGAGATAACCCACATGTCCGGCATGAATTATGTCAAAACAGCCATTTGTGAACACGATTCTTTCACCCTGGGCGCGGGCTTCTTCAATAGCCATCAGGAGTTGGCCTTCACTGACCACACCTCGTTCGGAACCTTTTTCCGACAATACCGCCCTGCGCAATTCAGGGGCACTGATGGCAACAGTACCCAACTTACCGACCACAATACCCGCGGCCAGATTCGCCAACCCCACCGCCTGGGGCATCGATTCTCCGGCAGCGATGGCAGCGGCGAGCACGGCGATAACCGTATCGCCGGCGCCAGTGACATCGAACACCTCGCGGGCGCGGGCCGGCAAATGCAGTTCCGGCTGCCCTGGCCGCAGCAGCGTCATACCGTGTTCACCACGAGTGATGAGCAGCGCTTCTAGCGCCAACTTATCCATCAACCGCATTCCCCTGTCGACCAACTCCTGCTCTGTGGCGCAACTTCCGACCACCGCTTCAAACTCTTGCAAGTTCGGGGTCAACAGCGTGGCGCCCCGGTAGCGGCTAAAGTCGCTGCCTTTGGGATCCACCAAAACCGGCATCCCGACGCGGCGGGCCAAGTTGATCAGAGTGCAGGGGTCCTGCAGGCTGCCCTTGGCGTAATCCGAAAGTACCATCACTCCAACAAGGGGTAATAGCTGCTGCACCTTGCCGGTAAATTCGGCGCTGTGTTGAGGTTCGAAACTATCTTCGAAATCCATTCGGATAAGCTGTTGGTGCCGGCTGATGACACGGAGTTTTGTAATTGTGGGCCTATCATCGGCGACTTGAAAATCGGTGTGGATGCCCACTGCCGACAGCCGCGAACGCAACGCCTCCCCCGCTTCATCGGCGCCTACCACACTTACCAGCGAGGCACCCGCACCGAGCGCGGCAAGGTTCAAGGCGACGTTACCCGCGCCACCGGGGCGCTCCTCCGTCTGCCCGACTTTAACTACGGGTACCGGCGCTTCCGGTGAAATGCGCGAAGTTGCCCCGTGCCAATAGCGATCCAGCATGACATCGCCAACGACCAAAACCTGAGCTCTGTCAAAACGAGGCATCGTCAGTTGCATAAACATTCTCTCAACATAAAACGGCCCTGACCCTGCGGTGTATACCTCCTGTCGCTAGGCGTCATTATCCTCTTTAAACTGCATTGCGTGCAACTTGGCGTAGACGCCATCGCGAGCCAGCAGCTCTCTATGTGTGCCCTGTTCCACAATGCTTCCCGCCTCCATGACAACAATCATGTCCGCGTTTTCAATGGTCGACAAGCGGTGGGCAATAACCAAAGTGGTGCGCCCTTTCATAGCCTGCTCCAGCGCCGCCTGAATAGTGCGTTCCGATTCCGTATCCAACGCCGAAGTCGCCTCGTCGAGTATCAACACCGGAGCGTTTTTCAACAGCGCCCGGGCAATGGCCAGGCGTTGGCGTTGGCCGCCGGACAAACGCACGCCGCCTTCACCGATATAGGTCTCCATCCCCGCTTGTAGCTGTTCGATAAATTCCATCGCATGCGCCATTTCCGCCGCCCGCTTAACCTGCTCATAGTCACTGGAGGCGAGATTACCATAGGCAATATTGCCCGCTACGGAATCGTTAAACAGAACAATATTCTGGTTCACCAATGCGATTTGACGGCGCAGGCATTCAAGGGAATAGTCCTGCACAGCAATGCCATCGAGCAGAATTTGTCCCTCCGTGTACTCATAGAAACGGGGAATCAGGCTCACCAATGTTGATTTGCCGCTGCCTGATTTGCCCACCAGCGCAACCGTCTGACCCGGTTCAATGGTGAGGTTGATATCCTTCAGTACTTTGCTGTCATCGGCCTGGTAAGCAAAGTTCACCCCCTTTAATTCCAACCGTCCCTGAACCCGCTCCACCTGATGGCTGCCAGTATCAATTTCCGGGCGCTGATCCAACTGCTCGAAAACAGACTGTGCCGCAGCAATTCCCTGCTGAATCTTGCCGTTGATTTCGCTCAGTTGCCGCACGGATTTAGGGATCAGGGCAGCGGCAGTGATATAGGCTATAAACGCACCCGCACTCTCGGTTTCCATAACCGTCAACGCCAGAAACATCAGCAGTCCCAGCGCGGTGGCGACGATCCACTGCAGCACCGGCGTGCTGATCGAAGAGGTGGTCACCATTTTCATGCTCTGGCGATAATTGTTTCTGCTCGCCTGCAAAAAGCGGTTTTTTTCGTACCCCTCACCGCCGAAACTGCGCATTACCCGGTAGCCTTGAATCATTTCTGAACAGACCTGGGTGATATTGCCCACACTGACCTGGACTTTGCCGCTGATCTTGCGAAAGCGGCGTCCGGCGGCAACCACGACACCGCCGATGAGAGGACCTATAGCGAGAAAAACCAGCGATAACTGCCAGTCCATCCAAAACAGATAACCGAGCAGCCCAATGACCGTCAGCCCTTCGCGGATCACTATTTTCAAGGCCTCGGTAGCAGCGCCGGTAACCTGGGCGACGTTATAGGTAATTCTGGAAATCAGGTGCCCGGAGTTATTATTGTCAAAATAATTACTGGGCAGCCGTGTTAAACCGTTGAACAGTGCTACCCGCAGTGTATGCACGATTCCCATCGCGACTCTGGCGAGAAAATAAGCAATACTAAATTGCAGCCAGTGGGGTCCGAGGTATTTTAGAAGTCGTAAGTAAGCATCCAGTCCGCTCGTTTGTTTTTCTGCCAACATATCGATTTACACTCTCCCGCAAATAATCATATCAGCCAACCTTGACTGACCGGGAGGCGAGCATTTTGTCCACTAAAATTCGATAAACCTGTTCTGGAACCAAAGCGGAAAAAATAGCCGGCTCCACCTTCGTATGATCGGCTTCGGGTACGGCATAATCCCCGGCTTGCAGGTGTATTTGATTTTCACCGTAGGTGCCTACCAGAGCCGGATTCGTCGAGCCATAGAGTGACACAGTTGGAATATTTAAAGCCGCACTCAGATGCCCGAGGCCCGTATCCACGGCAACCACCGCCCGGGCCTGCGCCAATACCCCGGCCACCCCTTGCAAATTCAGCTTTGGCAGGACTTCGGCATTGTCTATCCCTGCGACAATCCGCTCGGCGCGCGCTTTTTCCACTTCGTTTCCCCAGGGCAGACGCACCCGGTACTGCGCCTGCGTCAGCATGATCGCCAAGCGCCGCCAGTAAGGCTCCGGGTAGTGTTTATCATCGCGTGTTGTGCCGTGCAGGAACACCACATTGGGAGGCTCCACCGAGGAACCGTAGAAACGGTGCGGATCTATCCCATAGTCACCTTTATCGGCCGGCTTGCTGTAATTCAGTGCATGGGCGAACAGCTCGCGGCTGCGCTCTACCGCATGCATCTGCTTCGGCACCGAAATTTTGTGCTGATAAAACCAGGAGGCCAGCGGCTCCCGGGCCGAATAGCGGTCGAATCCCGCCGCCGGAGCCTTCACACGCCGCACAACCCAGGCACTTTTCAACAATCCCTGAGCGTCGATGACTAAATCGTAGTGGAATTTGCGCAACGATATTTTAAATTGTTTCCATTCGTTGGAGCCCACCGTATCGAACAGCTCTTTGCGCCAACGGCGAATCGCCACAGGTATTACCTGCGACACGGCCGGGTGCCAGGCGGGGATTTCCGTAAATGCCTCTTCCACTACCCAGTCAAAAGTAACGCTCGGCATCGCCCGCCCGGCGTCCGTCAACGCCGGCAAGGTGTGAATCACATCACCCATAGATGAGGTTTTTACAATTAAAACACGCAAGGTTTACTAGTCTCCAAGCGCTCTGGGCTCAGGCGCCGTATTACCGGTACACGATTCAACCTCGTCGGTTGCAATCAACTGTTCCAGAGCGTTCAACACTTGAGCCGGTTCGAGATCATTCAAGCACTTTAAATGCCGTTGTGGGCATTGACGCTGAAAACAAGGGCCGCATTCTACAGATATAGATTCGATTCGCACATCCTTTGCCAGGGGAGGAGTGAATTTTGGTGAAGTAGAACCGTAGACAACCACCAGGGGACGACGCAGAGCGGCTGCAATGTGCATTAATCCGGAGTCGTTACTGACCACTGCCGCCGCCAAAGACAGTAAATCTATGGCTTCGGCAAGCGCCGTTACACCAGCCAGATTTACACAATATTGCCGCAGAGCGGGCGGCAACAAACTGCGAATAGCCTCGGCAACGGCATTATCGTTCCCGGAACCCATCAGCCACACCTGCCAGCCAGCGCTGATTTTGGCGGCAGCCACCGCACTATAATGGCGCTCCGGCCAACGTTTGGCGGGGCCAAATTCGGCGCCGGGACACAGCGCCAGGATTGGTCGCCGGCGATTCAGTGTCACCCCTTCGGATTCGAAATGGCTCAGCAGCGCCGGTAGTTTACCGTTTTCAACCACAAGCTCCGGATGTGGCAGCTGCTTGGGTAGCGCCGCGCCCTCAATAAATCCCAGGGCGATAAAGCGCTCCACCATCAGCGGATAACGCCGTTTATCCAGCCAGCGCAGATCATTGAGCAGTCCATAGCGCATTTCTCCCCGCCATCCGGTGCGCACCGGTATTTTTGCAAACAGGGGAACCAGTGCGGATTTAAGCGAATTCGGCAACAAAATGGCCTGATCGTATTGGCCGCGCAAAGACTGCCCAAGGCGGTAGCGCGCCCGCAACAGCATCTGCCCGTGCCCGGCGGGCATATCTATCGCCCCGCGCACTTCCGGCATCCGCTCCAGCAGGGGGCGGCTCCAGGCCGGCGCCAGTACATCGATAACGGTATCGGGACGGCGCTGTTTGATCACTTTAAACAGCGCCTGGGCCATCACCATATCACCGACCCAGGAAGGCCCTACTATTAAAACCCTGCGGGGTATTTCTCCATCCATAAACTGATCGATTATCTGCCGGAATTTTCTGCCGCGGACACTGGACTCAACCAACCGGCGTGGGCCTCACTGCGACCTTTCACCACGTCGAAGTACAGCGACTGCATTTTAGTGGACACTTCACCGCGCCGCCCAGCGCCGATCACGCGACCATCCAGTTCCCGAATTGGCAGAACTTCGGCGGCAGTGCCGGTAAAAAAAGCTTCTTCAGCAACATAGACCTCATCGCGGGTAATACGTTTCTCCTGTATCTCATAACCACACTCTCTGGCAAGCTGGAAAACCGTATTGCGGGTTATTCCATCCAGACACGAGGTCAGCTCCGGGGTATAAATGCGGCCGTCTCGGACGAGAAAAATATTTTCACCGCTGCCTTCAGCTACATAACCTTCGTTATCCAACAACAGCGCTTCTTCACAACCGCTGTCCAGCGCCTCTTTCAGCGCCAGCATGGAATTGATGTAATGACCGTTGGCCTTGGCTTTACACATGGATATATTGACGTGATGGCGAGTATAGCTTGAGGTTCGCACCTTGATACCCAATTCCCTGGCCTCCGGCGTCATATAGGTGGGCCACTCCCAGGCCGCCACCATAACATGCACTTTGAGATTGTCGGCCCGCAGCCCCATGCCCTCCGACCCCAAAAACGCCATCGGGCGCAGGTAAGCTTCGTCGAGGTTGTTTTCACGCACCACCAGCCGCTGGGCTTCGTTCAGCTCCGCTTTGGTGAAAGGCATGGCCATATTCATAATATGGGCAGAGCGGAACAGACGGTCGGTGTGTTCATTGAGGCGAAAAATGCAGGTGCCATAAGCGCCGGCCTGATAGGCGCGCACACCTTCGAATACACCCATACCGTAGTGCAGAGTGTGTGTTAAAACATGCACCTTGGCCTCGCGCCAGGGCACCAGTTCCCCATCCAGCCAGATAACGCCATCGCGATCGGCAAATGACATACCAAACTCCTGAATCTATATCATTTTATACCAACATTCCAACGCCTCACCGGGAAACGTCAACTGGAATTGTTGTAAGCTCGGATTGTTATAAGTTTATCTTACAGAGGCCTGATCCCGGGGCGCTGCAAACAGATAGACGGCTCTCCATCAGTCGTTTTCTGTCAATTCCCCCAGCAATTGCCGCCAGATACGCTTCACGGTTTCGCGCTCGGCTGTAAAACAACTGCCATCGAGCACACTCGGCCGGCGCTGTAGCGCCAAGCGGTGGCCCATAGATCGGTAGGCTTTGTAGGCATCGATCAACTGGTTAACATCTTGTGTCTCCAGTAAACCGGCTTTTTCGAGGCAACCCAAAATGCGAATATTGTCTGAATACCGCACCAGTGCTGGCTCTTGGTGGGCCCAGGCTAGAACTGCGTATTGAACCATAAATTCAATGTCGACGATACCTCCACTATCGTGTTTTAAATGAAACGGAAGGCTCAGCGCCGCGTCTTCACCGTGTCTATCCCCATTGCCGATTTCACCTTCCGAACCATTGTTCGATTGAGTCGGAACTCTGGTACCAAGGTGCCGGCGCATTTTGGCGCGCATCTCGACAACATCTCTGCGCAGGACGGGCAGATCCCGCCGCCAGCACAGTATCTGCTCTCGCTCTCGCTCAAATTCGACCGCCAGTTGCGGGCAGCCGGCCACGACCCGTGACCGCACCAGCGCCTGGTGCTCCCAGGTCCAGGCTTCCTGTGACTGATAACGTTTGAAGCCTTTTAGCGAACTGACCAACAAGCCCGAGTTACCCGAAGGCCGCAGGCGCATATCCACTTCGTAAAGCGGCCCAGTCACAGTCTGGGTGGTCAAAATATGTAAAATCTTTTGCCCCATGCGGATATAAAAGGTCTGATTATCGATCGACTTTTGCCCCTCCTCTTGGCGGGCGCCGGTGCAACCGGTGGCACTGGCATTGTGCAAAAAAACAAGGTCCAGATCGGAGCCATGCCCCAACTCTATCCCCCCCAGTTTGCCATAGCCGACCACGATAAACCCGGGATCACAGTGGCTGCCGTCGTCGCGCTGCGGAAAACCGTGGCGCGCCACCATCGGCTGCCAGGCCAAGGTCACCACATGCTCCAGGATCACTTCGGCTATGTAGGTGAGATAGTCGCTGACTTTCATCAGTGGCAACACACCAGTCACTTCACTGGCGGCAACCCGCAGTGAATGTGCCAGGCGAAAATAGCGCAACGCCTCCATATGACCTTCCAGATCATCCGGATTCAGGCGCAGAACTTCCTGGCGCAATTCATCGCCGAGCGTCTCCTTATCCGGCGGCGAATAGAGTGTTCGCGCATCGAGCAGTTCATCCAGCAGGGCCGGATACCTGCTCAACTGATCGGCGATCCAGGGACTGGCGGCACACAACTTGACTAATTGGTTCAGCGCCTCCGGGTTCTCAATCAGCAGCATCAGATAAATACTGCGCCGCGCCACCGCTTCCAGTAGCGGCCGAATACGGGCAAACACCTCTACCGCATCCTCGCGCCCGGATAAAACCGTGAACAGGCGGGGCATAAACCGCTCAAGGCGCTCGCGCCCGGTATTTTGCATCACCGCAAAGTTGCGGTTCTCCCGCAATAGGTGCAACTGATGCAACAGGCGCTTAGGTTCGACGAAGCGGTGTTGCGCCAGCAGCGCAGCCGTCTGTTCGTCGCTTAAATCACCTTGCCAAAAGGCCGACCAATCCGTCGACAGTTGATCCTGGGGAGGGGTGGCAGGCATGGCAACAACGGCCTGGAACTCGCTGTTGACCAGGTCCCGATGTTGTTTCAATGCAGCGGCGAACCGCTCCCAATCGCCAAACCCCATCACCCAGGCCAGACGCGATCGGTCCTGTCGGTCTACCGGCAGAGACTGCGTCTGGCGATCCTGGTACCCCTGGATGGCATGTTCAGTGTTGCGCAGAAACCGGTAGGCGGCCGCCAGTTCCCGCGCCCTGCCGGCCGGCAGGTAGTGCTCCGCCTCCAGCACTGGCAACAGGGTTAACAACTGCCGCTCCCGCAGACGCGGATCCCGACCACCGCGAATCAGCTGAAACACCTGCACGATAAACTCCACTTCGCGAATTCCGCCGTAGCCCAATTTGACGTCATCGCTCATGCCTTTGCGCTGTACTTCGCGGTTGATCAGCGCTTTCATCGAACGCAGGGCGTCAATCACGGAATAATCAATATATTTGCGATAGGTGAAAGGACGCAACATCGCCATTAATTCTTCAGCGTATGCGGCCCCGGCGGGAGCTGAGCAGGCACTCACCCGGGCTTTAATCATGGCGTAGCGTTCCCACTCGCGGCCCTGGGTCAGGTAGTAATTCTCCAGCGCGCTAAAGCTGGAAGCCAGCGCCCCGCTTTGGCCGTAAGGGCGCAGACGCATATCCACACGAAACACAAAGCCCTCGGCGGTTGGGGCGTCCAGACTCTTGATCAGCCGTTGTCCGAGGCGAACGAAAAACTCTTGATTGCTCAGGCTCTTGCCGCTGCCCCCGCCCTGGGTTTCGCCGCTCTCGGGATAGGCGAAGATCAAATCAATGTCAGAGGAGACATTCAGTTCCCCGGCACCGAGTTTTCCCATCCCCAGAACCAACAGCGGCTGCGGCAGGCCGGATTCGTCCCCCACCGGTTGCCCCCAGCGCGCCGCCAGTTCCCGGTAGTGAAAGCCAAGCGCCTGCTGTACGCAGGTATCGGCCAGCGCCGACATGGAGGCCAGGGTTTCCTCCAGCGGCGCGAGACGGTTGAAATCGCGCCAGACAATGCGCACCATGGCGCGATTACGATAGCGCCGCAGGACGCGGTCCAACGCCTGAACGTCACTGCACGCGTCAACCTGTGCCGACAGCTCCGCCGCGTATCCCGAGGCGGTATACAACCGCTCGAATTCACCGCTGTCCAGCAGACTCAGTAACAGCGTGGGATCAGAGGTGCAGGTTCTGGCAACAAATTCGCTGCCGGCGAAAGCGCGCAGCAGTTGGCGCTGAAGGTCGGGCGACGCCGTCAGGCAGCCTTGCAACCGCGCCCTCTGCTCGGGCGTGGTCCGTTCGTGCAGTCGTTCACCATAACGAAAAATCTGTTCGTGAAACTGCGCCGGCACAGCATCTGTGGATGAAGCTGGCAGATCCGCCAAAATATTTGCATCTGTCAATTGAATTTCTCCGATGCCGGTACCACTCGCAACACCTCTTCAATCGTTGTGGTTCCGGCGGCGATTTTCTGTGCCCCGGACAGCCGCAACGTGCGCATTCCTTCGCGCATGGCCTGTTTGCGTAGCTGCCCCAGATCGCAGTTATCATTGAGAATCTCTTTCACGGATTCCGACAAGAGTAGAATTTCATAGATCCCCTGGCGCCCCAGATAACCCGTATTGCGGCACTCCAGGCACCCGACCGGGTGCAGAAACTTATTCGGTGTGGCCACTTTCCAGGGCTTGACCAATTGCTGCCAGGCCTGGGGGTCGGCTTCGCTTTCTTCTTTACAATGGGGGCATAGACTGCGCACCAGCCGTTGCGCCATAACGCCGAGCACGGTGGCTTTAATCAGATAGCTGGGCACCCCCAGATCCAACAGGCGGGTGATCGCGGTGGAGGAATCGTTGGTGTGCAGTGTGGATAACACCAAATGACCGGTAAGCGCCGCCTGAACGGCCATCTGCGCGGTTTCCAGATCCCGGATCTCCCCCACCATGATAATGTCCGGATCCTGCCGCAACAGCGTGCGCACACCCGCCGCGAAGTCGAGACCAATTTTGTGGTGGACCTGGGTCTGGTTGAAACTTTCCTCCACCATCTCGATAGGGTCTTCGATGGTGCTAACGTTGACTTCCGAGGTGGCCAGCGTTTTCAAAGAGGAATACAGAGTTGTAGTCTTCCCCGAGCCGGTGGGGCCGGTAACCAGCACAATACCGTTCGGCCGCTCCATCATGGACTGCCAGCGCTGGTAGTCGTCGCCTGTCAGGCCCAGTTCGTTGAAAGTGCGCAGCAGCACTTCCGGGTCGAATATCCGCATGACCAGTTTTTCGCCAAAGGCGGTCGGCAATGTCGACAGGCGCAGTTCAACTTCGCCGCCGTCCGGGCGTTTGGTTTTTATGCGGCCGTCCTGGGGTTTGCGTTTTTCCGCCACGTTCATGCGCCCGAGAATTTTGATACGGCTGGTTACGGCTGTCATAACCACTAAAGGCAGCTCGTATACCTGATGCAGAATACCATCGATACGAAAGCGCACCTTGCCCATCTCCCGGCGCGGCTCAATATGTATATCACTGGCACGTTGATCGAATGCATATTGCAACAACCAGTCGACAATATTGACGATATGCTGGTCGTTCGCCTCCGGGTCCTTTAAAGCCCCCAGTTCCAGTAACTGCTCGAGATTGGTTACACCGGAGGGGCCGGTCATCCCTTTGGCGCCGGAGACCGATCGCGACAGGGTATAAAACTCCACCGTGTAGCGCTCGATATCGACCGGGTTGGCCATTACGCGGCGCACCTGGCGCCGCGCCGTGTGTGCCAACTGCGGCTCCCAACTGGATATAAATGGTTGGGTGGTGGCGATCACCACTTCTTCGGTGTTGACTTCCACGCAGAGGATACCGTGGTGCCTGGCAAAGGCGTAGGACATGACCTCGGTGACGGCGGGAACATCGATTTTGATAGGATCTATGTGGACGACGGACATTGCGGCTTTTTTGGCCAGCCAGTGGGTCAGTACATCGCCAGTGAGCTTTTTCCCGGGGCAGTTTGGTTGATCGAAGTTCTGGCTGGCGATAAAGGCCATTGGATGCATCGCCGCCTGCTCACGGGTGCGGGTCGAGCCGGTGAGAAGGTTGGCATCTTCGAGAAGCATCAGGCCGTCGGCGACCAAATCGTTGATAAGGCTGCGCAAATCCAGCCCGCGGTCGGTTGTCGCTCCGTTCAATGCCGTTTCGCCTCTTCTCACACTGCCCCTCCTCTATACTTAACGCTGACGATTGTAGACTGAAAGTGCCTGAGGCGCATCTCAAAGCCCGGTGCGGACTCCGTAGCTGCGCCAAGCTTCTCAATAACCCCAGGTATTTGCACCGGCTCTTTGTGCCTACCCCGGGTTATAAAAATGTAACACGTATAAGTGGCTACCAATTATCAGTTTTACGTTAAAGGCGCCCACCCGGGCAACCCGCTTTTGCTCTATTACCGTGGCTTGCATTATTATCCACGGTCGTTATATCCAATCGCCCCATGCACACTCTCAGTTGGAGACATGAAATGAATATTCCCAGTAAGTTGTTGACAGCACTATTGTTCAGCGTTGCGTGTTTCAATGTGACAGCAGCCGATATACCGAAATCCAGCTCTCCAACAGGAGCTCGGGTGTATATTATCGAACCGGCGGACGGTGCTGTGGTTTCCAGCCCGGTGACAGTGAAGTTTGGCCTCAGCGGTATGGGCGTGGCGCCGGCGGGCGTCGATAAGGAAAACACCGGCCATCACCATCTCCTCGTCGACGCCAAAGCCCTTCCCAAAATGGATCAACCCATGGGTAAGAATGTAAAACATTTTGGCGGCGGCCAGACCGAAACCACTCTCACACTGGCTCCCGGCAAACACACATTGCAATTGATACTTGGGGATAAATACCATATCCCACACAATCCACCGGTTATTTCCAAAAAAATAACCATCACCGTAAAATAGTATTATGACTCCTCCTTCGTTGCACCGGCAGTTGGCCGAGCTGATTGCCCTCCCTTCCGTAAGCAGCCACGATTCCAAATGGGATATGGGCAACATTGAGGTCGTCAATCTGTTGGCGACCTGGCTCGAATCTCTCGGTTTTGCCATTGAAATTATCCCCGTGCCCGGCACCCGCAACAAAGTCAACCTGGTGGCGACGCTGGGCAAGGGGCCTGGAGGCCTGGTGCTGTCGGGGCACACCGATACCGTCCCCTATGATGAAAACCGCTGGCAGCAGGACCCGTTTCAACTGACGGAAAAAAATCACCGTTTTTATGGCTTGGGCGCTACCGATATGAAGGGGTTTTTTCCCGTTGTGATCGAGGCGGCCAAAGCTTTTGCGGGCACCGATCTACAGCAGCCGCTAATCGTGCTCGCGACCGCCGACGAGGAGAGTTCCATGAGTGGCGCCCGAAGCCTGGCGGAACGGGGGTACCCCAAAGCCCGCTACGCGGTAATCGGCGAGCCGACAGGATTAAGGCCGGTGCGCATGCACAAGGGCATTATGATGGATTCGATTCGAGTCAAAGGGCTTGCAGGGCACTCGTCAAACCCGGAGTTGGGCAACAGCGCACTGGAAATTATGTACCGGGTCATCGGCGACTTGTTGGCATTCAGGCGAGAACTGCAGTCGAGCTACCGTAACCCGGGATTCGACATTCAATACCCGACCATGAATTTGGGTTGTATTCACGGCGGCGACAATCCCAATCGTATCTGTGGCCAGTGTGAATTACAGTTTGATCTGCGGGCGTTACCGGGCATGAATAATGAAGACCTGCACCGGCAGATCGCCGCGCGCCTGCAGCCGATCGCACGCGAGACCAGTAGTGAAATCGAAATCTCTGCACTGTTTGGCGGGATACACCCGTTTGAGCAGAGCGCGCAATCCCCCTTGGTTCAGGCGGCGGAAAAACTTTCCGGCAATGTCGCTGAAAGCGTGGCTTTCGCCACCGAAGCCCCCTTCCTGCAACAGTTGGGCATGGATACCATCGTAATGGGGCCCGGCAGTATCGATCAAGCTCACCAGCCCAATGAATACATCGAGCAAAAACAAATTCAACCGGCGATCGATCTAATCAAGGCGCTTATAACGCGGTTTTGTCTTTAGCGCTGCGGTGACTTGGTGCGTGATTTCTATATATACTGCCCCCCCTCGGCAGAAAGAGGATTTTCACGGTGAGTGCAGTAAATCAAGACTATGTGAAGTGGTTTCGTCAGTCGTCACCCTATATCAATGCTTACAGAGGCAAAACCTTCGTACTGATGTTACCCGGAGCAGCCATCGAGCACGGCAACTTTGCCAACATCATTCACGATATAGGGCTGTTAAACAGCCTCGGCGTCCACCTGGTCCTGGTTCACGGCGCTCGCCCTCAGATCGACCGCTGCCTGGCGGCGGAAAATATTGCCTCACAGTTTCACAAAAATCTGCGCATTACCGATCAAGATAGCATTAGCAGAATTGCCCGGGTTATCGGCGAGGTGCGTGTCAATATCGAAGCCCAGCTTTCAACCGGCCTGCCCAATTCCCCTATGCACGGTGCGCGTATTCGGGTTGTGGGTGGCAACTTTGTCACCGCCAGGCCCTGTGGCATTATCGACGGCCTGGACTTTCTCCACACCGGCAAGGTGCGGCGGGTCGATGGCAAGGGATTGAGCCACGCGCTCAGTCAGGGCTGCGTGATACTCCTGTCGCCACTGGGCTACTCCCCCACTGGAGAAATTTTCAACCTTTCATTTGCCGAAATCGCCACCCAGGCGGCCGTCAACCTAAAAGCGGACAAACTGATTGCGTTTACGCCGGAGCAAGGCGTGCGCAATCGCAACGGCCGGCTTCTGCGCGAGTTGACACTGAAGCAATGCGGCAATCTTTTATCAGATCCTGACAGGGTACCGGGGGACGTAACGCTCCAGGCATTGCAATCGTGCTACAATGTTTGCAGTCAGGGTATTCCCAGGGCACAGATGATCAGTTACAGCGATGATGGCGCTTTGATTAAAGAGCTGTTTACCCGTGATGGCACCGGCACCATGGTTTATTGCGACAGCTACGAAGTGATCCGCCGAGGCCGGATCGATGATGTCGGCGGTATCATCAAGCTGATCAGCCCACAGGAAAAACTGGGGGTGCTGGTGCGCAGATCGCGGGAACTGCTGGAAACCGAAGTCGATCAATTCACCGTCATGGAAAAGGACGGCATGATCATCGCCTGTGCCGCGCTCTACCCTTATCCGGACAATCACAGCGGCGAACTGGCCTGTGTGGTAACCCACGAAGATTACCGCAGCGGCGGTCGAGCCGCAAAGCTGCTGACACATATTGAAAGGCAGGCGCATAAACTGCGGCTTAAAACACTGTTTACACTGACTACCCAAACAGCACACTGGTTTCTGGAACAGGGTTTCACAGGCGGCGATCTGAGCAACCTGCCCGATCAGAAACAGTCTCTTTACAATTATCGCCGCAACTCCAAAGTGTTTATCAAACAACTGTAACCCTACAAAAAAGCCGGATGGCCACCGAATCCAGGGCACAGGTACCCCGGCTTGGATGAAGTTATTCTTAGCTCTGTATATATCTGGTATCCTTGGCCACCAGTCTTAAACCCAGCCCTCCAGCAATGAGGTCCTCCATGCCTGTCTATCGCTCCAAAACATCCACTGCCGGCCGCCATATGGCAGGAGCCCGCGCCCTGTGGCGTGCCACCGGGATGAAAGATGACGATTTTCAGAAGCCCATAATTGCCATTGCCAATTCATTTACCCAGTTCGTCCCCGGGCACGTTCACTTGAAAGACATGGGACAACTGGTGGCCAGAGAGATAGAGAAAGCCGGTGCAGTGGCCAAAGAATTCAATACCATCGCCGTGGACGACGGCATCGCCATGGGCCATGACGGTATGCTCTACAGTCTGCCGAGCCGGGATATTATTGCCGACTCGGTGGAATATATGGTGAACGCTCACTGCGCGGATGCCCTGATCTGTATTTCCAACTGCGACAAAATCACCCCCGGCATGCTGATGGCTGCCATGCGCCTGAATATTCCGGTTGTCTTTGTTTCCGGCGGACCTATGGAGGCGGGAAAAACCCGGCTCGCAGACCACAAGCTGGACTTGGTCGATGCTATTGTAGTGGCGACTGATGACAGCGCTTCCGACGATAAGGTGGAAGCCTACGAGCGCAGCGCCTGCCCGACCTGCGGTTCCTGCTCCGGCATGTTTACCGCCAATTCCATGAACTGCCTGACCGAAGCCCTGGGTCTGAGCCTGCCGGGCAATGGCACACTGGTCGCCACCCATGCCGACCGCCGCGGTTTATTCGAAGAGGCGGGCCGGCGCATTGTCGAGATCACCCGCCGTTATTACGAGCAGGACGACGAATCGGTGCTGCCGCGCCAAATCGCCACTACTGCTGCCTTTGCCAATGCTATGACACTGGACATAGCCATGGGGGGATCGACCAATACCATTTTGCACATTCTCGCAATCGCCCAGGAAGGGGAACAGGATTTTACCTTAAAGGATATCGACTATCTGTCGCGCAAGGTTCCGCAACTATGCAAAGTTGCACCCAACACACCCCAATATCATATCGAGGACGTACATCGGGCTGGCGGAATAATGGGCATTCTCGGAGAACTGGATCGGGCCGGGCTGCTGGACACCTCGGTACCCACCATACACAGTCCGACACTGCAAAGCGCTCTCGACCAGTGGGATATCATGCGTGATCCGGAGCCGGAAATTACTGAATTCTATAAAGCCGGCCCCGCTGGTATCCGAACCCAGGAAGCCTTTAGTCAGGACTGCCGCTGGCCGGCGCTGGATGTCGATCGCGACGGTGGCTGCATTCACAGGCTGGAAAGCGCCTTCAGCCGGGAGGGCGGCCTGGCGGTGCTCTACGGCAATATTGCCGAGGCCGGCTGCGTGGTAAAAACAGCTGGCGTCGACGATTCGATTCTAGTATTTGAAGGTCCGGCTCACGTTACCGAATCCCAGGAGCAAGCCGTGGATCATATCCTTAACGGCAAAGTGAAAGAGGGAGAGGTGGTTATTGTTCGCTACGAAGGCCCCCGCGGCGGCCCGGGTATGCAGGAAATGCTCTATCCCACCAGCTACCTTAAATCCAAGGGGCTGGGCAAAGCCTGTGCTCTGCTCACCGACGGACGTTTTTCCGGTGGCACCTCAGGGCTGTCCATCGGCCATGTTTCACCGGAAGCGGCCGCCGGCGGTGCCATAGGCCTGGTGGAGAACGGCGATATTGTTACGATTGATATACCCAACCGTTGTATCAATGTGCAGTTGAGCGACCAGGAGCTGGCCAGCCGGCGCGCCAGACGGGACCGGGAGGGGTGGAAACCGGCCGCACAACGGCCGCGAAAAGTATCCGCGGCGCTAAAAGCCTATGCAAAACTCGCTACCAGTGCAGATAAAGGTGCGGTGAGAGACCTTTCTCAATTGGATTGAGTTCAATTACAACGGCTCCCCCAAATACTTTCTACCCACTGCGGAATAACGGGGTTGCGATTTCCCTGACGGTCGTCAATACGGTCATTGCGCCTGGACTCGAAGGTATCCACCGGATCCGTCTTATGCCAGGCGTACAGGGTGCACAACACCCCAAGTTGCCTGCACCGGGCTGACCATCCCTGTCATCTTTATCCTGACTGCGGCCGCTGTAAAACAAAACCTCAAACACTTTGGATTCAACCTTAAATCAAATTAATCAGGAAAGGGATGCCCGGCCAAAGGTCAAACTCCAAATTAACTTTCCAGCCATCCAATAGTTCACTAAAACCGGCTAGCGACTCCATCTCCATAGAGGTGTTAATCTGTATTTTTTTGACTACCGTTTCACCGGCTTTGACTGAAAATTCGGCAATATTGATAGTGGCAACTACCTGACCATATTGTTCTACCGTCAACACACTATTTTCAACCACCAGATCAAAGGAGGTAGGGTTTTTGGCCTCCAGGTCGAACGTCAATGAATTAACCGGTTTTCCCTCTTTAATGCTCTGCCAGGAAGGGAGATTAAACTCTATCGAACTCCAATCCACATTGTATTCGCATTTAAAAAACTGACTTTTATGATGAAGGCTCAGCGCCAGACGGGTGTGCAAAAGAGAACTCACACAGAACAGGAGCAGCGTCAGGCTATAGCCCCACACCCTCTGTTTCAGTGAAGGTAGAGCAGTCTTTCGCGCCTGAGTCAACAACACCGCCGCCAACCTTGTACCCCCAGGTATGGCCAAAGCAAGAAACACCAGATTGACCGAAAATATTATCGCCGCCATCTGAAACAGGCTTAATGTTTCCAACGAAAGTATATATCTGCTCAATACAAGAGGTGGAAGGGTATAGAGTGCACCGAAACCGAAACTCAACACCGGGTTGTTGAACAGAACCTTTAAAACGATGGAATAGGGTACCTGATGGCGTTGAAGTGTAGGTGATATCAGATCGAGAGCAAAGACAAAAAATAAAATCACAAGGCTAAGTATAATGGAAAACCATCGTGTCCACTCAAACGCGTAATAACCTATCCACAATGCCGTTAGCTGCGCAGCTGTAACCAAGACAAATAATTTAATTTCACCCCACACCTGATAGATAAGTGGATACTCTTCGACAACTTCGCTGTGCAACCCCGATTCCCTTTCAAAGGCAGCAGAACAACCTTCTTTTAACGGAAATAAAACTACCGACGCAATCACAATGGAAACGTTGATAATCAGGCAACTTAAAACCATTTTTGCCTGCGACTGGAAAAAGAAGTCCACCAGTTTTTCCATAACACCATGCCAGGATTCTGGAAATAAATAGTTCAGCAGGGCGTTGCGCAGAGCGTCTTCATTTAAGAGTATCAAACAGGCAAACAGACCAAAAATTGCCAATGCGGTTAATAGATACTTAACCAGCCAGGCAGCCGCTCTTGCTTTTAATTGAAAAACTGTTTTTGGCGCTTCCCAACCTGTCTCTTTAAACTGACGCCAAACATCCACTTTTTACTATACCTCTAATATAAGGTTGCCACTGGGGCTGATTCACATACAAACCAGGCGTTAACTCACTAAACCCTATCGTTGCATAAATTTTCGGCCCAGGACCGCTTCGCTCCTTCTATAGCGGCATTGTCAGGGCCGTGCTCAACTTTTCTAATCCTCATATAGGGTGAGCTATGCTCCGGTTAGAAAAATCTGCGCGCGTCCCTGAAAATGCCGCTCTAAAAGGTTCTGAGCTCGAAAATTTATGTAACGATAGGGTAAAAACACAGGCATTATATTGTTCCATTATCGCAGAAAACTATATATGCCCAAAGCGTTTGAGATTTAGGTGTGCAGAGGACACCCCTTTTTGCCCCTGGCCGTGTTGCTCCGTCCTGGCGCTCCAGGCATTCGCGGCGCTAGCGTCCTCAGATGGGGCCAGCCATGCAGTGTCGTCGCGCCCTGTTGTTAAAGGAAGGGGGAACAAAAATTGACGCACTCTGCACACCTAAATCTCAAACGCTTTGAGTATATTTGGCACCATCATCAGAAAAGCACCCCCGTACATCAACACAAATGCACTATATTCTTAGCATTTAATCATGATAGCGCCAAAATTAAATTACTTTCATACACAAACAAATACAAAACATACAGTAAAACTGTAATCCAATCCTTTAAAAATACACTCCATATACAATCTATCCATGAAAAATGTTATTCTTAATTTATTTACCCGAGAACAAAAATCCCGCATAATCGAACTCCCTGATTGCGGACGTTTGGCCCATCAAATCGCCTTTAGACCGCAACTATTAACGAAGCTGGCGGTACAACAAGCTAAAACCATTTTAATTACTGTACATTACAATCAGCAGAAACCAACCTTATGATGACAGAGGTTGGTACTAGTCTGGCGCTAGACTGACTAACACGAAACTGGCTGATACGAAATTGACCGACACTAAACTGGCTGACACTAAACTAAAAGTTTTTAGAAACGTACTCATTCAAAAAATAAAAGGGAATTCATATGTTGATTCTTACACGGCGCATCGGCGAAACCTTAATGATTGGTGACAACATCAGCGTAACCGTACTAAGTACTGCGGGAAATCAAATTCGCCTGGGCATCAATGCTCCAAAGGAAGTTGCAGTCCACCGGGAAGAAATATACAACCGCATTCAAAGAGAAAAAGAAAGCAGACCGGTAGGCAGCCCCGTGTAAAATACACTACACGCCATCAGGCATCTGGCTGTTCAGCGATTTGCGCCCCACAACAACCGCAAAGGTGGACCTTTCAACAACCTGCCCCCGAGGGACAGTCGCTAAGGTGTTCACCGATAATGCGCCCAAGTAGTTTACAATTTCATTGCCATCGCCCAATTGCCGGTGATGCGCGTCGGCTTTCCGAGTGGAAGACGATGTCAATACCCTTTGATAAACTTGGGTAAACCCCTTCACAGCCAAATGCTTTACCAGCCTGGCAAGGGAATAGTCGTGCAGCAGCAGTGCCTTGTAGTTTTCCTGTCGCCTCTCAAGCATGAGCCGCAGATTTTCCGCAACCCTGAAATACTCTTCTGGAGACTGTTGGAATTGTCGGGCAAGTGAAGCCTCACCTTGAAAAAATAGCGGGAAAGCTCTCTCTATCCAACGCTTGCGCTCAACAATCACCACCCCCAGGTAGCCACCTTCCACATAGGGTAACAATACTTTACCTTTATTTTCTTCCGCTATATATTTAAACACGGATGCATGAACGGAAGATGACATAACGTGCACGACAAAACCGCCTGGTTTTAACACGTTGAAAATTTCCAGCAACACACGATCCAGATCGCCTGCGGAAAATATATCCAATACATTCATGCTTAATATCAACGGTGTAAACGCTGAGCCAAACGTATTTGTGAGATACTTTGCGTCGACTTGCTGAAGCACCTTCCCCCTGGCGCGATTTTTCTCGATTACTTTATTGTCGGATTCCGTTTCAATGATTCTATTTGCAAACTCAATGACTTCAGAATTGCCACTCAAACCGGCCAAATAGCGAAAATATCCATCGCCGGAACCAATTTCAACAATTCGCTCTCCCTGACTATAGTGCCGGCTCATTCGGGTTAAATTCTTTACCACTTTTTTAATATTGAGCGCATTCGCGTGCCGCACCAATAATTTTGGCAGCGCCAGAGGTTCCAATACCCTAGCGGGCTGAATCCGATAGGTGTTTTTGTTACTCGGCAAGCTGTCTATTGTTTGCCGATCGGCGGGCACCTCACTGCCCACATAACGCCATTCGAAATCGGTAAAGTAACCTGCATCGGCGTAGCGATTCTTCCGTCTCCAGTCTCCGACGAGAAACATCGGTATAGGGTATTTATCGGTACCCAATATTTTTGCCGAAAATACGCACATTAACGCACCCAGGTTCAACCCTCTGGCGACACGTTCAACAGGTTTGTCATACGGATTTTTACAATGTATCGACGGGGAAGAGACATGATACTCGCGACATACCAGGGGCCGTTGGGCATAGATCCCACATCGCCCCTCATCCAAAAAAGGGCAAGCTGTGTTCTGGTTGAAATAACGCCGGTGAAAACTCTGCTGCCCATCGTTGGCTGTGGCAATCAGGCGCTGTGACTTTTCCCGCAAATGGCGTAGAGCCGTGGAAACTTTTCGCCGTTTTCCACGAGGGAAAGACGCCAACAAGCCTTCCAAATAAAGGACTTCCGCTCCGGAAAGAGGTATCAGTTGGTGACAACAAACGCTGCAACCGGCTTTGCAGGAAACAGGCGTCGTCGACAGCTCTAGTGCCAGTGCGGCATCACATATTTGATACAGGGGTTCCACCAGACTATCGATAGGAGCAAATCCCGCGGGAACCCGGACGCGTAGTTTTTTCTCCGCGCCATTGCTATGATTCAGTTTTATTGCAAGTGTTTTATACATTGCAGCTCTAACTTTATGCACGCTGCCCGGACACAGATCCAAAGCATTTTGAGTATACCCATCGTTGCGTAAATATACTACTCAACTGAATTAGCGCACGGCAAACTCTATATCCAAAGCGTTTGAGATTTAGGTGTGCAGAGTGCGTCAATTATTGTTCCCCCTTCCTTTAACAACAGGGGCGCGACGATGGGTAACCAACATATAATTGACGTATGAACTCCAACTCTTCAATATCCGGTGTATACAGGCTAACGTGGGGGTAGCTGATAATATCATCCCAGGTGATCTCTTTTTGATGCCGCAGCGGATGTCCCTGGCGGGCCAATAAAACCGGTGGCAACCCCCCAAGGGGTGTGACATTAAAATCGGCTCCGTAGCTAGAGTGGGCCATATGCAGTGAGAAGTCCAAATTACCCGCTGCCAGTTGCTCCAACTGGTGCTCAATGCGGCTGATAGTTTGAATATGAATGTGGGGCGCTTCACGCTGCAGCAATTCAACCAGAAGCGGCAATACCGCCACACCGATATATTCGGCAATCGCGACGCTGAACTCACCCTGGTAGTGATAGGGTTCAAATTCTGCCGGCGATACCAGGCTTTGCACTCCCTGCAGGGTTTCTATCAACCCCCGCTGCAACTCCGTGGCCCTCGGTGTTGGCACCATGCCGTGGGATGTTCGGGTGAGCAACTGGTCGCCAAACAGCTCTCGCAACCGGCCCAGTGTTTTGCTCATTGCCGACTGGGTAATAAACAGTCTGCCGGCAGCTTTGGATACGTTGCGCTCCTCCAGCAGTACCTGCAATGCGACCAGCAGGTTCAAATCTATTTTCGCGAGTTGGCGGGTATCCATAGCAGCCCCTGTGGATAAAGTGATTCTGATATGAATTTAGTTCAATCAATCTATGCAGCTATGTCAACACAAAGTAACTTCTCAATAACCCGGGGTAAGCACAGTGTCAGGCGGACGTCCGGAGGTAGTTGGCCCAGAAAGCGTAAAACGTCGCAACACCTAAGGGCTGCCGTAAGATTCATGCCGGGTTTCCATTACATCAAGCAATATGAATCATATTCATTTTTAAATGGAATTTAAACCATTGGATGAATATCAGGAACACTCGTATAGTTTTATCAACGTAACGAAAACTCGCATCTTCACCACCAAGGAGGTTAAAACCATGTTTATCCAAGTTGCATTCGGAATCTACTTAACTTTGCTGGCTACCGTTGCCTGGGAAGATTTAAAGACCGCTGGCAAATAATTACGGCCTTAAAGCGTAAGTGATGGGGCGGCCAGAAGGCCTGTCCCCAGTAGAGGATTAGCGTTAATTAGTGTTTTGTAAGAGGCCGTCCTAACCCAAAAACGGATGCTTTAGCACTATAGTTTCCACTCGGTCGGGACCGGTTGAAATAATATCGACAGGGGCTCCCACCAGTTCTTCCAGCCGTTTGATATAGTGGCGGGCATTTTGCGGCAGCTCTTCCAGAGTCTTAGCTCCCACTGTCGATTCTTTCCAACCGGGTAAATCTTCGTAGACAGGCTGAACATTCTCCCAACCCCTGGTATCAAAAGGAATACCCAATTTATCACCTTTGGAATCTCGATAATCAACACAAACCCTGACTGTCTCCAATCCATCCAGCACATCAAGCTTCGTCAAACACAAGCCCGAAATACTGTTGATCTGAATCGCGTGGCGGACAGCTACGGCGTCAAACCAGCCGGTACGACGCTGGCGGCCGGTGGTGGCACCGAATTCACAGCCTTTTTCGCCGAGATGCCGGCCGATATCGCAGCAAAGCTCGGTAGGAAAGGGACCAGAGCCAACTCGGGTGGTATAGGCCTTGGTAATACCTAGCACGTAATCGAGATAGAGAGGCCCAAACCCGGAGCCGGTGGCGGTACCGCCGGCGGTCGTGTTCGATGAAGTGACAAAAGGGTAGGTACCATGGTCTATGTCCAGCAACGCCCCCTGCGCACCTTCAAATAATATGCTGGCGCCGGCTTCGCGCGCCTGATGAAGCACCTCAGTGACGTCGGCCACCATGGGTAAAAGCTGTTCAGCCCAGTGCATCGCTTCGGCAATGACTTTGTCACAATCAACCGCCTCGGTTTTATAGTACTCCGTGAGCATGAAGTTGTGATATTCCACAACATCTTTCAAGAGTTCGCAAAAGTGGTGCTGATTGAACAAGTCGCCCAAACGCAGGCCGCGGCGAGCCACCTTGTCCTCGTAAGCCGGACCTATTCCGCGTCCCGTAGTGCCGATTTTTTCATCTCCCAGTGCCACCTCTCTGGCCCTGTCCAGGGCTACATGATAGGGGAGAATCAGGGGGCAGGCGGGCGATAAGCGTAAACGTTCGCGAACCGGCACGCCCTGTTGTTCCAATTCGGTAATTTCCTCTAACAAGGCATCGGGCGCGAGCACCACACCATTGCCGATCAAGCAGGTCACATTATCGCGCAAAACACCAGAGGGAATCAGGTGTAAAACCGTTTTCTTGCCATCAATAACCAGTGTATGGCCCGCATTGTGACCACCCTGGAAACGCACTACCAGTGAAACCTGGTCGGTCAGCAGATCGACGTTCTTCCCCTTTCCTTCATCGCCCCATTGGGTACCCAGTACAACAATATTTTTGCCCATTGCCACTTTTATCTCTCAGTTTGAACCTTTTTTAATCAGCCTTCGCTCAGGCTGCTTTCGCTCAGCTGCACCAGGCCTCAGCACGAGGCTAAAACGGTTTTACCCGATACTCTCCGTTTTCTAACACCAAGCGGCGATCGCAGTTAATTTCTTCCATAATGATTTCCCGCCCCGATAATCCACAAACGACCCTCTGCCCCTGATCGCGCAGCCTTTTGATCGCCTGCCACAGTAATGGATCGTCGCTTGCCGGCGCAAATATGCCCAAACCGGATTCCTGATTCGAATTATTCAGACTGTTCAACGCTGTCAGGTTGGCGGAAAACCCTGTTGCCGCGCGCGCGCGGCCAAAAACTTCGCCGATATGGTCATAGCGCCCACCGTTGGCAATGGCGTTGCCGCAACCCGGCGCATAAGCGGCAAAGACTATACCTGTGTGGTAGTGATAACCGCGCAGCTCACTTAAATCAAAGTACAGCTCAGCCTCGGGGTAGCGCTGGGCAATAGCCTCGGCCACAGCTGTCAATTCGTCCAATGCCACCCGCACTTCACCCGGGGCGCCTGTGAATATGCGCTGAGCGCGGGGAAATACCTGCTCGCGCAAACCCGCAAGTTCCGGCAGCGCCAGAAACATAGATTTGAGAGACTCCGTCTCAATATTGTTTTTCACCCAGGCGGTGATTTCCGAAGCGGCTTTGCGTTGCAGCAATTCGAAAAATGCCTGCTCTTGTTCAGGTTCCAGTCCCGCCGCCCTCGCCAGAGCCCGGTAGATTTCCACATGGCCAAAGTCAAGATGCAGACGGGGGATGGCGGCTTTTTGCAGCGTTTCCAGCAGCAGGGATATCACTTCAATATCAGCGTCCAATCCCGACTCTCCGTAGAGCTCAACCCCAACCTGAATCGGAGATCTGGTCGCCAGCGGACTCTTGGGGCGCGTATGCAGCACATGACCGGCATAACAGAGGCGATTGGGGCCTTTGCGCTTAAAGCTGTGAGCGTCCATGCGCGCCGTCTGGGGCGTGATGTCGGCGCGTATGCCCATGGTGCGGCCACTCATTTGATCGGTAACTTTAAATGTAAGCAGGTCGACGTCCCGACCCAGGCCGATCAATAGAGAGTCTGTATATTCCACCATTGGCGGTATAACCAGGTCGTACCCCCAACAGTGGTAGAGATCCAACAGGCGACGGCGCAGCCGCTCTACCCGCTGCGCCTCGGCGGGAAGTACTTCTTCCACTCCATCGGGCAATAACCAAGGGTCGGCGTAAGTCATGACAGGCTCAACTCAGTTTTTCATTTAAGTCAGATACAGCAAACCGGCCCCAGTTAGCATGCTAACCAGCCCTATCATACGCAGTTGGCGGTCGTCGATGATAGCCAGTTTGGCAACCAAATGGCGCCACCGATTCGGGTACAGAAAGGGCAGTATGCCTTCCAACACTAGCATCAGACAGACCGCACGGCCCAACTCTTCCCACATCTTTGTTTTGTTTACTCCCGGCGCAGCCCCGTTACAACCACTTGGTATTCCGCCACTCTTTCCTTAGGCCCTTAGGCCCTTAGGCCCTTAGGCCCTTAGGCCCTCAATCCAGGCTTGGTGCACTATAAATGGTTCCGACATAAAAAACCGGGTTTTAAACCCGGTTGCAAAATTCTACCACTTTCCAGGTGGGTTTGTGAGCTACTTTTTACTTCCTCCACTGTCCTTCAGGTAGCGGAAAAATTCGCTGCCCGGTTCCAGCAGTAATATATCGTCCTTACTTCTGAAGGTTTCCTTGTAAGCTTTGAGGCTACGCATGAAGGTGAAAAATTCAGGGTCTTTATTATAGGCGCTTGCATATATTTGCGCCGCCCGGGCATCCCCTTCACCGCGAAGCCGCTCTGATTCGCGGTAGGCTTCCGCCTCTATTATCGTCCTCTGGCGATCGGCATCAGCGCGAATCACTTCCGCCTGTTCATTACCTTTGGAACGGTGTTCCTGGGCTTCTCTATTACGCTCGGCATTCATGCGGTTAAATACGGACTCGCTCACCTGCTCCGGCAGATCGATACGCTTGACCCTGACATCCACGACCCTGATGCCGAGCGATGCCGAAGTAAATTCATTGAGCTGCTCAGTCAGCTCTGTCATAAGCTGGTCGCGCTCTCCACTGACCACCTCCTGGAGGGTACGTTCGCCAAAGCCGTTGCGCAGTCCTTCGTTAACCCGCTGAGCCACAAGACGGTCGGCACGGCTTTCTTCACCGTTAGTGGCGGTATAGTATTTGCTGACGTCGTCAATTATCCACTTGGCGTAAGAATCAACAATCATCCCTTTTTTCTCTACTGTCAGGTAGCGCTCCGGGTGTGCGTCCAAGGTTAAAATGCGGGCGTCAAATTTACGCACTTCATTGATCATCGGCAATTTCCAGTGCAGTCCCGGTTTTAAATCTGCGTCCACCATGCGACCAAAGCGCAACAATACGGCGCGCTCGGTTTCCTTGACGATATAAAGAGTATTTACTGCGATAAGCAGCACTACGGCGACAGCCGCCAGTACCGAAATTAATTTATTGTTCATTCTCAGCGTCCCTCCCTGCGACGGGTGTTAAGCAATTCCCGACGCACTTCTTCCCGCACCTGATTGCGAAGTTCCCGCAGTATGTCGGCGGATACCCCCTTTGAAGCCTGCCTCACCGGCGATTGCTGCATTATTTTATCCAAAGGCAAATACAGCATATTATTGCCGCCCTCGACATCGATCATCACTTTAGAACTGTTGGCCATTACAGTTTCCAAAGCGTCAAGATAGAGGCGGTCTCGGGTCACCTTGGGCGATTTTTTATACTCCACTAACAGTTTTTCGAAACGTTGAATGTCACCTTCGGCCTCAGCCACCACCTGCTCTTTGTAGGCGTTTGCCTCTTCAATGATGCGCTGTGCTTTACCTCTGGCTTCCGGAATTATACCGTTGGAGTAGGCTTCGGCTTCGTTTTTAAGGCGTTCTTCATCTTCTCGGGCCTTATTCACATCGTCAAAAGCAGCCTGTACTTCCCGCGGCGGGTTGGTTTCCTCCACATTGACCTTTTCAATCTGAATGCCAGTGCGGTAGGCGTCCAAATAATTCTGTAAACGCTCTTTTACATCCACTGCCATTTGCTCACGGCCTTCGGTCAACACGGCGTGCATTTCCGTTGAACCGGCAATATGGCGCAGCGCACTGTCAGAGGCTTCCGCCAGGGTGCGCTCAGGCTCGCGCACTTTAAGCACAAAGTCCTTGGCTTCGCTGATGCTATATTGAATCGAGACATGCACCTCAACAATATTCAAGTCCTGAGTAAGCATCATTCCGCGGGTACTGTGGAGCCTGACCTTAGTGACATTGACTGGCGTGACACTGTCGATCAGAGGTGGAGCCCAGTTAAAACCGGGGCCGAAGGTGGTGTGGTACACCCCCAACCGCAACACCACGCCACGCTCCTGCTCGTTAATGATATTGATACCAGTAACGAAGTAAATCAGTGCCAAAACCACCAGCACCAGAGTAACCGGAACGCCCCCCAGATTACCGGAACCAGACGGCGAGCGTCTGCCCCCCTCCTGGAATTTCTTTAACGCTTCGTCGAGATCAGGCGGGCCGTCATTGTTGCGTTTGCCGCCACCCCATGGATCTTGATTATTCCCACCCGGTTCATTCCAGGCCATAAGTGTCTCCATTGCCTTTTTGTCGTAACTGCATGGCGCAGCCTTTGTCTTATATTTTAAAAAGTCTTATATATTAAAAATCTTATCGAATAAAGCCCCTCAACGGGTCAAAAAACCGCCAATATGCAGTTAAACATATTTAATCATCCTATACCCGGTTATGGCCGAAGGGATTCTATCAAAGGATATACCCGCAATGCCTGAGTTTTGTTGCTTTAAGTAAGTTGAGGTTATACGGCAATGGCAGCGGAAGCCTCCAGCTCAATCCAGTCCAAATCCTTCATTTTAAGGCCTTCCGCCCTTAGTATGCGGCGCAGATCAGCCTCCGGAATACACACGTCCAGTTCACTTTCACCGTCATTTCCATACAACTCTTCAACCACTGCATTTTGCCGGTAGAGCCTGGCCCGCAGCCTGGCCCGGTGGGCCGGCAATCGCAACCACTGCCGAATCACCCCATCGGAGAGTAACTCGGCGACAGCCTCAAGCAACAGTTCCCCCCCGGCGCCGGTGTGAGCCGATAACCAGACCGCCTGTGGCCTGCCGTTGTCATCGCGTTCAATTTTCGGTGCTATGCCCGGCATCAAATCCACTTTGTTATATACTTGTAGTAGTGGAACGTTTTCTGCGCCGATTTCCCCCAGCACCTGATCGACCTGCTCAATATTGCGGCTGCGTTCTTCCGCCGCCGCGTCGATGACATGCAACAGTAAATCGGCGCTGGAGGCCTCCTCCAGCGTGGCGCGAAAGGCTTCTACCAACCGGTGTGGTAAGTGACTGATAAATCCCACTGTGTCGGCCAACACTGCGGCTCCCACATTGGGCAACTGAATACGCCGCATGGTCGGGTCCAGGGTTGCGAACAATTGATCCTCGGCAAATACCCCAGCCGCGGTAATGCCGTTGAACAACGTCGATTTTCCGGCGTTGGTGTAACCGACCAGCGAAACAGTCGCAACCGCGGCCCGGCGGCGTGAGCGCCGCCCCTGCTCGCGCTGGCTGCGAACCTTCTGTAGACGTTTCTCGATTGACTTGATACGGGCCCGTAACAGCCGGCGGTCAGTTTCAAGCTGGGTTTCACCCGGCCCACGCAGGCCAATACCACCTTTCTGCCGTTCCAGATGGCTCCAACCGCGAACCAGGCGGGTAGACATATGTCTCAGTTGCGCCAGTTCTACCTGCAGTTTTCCCTCGTGAGTTCGGGCCCGCTGAGCAAAAATATCCAAAATCAACCCGGTGCGATCCAATACCCGGCATTTCAATTCGCGCTCCAGATTGCGTTCCTGACTTGGACTGAGGGTGTGATTAAAGATAACCAGTTCAGCTTTGTGCGAACTGACCAAATGTTTGAGTTCTTCCAATTTGCCGGTACCGACAAAAAATTTTGGCGCGGGAGTCGATCTTTGTCCGGTCACAAACGCCACCGGATCTCCGCCTGCGGACAAAACCAACTCTTCGAATTCACGGGGATCTTCGCAATCCTCGCTCCGTGTAAGGTCCAAGTGAACCAGCACTGCCAGTTCACCGGAATCAGGGCGTTCAAAAAACAACGAGCCACCTCTTATTAGAGAGCAACAAACTCAGCCCTCGCCTTCGCCGCCTTCCTGTTGCGCCGGATTGAGCATTGGCACACGAACCGCGCGGGATGGTACAACAGTGGAAATGGCATGTTTATATACCATTTGACTGACGGTGTTTTTCAACAGCACAACAAATTGGTCGAATGACTCAATTTGGCCTTGCAGTTTAATTCCATTGACCAAGTAAATAGATACAGGAATTCGTTCTTTACGTAAAACGTTCAAATAAGGGTCTTGTAAGCTATGCCCTTTTGACATTTTTTATTCTCCTTAACAAATAAGTAAGCAAAGACAGAAAGCACTCACCTCAAAATTCCTGACCCATCCACCTGAAAATTCCTCACTTCAAGTGTTCGATCAGGGGTGAACACAAGCGAACAAACTGACTAGTATTTACCGACAGCCGGTAAACACAGAGGTTTCCCTCCTTCCCATTATATGGCTGTTTCTGACATAAAATTCAAGGCCTCGGCCACAATTTCCTCTATATTTATTGAATAACCATTCTCCTTCTCAGTATATATCCAATTCAGACCCTGCCAATTTCGCAACCAAGTTAACTGCCTTTTAGCCAACTGTCGCGTGGCAGCTTTTCCCTTCTCAATCATTTGTTCGCGGGTCACATTACCGTTGAGATATTCCCATACCTGTCGATAGCCTACCGCTTTAATAGCTGGCAGGTCATGATGTAGATCACCGCGCAGGAATAATTTTCTGACCTCTTCAACCAAACCTTGTTCCAACATAAGTTCAAATCGTTTGTTAATACGCTGGTGTAGAGTGGCGCGAAAACGCGGTGCCATAGCAAGCTGAGTCAGACGATAGCGTCGCTGCAGGGATGCTGCTCCGGCATCGCGCTGCCGGTTGCGCCATTGTGTCATGGTTGTTCCGCTGGCGCGGTAAACTTCCAAGGCCCGGCACAAACGCTGTGAATGATTGGGGTGGATTCTTGCCGCGGATTCAGGATCCACTTTCGCCAGCTGTGCGTGTACATAAGACCATCCGTGTATTTCTGCTTCTGCTACTATACGCTGGCGCACTTCCGCATCGGCGGCGGGCATGTCCGCCATACCATCGAGCAACGATTTAAAATACAGCATGGTGCCGCCGACCAACAGGGGGATGCGACCCGAATTTATAATTGCGGTCATTTCTCTGAGAGCATCACGGCAGAATTCCGCCGCGGAATAGGGATCGGCCGGATCCCGAATATCAATCAGACGGTGCGGTGCCCTTTGCAATTCCTCTGCAGTGGGTTTGGCCGTGCCGATATCCATACCCCGGTACACCAGTGCCGAGTCGACGCTTATAATTTCTACCGGCAACCGACTGCGCAGCCTGATCGCCAGTTCGGTTTCTCAATAATCCGGTATTGGCAAACTGTCAGGCGGACGGCAAGCTTACAGGGGTGAGGCAAGCTTAATAATTTTTTACAACCCATCGTTACTGCCCGCGCATAAAGAGCTTGTCCAGTTCACCGAGGGTCTGCAATGTCCAGGTGGGGCGGCCGTGGTTACATTGACCACTGCGTTCAGTAGCCTCCATATCCCGCAGCAGTGCATTCATCTCGGGAATCGTAAGTTTGCGGTTTGCCCGCACCGAACCGTGGCAGGCCATTGTCGAAAGAATTTCATTGATATGTTCCCCGATACGCTTGCTGGCCCCGTACTCGATCAAGTCCGCCAACACATCCCGCACCAGCTGCTCAATCAAGGCTTGACGCAAAATGACTGGAACCTGCCTTACCAGCAAACTTTCGGGCCCGGCGCGCTGCAATTCAAATCCGAGGTCTGTAAACGTGGCACTGTAGTGTTCGGCACAGTCGGCCTCCTTCTGACTCACCGCCAATGACTGTGGTACCAGCAATGGCTGGGCCGGAATCCCTTCACCGGCATAGGCTTTTTTCATACGCTCATAGGTAATCCGTTCGTGGGCTGCATGCATATCCACGACAATAAGCCCCTGAGCGTTTTCCGCCAATATATAAATGCCTTTGAGTTGTGCGATCGCATAGCCCAGAGGGGGGATATCTTCACTAGCGCTGGCCAGTGTTTCGATATCCGGCGTTCGCTCACTTCCCGTATCAAGGCTATTGAAGATGTGTTCACCGGACACGGGCGCAATCGGCGCTGAACCCGCAATCGCTGTGTTATCGTGCAAATCGCCGTAAACAGCCATCTGCTCCCTTACACTTTTGGGGCTGGGGCTTGAACTGAAAGAGGAACCCGTGTGAAAGGGAATTGTTTCCTGCCGTTTGAACTCACCGGCGGGCACACCGGAAACCGGTGCCGCCGCCACGTCGCTTTCCTGCCGGGACGCCTGACTCTTCACTTGATCCCCCGGACGCACATCCGCCAGGGCGTGGTGCAGGCTGCGAAACAGAAAATCGTGCACCATACGACTGTCGCGAAAACGGACTTCGTGCTTGGTAGGGTGCACATTGACGTCCACCGTTGCAGGGTCGAGTTCGAGATAGAGCACAAAGGCCGGATATCGGCCGTGGTAAAGTACATCCTGATAAGCTTGGCGAACAGCATGGCTCACCAGTTTGTCGCGAATCGCGCGGCCATTGACGTAAAAATATTGGAGGTCGGCCTGGCTGCGGGAAAACGTCGGTAGAGCCACCCAGCCCCAAAGACGCAACCCGGTTCGTTCGACATCGAGGTGCAGGGCGTTTTCCATAAATGCAGGACCACATATGGCCGCCGTGCGGCGCTCTTGCTCTATTTGGCTGGTCGCCGCGCGCCAGCTGTGAATCACCCTTTGATTGTGTTTGAGATTGAAAGCGACATCAAAACGGGAAAGCGCGAGACGTCTGACAATATCGTCAATACGACTGAATTCCGTTTTTTCCGTGCGCAGGAATTTGCGCCTGGCGGGAGTGTTAAAAAATAAATCCCGAACTTCAACCGTAGTACCCTGGGGATGCGGCGCCGGAGCCACTTCAGTGTCCATATCGCGGCCTTCCGCCTGGGCTTTCCAGCCCTCACCACGAGGGCGGGTATTGCTGGTCAGCGTCAACCGGGCGACAGAGCTGATACTGGCCAGCGCCTCACCGCGAAAACCGAGCGTGGCCACCGCTTCCAGGTCGTCCAGTTCGTGAATTTTACTGGTGGCATGGCGACTGAGCGCGAGTGACAAATCGTCCTTTTCAATACCAAGCCCGTTGTCGCGAACGCGAATCAGTTTGGTGCCTCCGTTTTCGATATCGATATCAAGCCGCATAGCCCCGGCATCGAGACTGTTTTCGAGAATTTCTTTGACAACTGACGCAGGCCTTTCAACCACTTCACCGGCGGCAATCTGATTGGCGAGTCTGGGACTCAATAGTTTGATTTTACTCATAAGGAATTCAATTAAGTGGTGGGTATTTTCAGGCGTTGCCCCGCTTTGATTACGGAGTTGTCGAGGCCGTTAATTTCCCGCAACTCCCCCACTGTTGTATTGTAACGCTTGGCAATGGCAGACAGGGTATCGCCGCTGGCAATTATATAGTCCTGTGTCTGCGCATATAGCCCCTTGTTTATGTTGTTGTTTTTCAGCCACGCAATATAGGAATCCGCCGGCGGATGTGCATAAAAGTGTGAGTGAATACCGCTGAATATCGCTTTGGCGAGACGCGTTCGATACCTGGAGGTATTCAAAAGCCTGGCCTCCTCTGGATTGGAGATAAATCCAGTTTCGACCAGAATGGAAGGCACATCAGGGGATTTCAATACTACAAAGCCCGCCTGTTCTATATGCCTCTTGTGCAGTTTTGCTACCCTGCTCAAGGATTTCAGAACCTTATCACCCACCTGTAGACTTGAATTTAATGTCGCTGTCATGGATAAATCCACCAACACACTGGCCAGAACTTTTTCTTTATCGCCCAGGCTAACGTTGCCCACACCACCAATCAGGTCAGCTTCGTTTTCCCTTTGTGCCAGAAAACGCGCCGTTTCACTGGTCGCTCCCCGGCGCGACAACGCGAATACCGAAGCGCCTTTGGCGCGCGGATTCTTAAAGGCATCAGCGTGGATGGATACAAACAGGTCTGCGCGTTTGTCGCGGGCAATATCGCGGCGTTTACTTAAAGGAATATAGTAATCGCCGGCACGCACCAGTTCAGCCCGAAAACCTTTTTCGCGATTAATCAAATTCACCAACGCTTTACTGATCGACAACACCACATCTTTTTCCCGCAGCCGCCGGGGTCCCGATGCCCCCGGGTCCTCACCGCCGTGGCCCGCATCGACGGCAATGACTACGGTTCGCTTTTGCGTCGATTGATTAATGGTTTTCGCTTGCGTTTTCGGCGCTATTGGCGCCGCCATATCATAAAGGTCGATGACCAACCGATCGCTTTTGTCACCGTGACGGCGCAGAAGAAAACTTCGAGGCTGTATTTTTTCCCCGAGATCAAACACCATCCTCAAATCGGTTTTATCGCGCGCCGCACTGCGGATTCTCCGAATCGGTGTTTTGTCCAGCGCCACCTCAGCCACCTCCGTCTGCATACGTGCTCCATTGATGTCGACCACCAGCCGCAGTGGGTGCGAGAGTTCAAAAATAGTGTGTTGCACCGGCCCACTAAGATCCAGCACAACACGCGTGTGGTCGGGAGCACGCCATACCCGCACGCCATCGACGTCGACAGCCGCAGCCGATACGGTGTACAGCAGACAAACCAAGGTGCAGCGTATTTTCCCGGCAACCCGGCAAACGGCCGCGGTAAACAAAGACTTCCTCGCCGTATCAGTCAAAATTAGCTCCCAATTGTTCTTCTTTGATCAAACCTCATAACGACCCGGAATCCGGTACTTACATGCCTGGCAGTTCAGTAACCGGGCGCTCCAACAGTTGTAAAATTTTCTCCCCTCGTTGCGTCTGCGCAATCACCGCAACACTGCGTCCTGAAACAAACTTAACCGGGTCTACCTGAACCGAGACTGAAACGATCAGATCCGGCGACGGCAGCACTCCCCGCCCCCGTGCGGGCCACTCTACCAGACACACCTGCCCCGGTGCGAAATAGTCTCTCACGCCCATAAACTCCAACTCTTCCGGATCGCCGAGGCGATAAAGGTCAAAGTGGTAGACAGTTCCAGAGTCTATGTCGTAGGGCTCCACCAATGTATAGGTGGGACTTTTAACGGCGCCCCTATGGCCGAAAGCACGCAGTACGCCACGACAGAAAGTCGTTTTCCCTACGCCGAGGTTCCCCTCCAGAAAGACCGTCGCCCCGCCTCGCAGATGCGCACCCAGAGCCCGACCAAAAGCTACCATCGCCGCTTCATCATCAAGATATCGAGTGACCGTTCGCTGCAGTTGGTTCATCAGTTTGGCGCCGAATTTAAAAGTTCTCGAATATAGGGTATCAGGTCAGTAGCCAGAAGGCCCACCTGGCCACCTCCCCGCGCCGCCTTGTCACCGGCCACACCATGCAAACAAACCCCCAGCGCCGCGCTCAGGTCGCGACTGAGCCCCTGAGCCCATAAACCGCCCAGAACACCACTGAGGACATCACCCATACCGCCAGATGCCATCCCCGGATTGCCCACTGCCGCCAACCCGATGTTCGCCTCGGGGCCTTTTATCAGACTGCCGGCTCCTTTCAAGATCACTGTGCCACCATAAAACTGCTGCAACTGTTCTACAGCACCAAAACGGTCAGCCTGGACATCCGTGCCCTTTGTCTCAGTGCGCCCGAGCAACCGCGCCGCCTCCCCCGGGTGTGGCGTCAATATCCAATCGTCACGGTGGGGGTGAGGCGCGATGCGTTCAACGCAGAGCAAATTGAGTGCGTCGGCGTCTACGACTAAAGGCAAACCACAGTTGAGCACCCCCCGCAGCATTTGCTCGGACCAAGACGAACGCCCAAGTCCCGGTCCCACCACCACGATAGCGGCGCTTTTCAGCAAGGCCTCAAGCTCCAGCCCGGAAGTAACACCCTTGGCCATGATTTCGGGTCGTCGCGTCAGCATGGCCGCCACATGCTCCGGCCGCGTCGCCACACTCACCAAACCGGCACCGACCCGGGCGGCGGCCTCGGCCGCCATCAAGGCCGCGCCGCCAAAACCGGCATCGCCACCGACGATCAAAACCTGACCAAACATCCCTTTATGGGCGTCCGCAGGCCTCGGCGGTACAGCTCCCAGCAAACGCTGAAGATCAAGCATAGTCACTGGAGCGTTCACTTGGTTGTATATCGCTGGAGGAACACCTAGATCGTCAAATGTCACCTCGCCGGCAAAATTCGGCCCGCGCCCGGTGAACAGCCCGCGCTTTGCCCCGATGAAGGTGACGGTAAGATCGGCTTTGACCGCCGTCCCCAAAACCCGCCCGGTGTCTGAACACAGGCCTGATGGAATATCCACCGCCAGGACGGGACAACCACTGCCATTGATCTGCTCTATGGCGTGGATATAAGGCGCGCGAACATCGCCATGCATACCGGTGCCCAGTAGAGCGTCGACCACCACACCACGATGGCGGTGGACCGGAGACTCGCTCAAGGGAGACATTTCCACCCCCTCTCGACAGGCAAACTGATAAGCGGTCAAGGCATCACCGGAAAGTTTGTCGGTGACACCCACTTGTAGCACCCGAACATCAATCTTGCGTTGCGCCGCCAATGCGGCAATTATGTAGCCATCGCCGGCATTGTTGCCCCTACCACAGTAGACACTGATAGCGTCCGGTTCCGGCCAGCGCGCCAAAAGGGCATTGAAAGCCGCTCGCCCGGCCCGTTTCATCAAATGGATACCGGCAATGCCCTGGACCTCGATGGCCTGTCGATCCAATTCGCGGACATCCTGTGCGCGGTACAATCTTGTAAGGCCCTTTCTTGTAAGGCCGTTTGTTACGGAGACACTTGTGCCAGGGGTACCGTCCCCCGGGAAAGTGGCGGGAATGGGATCAGTTTTTTCCATACCAAGCCTCATCGCATGGTGAATTCTGGCAGAATTATAGGGAAGTTTTATAGAGAGCGCAGTGTAATCACATATGCAGACCAAAACCCTTGACTATGCAGCACTCGCCGAGCAGGTGAAAACCTGGGGCCGTGAACTCGGTTTTCAGCAGATTGGTATCGCCGATACCGACCTGGACAGGCACGAACGCTATCTGCGCCAATGGCTGCAACGGGGCTATCACGGTGATATGGAATGGATGGCCGCCCACGGCAACAAGCGCTCGCGGCCAGGGGAGCTTTTACCCGGCACACTGCGGATTATTTCCGCCCGCATGGATTATCTGCCCGGGGATACGCAACAGATTAAAATCCTGAAAGATGCCGGCAAAGCCTACATTTCCCGCTATGCACTCGGGCGCGATTACCACAAAATTATTCGCAAGCGGCTCGCTCAACTCGCCCAAATGCTGGAAAAAGCGGTGGGGGGAACCCCCAACCAGCGCGCTTTTGTAGACAGTGCCCCGGTGCTGGAGCGGGCCCTGGCCGAGAAAGCAGGGCTCGGGTGGATAGGCAAAAACACCCTGGTATTGAACAGCAATGCGGGCAGTTGGTTTTTTCTCGGCGAAATTTATACCGATATTCCGCTACCGGTGGATACCTCAGAACAACCGAACCGCTGCGGCAAATGCCGAGCCTGTCTCCAGGTCTGCCCCACTGACGCCTTTCCGGCGCCCTATCAACTGGATGCCCGGCGCTGCATTTCCTACCTGACAATTGAAAACAAGGGGTCGATTCCGGAAGAGTTTCGCGAGCCCATGGGCAATAGGGTCTTTGGCTGTGACGATTGCCAGGCTATCTGCCCCTGGAATAAATACGCCAAACCGAGCACGGAACCCGACTTTAAGCCCCGCCACAATCTGGACCACGGCGACCTGCTCGATTTATTCAACTGGAGCGAATCGGAGTATTTACAGCGCACCGCAGGGTCGGCCATCCGCCGCATCGGCTATCAGCGCTGGTTGCGTAATCTCGCTGTGGGGCTGGGCAATGCCCCCAGTAGCGAAGCGGTGATCAACGCTTTGGAAGCAAAACGAGAAAAAGGTCCCCGCGAAGGTGTATCCGAGATGGTGCGCGAACATATCGACTGGGCCTTACAGCGCCAACGGGAACCCCACCGGAGACGGCGCCGGAAAATCAAGAAAAACCTGAGGGAAAAAGAGGACCAAGACGCTGCTTTCTGAGCGGGCGTGGGCCTCGCCCAGAAATCAGACAGGCATAGAGAAAAACTTTTCCCGGTAATACTTCAATTCATTTATTGACTCACGAATATCGTCCAGTGCCAGATGAGTGCCTGCTTTTTGAACACCCTCGAGAAGCTCAGGCCGCCAACGCCAGGCCAGTTCCTTTATCGTGCTGACATCCAGGTTGCGGTAATGAAAATAACTCTCGAGTTTCGGCATATAGCGAACCAGAAAACGCCGATCCTGACAGATGGAATTGCCACACATCGGTGACTTGCCCTTTGGCAGCCACTGCTGCAGGAAAGCCAGTGTATCCGCCTCTGCCTCCGCCGCCGTAATGCGGCTGTTTCGAACCCGCTCCGTCAGCCCCGATTTACCGTGCTGCCGGGTGTTCCATTCATCCATTCCCTGCAGTACCTCGTCACTCTGGTGGATAGCGTAAACGGGGCCTTCGGCCAAAGTATTCAGATGCTGATCCGTGACTATTGTGGCTATTTCTATGATTGCGTCGTTATCCGGGTCCAGCCCAGTCATTTCCAGATCAATCCAAATTAGATTGTTTTCGCTACTCATCTGCTCATTTTCCACTACAATAACGCCTCTTGCCCCAACCCTGCATGAAATTTATGCACCAATTTCCGCAATATCAGGGTCAATACTAGACTTAAATAACCAAATCACAACACAGGATACAGAAACCATCGCTACCACAAAACATTATTTCACTCTTATTGGTGACAGCGGCAGTTTTCTATGGCCCGGCGCAAACTGACCCGGCGCCAGGCCTGGAGGATAGAGAAGATCCAACAGGAGCGCAGAACCCGTGCCCACAAACGAGAGACTCAGCTCGACACCCAGCTTAACGAAGGAGAACTGGGAGCGGAACAGGAAGGCCTTGTCGTTGCGCATTATGGAACTATGGTGGATATAGAACCGGTGACCAAAACGTCGGTCAGACGCTGCCATTTGCGCTCTAACCTCGGCTCACTGGTAACAGGCGACCGTGTTATCTGGCGCAATGGTAACCCTCATGGGGTTGCCGTTGCGGTACTGCAGAGGTCGTCAGAGCTGATGCGCCCCGACAACCACGGACAGATAAAAACCATCGCCGCCAATATCGATTGCATCTTTATCGTTATAGCTCCCTATCCGAGAGCCTATGCCAACCTCATCGACCGTTACCTGGTGGCAGCGGAAACACTCGGAATCAAACCGGTCATTCTGCTCAATAAAAGCGACCGTATCGACAACGATAACCGGGAGACGATGGAACAACTGTTGCTCTCCTACCGCAACCTGGGCTACCGAACCCTTTCGATATCCACAAAATCCGGACAGGGGCTGGAACGGCTGATCAGCTACCTGATCGATTGCACCAGTATCTTCGTCGGCCAGTCAGGCGTCGGCAAATCATCGCTGATCAATGCTCTCCTGCCCCACGCCAATACCCGGGTCGGAAAACTCTCAGAAGCCCTACAAAAGGGGACACACACAACCACCACCGCACAACTGTTTCATTTGCCCGTCGGCGGTAACCTGATCGACTCGCCCGGTATTCGGGAATTTGGTCTCTGGCACATGGAGCCACAGCAGGTGCTGGAAGGGTTTGTGGAATTTCGCCCCTTTCTGGGACGCTGCAAATTTCGTGACTGCGCACACCGGCGCGAGCCCGGCTGCGCTATAGAGCAAGCCCTCCTGCGCGGTGATATAAGCCGAGAACGTATGGGCAGCTTGCGACAGATACTGGCCAGCCTGGAAAGCGCGGCCGGAAAGACCTCGAATTATTAAATATTAACGATGTTGCATTGTATTTGTTGGATTACAATAGCGGCCCGTTTGTGCAACCCAACCCCGAGCAAACATTAACCATGACCTCCGATTCTTCACACCTGCCGCTAATTGTCGAGCCGGACCAGTTACTGGAACATCTCGAAGACAATAACCTGTTGATTATCGACCTGTGCAGCGATCACAACTATTTGGCCGGACACATTCCGGGCGCCGTCCATGTTTCTCCTCGGGAGCTAATGTGTGGCACCTCCCCTGCAGTGGGCAAACTACCGGAACAGGAACAGCTGAATCAGCTATTCTCCCGCCTCGGTCTGACCATTGACACACACGTCATTGTTTACGACGACGAGGGGGGCGGCTGGGCGGGTCGGTTTATCTGGACCCTGGATGTGATCCAGCACCGCGCGTGCTCCTACCTCAACGGTGGTCTTTGGGCCTGGCGCGCCGCCGCCGGGCCACTGCAAACGCAGATCAACCACCCCACCCCGACGGACGTTCACATTCACATAGACAGAAGCCCGATTGCCGATATTAACGATATAACATCCCGGCTCGAAGATCCCGCGTTTGCCATCTGGGACGCCCGCGGTGTCGACGAATACCGCGGTGATAAAGTGCTGGCGTTAAAAGGCGGGCATATTCCCGGAGCCATCAACTGTGAATGGACTCAGTTGATGGACCGCGACCGGGATCTGCGCATCCGCACCGACGCCTCCGAGTATCTGGCGGCACGGGGTTTGACGCGAGACAAACAGATTGTCACTCACTGTCAGAGCCACCACCGCTCTGGTTTTACCTACCTGGTAGGGAAAGCACTGGGATTCAATATCCGCGCCTACGACGGTTCCTGGTCCGAGTGGGGCAACCACCCCGACACCCCGGTGGAACCTTAACGGGTTAGTGTATTATTTCCGATTTGGTAAGCTTTTTAATGAATGAAAAACTCTTTGCCACTTTACAGTATCCGCTGCCACAGCGGGCTTTGTCCCGCGCCGCCGGCTGGCTGGCAGAAACACAGGCAGCCCCCATCAAAAACCTGTTCACCCACTGGTTTGTCAAACGCTACAAAGTGGATATGTCAGAGGCCAGCGAACAAGACTTCCGCGCCTATAAAAACTTCAATGATTTCTTCACCCGGGCACTGAAACCCGATGCGCGCCCAATATGCGCCGACCCCGATACCATTGCCTGCCCCGCTGACGGCACTGTCAGCCAGTTGGGCGACATAGAGTACGGCCGTATCTTTCAAGCCAAAGGTCAGGACTACAGCCTGATTGAATTACTGGGTGGAGAAAGCACGCTCGCGGAACCTTTTATGGGTGGCAAGTTTGCCACCATTTATTTATCGCCAAAGGATTATCACCGCGTCCACATGCCGTTGACCGGTAAACTCCAGACGATGGTCCATGTACCGGGGGAATTGTTTTCCGTCAATGAGGCAACCGCCAATCACGTACCACGGCTCTTTTCACGCAACGAAAGAGTGGTGGCGATTTTTGACACACAGGCCGGCCCCATGGCAATAGTGTTGGTGGGCGCCTTAATCGTGGCCAGTATTGAAACAGTGTGGACCGGCCAGGTAACACCGGTCAGGCGCAGGATTCAAACCTCTCACTATTGCGGCCAGCGGGAAATACAGTTGCAAAAGGGAGAGGAAATGGGTCGTTTTAAATTGGGTTCGACGGCAATCGCGTTATTCGGGGCTAACCGGGTTGAATGGGGCCCGAATTACCAGGCCGGTTCGGCCACCCGAATGGGAGAAGAGTTGGGCAGGCGGGTTTAGGATAGCGTTACTTTAACCCCAACAACGAAAACAGGCCTTTCTTATTTTTCTTGAATAAGTATTCATCCCTCACCTGTGATATATCAATATCGTAGCTGCCCGGCTCCAGATCCCGGGCAATCTCTATTCTTTCAATCTCTCCGGGATGCATCCTGCCGGCGTCGATCACCTTTTGCTTGCGCCGCTCATCTTCTGCCAAATCCAACAACAGGGGCTTGCTCATATAGTGTTTGAAAGCATCCAGAACCAGCAGTACCTTGGGTTTGAGCCGACGTTCAAAATTCTGCTCCACCACCACACCCACTTCACCTGTGCTCAACTCCACCAATGTCCCTGTTGGGTATAAACCTATGGCGCGGATAAACTCCACCACTAATTCTTCCTGAAACTCGGTATTGCGCAGCTCATAAAGCCGGGCAACCGCTTTTGAGGGTGCCAGCGGGTAGTTTTCACCACGGGGATTAGTGACTTCATCATAAAAAGTAACGATACCGGCGATTTTGCCCAACAAAGGAATCCTGTCGCCTTTCAAGTGCTTGGGAAAGCCACTGCCGTTAAGCCGCTCGCAATGTGTTTTCACCACCGCAATCACCCGCGGCTCAATCCCAGGGGTCAGACGCAGGATTTCAACACCGTAGTCAATAAAATTTTCATATTCTTTTTGTTGCGGCGGCGTCCGCGCCTCATTGACGATAAGTTCCAAATTCAGGCGCGCTTTGCCGATATCCTTGAGCAACACCCCCAGCGCCAAGGTGTCGAGTTGTTTTTTCGGCAAACCAATATGGCGTCCGAACAATAGCGCCCACACCGCTGAACGCACTGCGTGGCTATAAGTGTGTTCGTCCTTTTCCCGTACCCGGGACAACCAGGTAAAGGCATCTGGGTTGCGCAATACACTGTCAACCATCTCGCTGGCCAGCCGTTTGGTTTCCTGCACCGGAACATTGTCGTTGCACTCCAGTTGTTTTAGTACCTCGCCAACCGCCAGGTAAACTTTTTGATGGAGTTGCTGCGCTTTTTTAACTTCCTTTATCAGAGGCTCCTGTTCTCTGTAAACGCCGCGGTGGATTTTCAACGGTGCAACATTGACATTGGCGGGGGTATTTTTGGCACTGCGCGAGAGTACATTTTGTTTCGATTTATCGCCCAGCGCGTTTAGCCGGTTGGAAAACGGGCTGCGCCCTTTAATTACGTCGATGTAGACATGCTTGCAGTGGGATTTGAGCTGCTTGATTTCTTCGATGTCTCGGATGTAAAAACCCTGGAGCGGAAATGGAGTCTGGGTCCAAGGACGATCGAGCTTGGAGATAAACATTCCGATGGTTACCTCGTTAATATCAAGTTTTATCTGCTTGATAGCCACATGTCATCCCCGTCGCTTATAACCCGAATAATCGTGGCTCGCCCATAGAATAGCCCACTAAAAAAGAGACCCTTTCGTCCACAGCGGTGAAAATATACTCTGCCGCATCGCGTAGACAACAACTCGTAAAATTGAGTCTAGTCAACCAATTCGAGTCCCAACGCTACACAGTTCACAATTTAAGAAAATAGCTAATATAGAATTACGGACATCTATAGAATTACGGACATCCGAGACAAGAGTGGGTACTAGGGACCGTGCACGACAGCGCCCGCCGCGCCACTGCGAGAGGCGCGGCCGGCAGGATCATCAGGCCGTCAGCGATATAAAAGGCGAGCAAGGAGGATATCACCCATGATAGGAGACAGAAAGTTCGTGTACAGCCTCAATAAAAGCGCCAGCATGGGTCGGATCCACTTCGGGAGTGATACCATGACCGAGATTAAACACATGCCCAGATCCCTTGCCATAATCTGAAAGAATAGCCTCGACCTCGGCGCGAATACGCGACGGTGACGCATAGAGAATAGCGGGATCCATATTGCCCTGTAGCGCCACCCTGTCGCCAACCCGGGCCCGCGCCTGACCAATATCCGTAGACCAGTCCAACCCTAGACAGTGGGCTCCCGTTTCCGCCTGCCACTCGAGCCACTGGCCGCCGCCCTTGGTAAACAGGATCACCGGTACCTCACGCCCCTGGTGCTCTTTAATCAGACCACTGACAATTTTCTTCATGGGCGCCAGCGAAAACTCTTTGTAAGCACGGTGGGAGAGGGCTCCACCCCAGGTATCAAAAATCTGCACCGCCTGAGCACCGGCGGTTATCTGGGCGTTGAGATAGGCAATCACCGAATCGGTCAGTTTATCCAGCAACCGGTGCATCAGCTCGGGCCGGTTGTAAGCGAGTTGTTTGGTACGGCGAAAATCTTTACTGGAGCCACCCTCAACCATATAAGTCGCCAAAGTCCAGGGACTGCCGGAAAAACCGATCAGCGGTACCCTGCCTGCGAGCTCGCGGCGAATGGTTGTGACCGCGTCAATGACATAAGGCAAATCCCGGTGCGGGTCCACTACCGGCAAAGCGTCGATATCGGCTTCTTCACGCACGGCCTTTTTAAAACGCGGGCCTTCACCGGTTTCAAAATACAGACCCAATCCCATAGCGTCGGGAATAGTGAGGATATCGGAAAATAAAATCGCGGCGTCCAGCGCAAAGCGCTCGAGGGGTTGCAGGGTCACTTCGCAGGCCAGTTGGGGATTGGTGCAAAGGCCCATAAAATCCCCTGCGCGCGTCCGGGTGGCGCGGTACTCGGGCAGATAGCGCCCGGCTTGGCGCATCATCCACACCGGTGTGCGGTCCACGGGTTGTTTGAGAAGCGCACGCAGAAAACGGTCATTCTTGAGTTCGGTCATAATGGATTCAGTATTATTGGAAAAACCGACAGCATATCAGTCTTTTACGCGAATGTGATTGACACAGTTCGGCTTCACGTAACTTCTCAATAACCCGGGGTATTGAGAAGCTACGGCTTCACCTGTTAAACATCAAGAAAATCGAGAATACCCTGCGCGGCTTCACGGCCTTCCCAGACTGCGGTCACCACCAGATCGGATCCCCTCACCATATCTCCACCGGCAAACACTTTCGCATTGGACGTCTGAAATTTAAACCGCTGCTGCTCCTCAGCTTCAACCCCACCCCAATGGTTAACCGCGATATTGTGCTGTCCAAACCAGGGCGCCGGATTGGGTTTGAAACCAAATGCTATCAACACCACATCCGCCGCAATTATTTCTTCACTGCCGGGAACAGGTTCGGGACGCCGACGCCCGTTATCATCGGGTTCTCCCAGTTGCGTGGTCACTACCTTTACGCCTGTCACTTTACCGTCGCCCACAATGGCGATCGGCTGGCGGTTAAACAAAAACTCGACCCCCTCTTCCTTGGCGTTGGCCACTTCGCGCCGCGAACCCGGCATATTATCCTCATCGCGTCGATAGGCACAGCAGACACTGCTCGCGCCCTGGCGAATCGAGGTACGGTTACAGTCCATCGCGGTATCGCCGCCTCCCAGCACCACGACCCGTTTGTCCTTCACGCAAATAAATTCGCTCGGATCTGTTTCAAATCCCAGGTTGCGGTTGACGTTGGAAACCAAAAACGGCAGAGCGTCGTAAACACCGGGCAGATCTTCTCCGGGAAAATTGCCCTTCATATAGGAGTAAGTCCCCATCCCCATAAACACCGCATCGTAGTCATTCAGTAGTTGCTGCATACTGATGTCTTTACCCACTTCGGTATTGAGGCGAAACTCCACCCCCATTTCAGTAAATATGTTACGGCGTCTGTGAATCACTGATTTTTCCAGTTTGAACTCCGGAATACCAAAGGTCAGCAGTCCACCGATTTCCGGGTAACGGTCAAATACGACCGGTTTGACGCCGTTGCGCACCAGCACGTCGGCACAGCCTAACCCGGCCGGCCCGGCACCGATGACGGCCACTTTCTTTTCCGTCCAGACCACCTTGGACATATCCGGTTTCCAACCCAAGGCGAATGCTGTATCGGTAATATATTTTTCCACGTTACCGATAGTCACAGCGCCAAAACCGTCATTGAGGGTGCAGGCACCTTCACACAACCGGTCCTGGGGGCAGACACGGCCGCAGACTTCCGGCAGAGAGTTGGTCTGGTGACTGAGTTCAGCGGCTTCGAAAATATTGCCTTCGGAAACCAGCTTCAGCCAGTTGGGGATAAAATTGTGAACCGGACATTTCCACTCGCAGTAAGGGTTGCCACACTCAAGACATCGGTGTGACTGCATTGCCGCCTCGGCTTCTGTCGATTGTTCGTATATTTCCANNTGCCGGTTCCTGCCGCTGCACATCGAGAAACTGGAAGTGGTTTTGCAAACGTTCAGCCATAAACTTGCCTCTGTATGTATCCGCTCAATATCTGCCGCCGCAATTGCTCGCGCTTTATTCGCCGCGTTGTTTAACGCTGTCGAGCAGGCCTGCCAGACTGGCGGCCTTGGGCTTCACAAGCCAGAATTTACCGATATAGTCGCCAAAGTTTTCCAGCAACTCCCGGCCCCATTCACTGGCTGTTTCCGCTGCAAATTCTTCAACAATACCCCGTAAATGAGAGCGATAAGCCTCCATAGACTCATTGTCAACGCGACAGATTTCAACCAGCTCATGGTTGTAACGGTCGACAAAGCTATTATCGATATCCAACACATAGGCAAAGCCGCCGGTCATACCCGCGCCAAAATTAACCCCAGTGGAGCCGAGCACTGTCACTACACCGCCGGTCATATATTCACAACAATGGTCGCCACTGCCTTCAACAACCACATGGGCACCCGAGTTGCGAACGCCGCAACGTTCCCCGGCTCGACCAGCAGCAAACAGTTTGCCGCCGGTGGCGCCATAGAGGCAGGTGTTGCCTATAATACTGGTGTCCTGGCTACGGAACTCCGATCCCTTGGGCGGGCGGATAACAATTTTCCCCCCTGCCATTCCCTTGCCCACATAGTCATTGGCATCGCCTTCCAGGTACATGTCCAGGCCGCCGGCGTTCCACACTCCAAAGCTCTGCCCGGCCACACCGTTCAACTTCAAGCAAATCGGGGTGTCACTCATGCCTTGGTTGCCATAGCGTTTGGCAATTTCGCCGCTGATTCGCGCCCCTATGGAACGGTCGCAGTTGGTCACAGTAAAGGTAAATGTTCCGCCGGATTTGCTCTCGATCGCCGGCAGTACCGTTTTCACCATGGTTTCGGCCAGCCGGCCTTTGTCCCACGGGGAGTTTTTCCCCACTGTGCAGTATTGCGGTTTGGACTTTAACAATTCATCCGTGTAAAGAATTGGGCTCAGCTCCAAATTGCGCTGCTTGTCTGTGCTGCCTTGCGCCGCATGCAGCAGGTCCACGCGCCCCACCAACTCATTCAGTGTGCGCACGCCCAGGCGGGCCATCCATTCACGTGTTTCTTCGGCCATGAAGCGAAAGAAGTTTTTCGCCATCTCAACCGTGCCGATATAGTGATTTTTACGCAGGTTGTCATTTTGAGTTGCCACACCTGTCGCGCAGTTGTTAAGGTGACAGATACGTAAGTACTTACACCCCAAGGCTACCATAGGTGCTGTGCCAAAACCAAAGCTCTCGGCCCCAAGAATGGCAGCCTTGACAACATCGAGGCCCGTTTTTAGGCCACCATCGGTCTGCACCCGCACTTTTCCACGCAGGTCATTGGCGCACAGCGTCTGGTGAGTTTCAGACAATCCCAGCTCCCAGGGTGAACCCGCATAGCGAATGGAGGTCAGTGGACTGGCAGCGGTACCGCCGTCATAGCCGGAAATCGTGATCAGGTCGGCATAGGCTTTGGCAACACCGGCGGCAATGGTGCCAACGCCAGGGCGCGAGACCAGCTTGACTGAAACCAGGGCATCGGGATTGACCTGCTTCAGATCAAAAATCAACTGTGCCAGATCCTCGATAGAGTAGATATCATGGTGTGGTGGCGGAGAGATCAGAGTGACGCCAGGCACAGAATAGCGCAGTCGGGCGATAAGCCCATTTACTTTGCCACCGGGCAACTGCCCGCCTTCACCGGGCTTGGCACCCTGGGCGACCTTTATCTGCAGCACTTCCGCATTGACCAGATAGTGTGGTGTAACACCGAAGCGGCCCGAAGCAACCTGCTTAATTTTGGAAACCCTGGAAGTGCCAAAACGGGCCGGATCCTCACCGCCTTCACCACTGTTGGAGCGTCCACCCAGGCTGTTCATCGCTTCGGCCAAAGCCTCGTGCGCTTCCGGCGACAAAGCGCCCAGCGACATACCGGCGGAATCGAAACGTTTGAGAATATCCACCGCCGGTTCCACCTCTTCGATCGGAACCGGTGTTATACCTTCGCGCAGAACCAGCAGATCCCGCAGTGTAGCGCTGGGGCGCTGGTTCACCAGCGCCGCATAGTCTCGCCAGGCTGCATAGTCGCCGGTTTGCACGGCTTTTTGCAATGCCTGAATGACATCGGGGTTAAAGGCGTGGTATTCCTGCCCGTGCACAAACTTCAGCAACCCTCCCTGATGGATGGGTTTACGCGCTTTCAAAGCATCTTTCATCAGCGCTTTTTGATCAGCTTCGATATCCGCAAAGCGCGCGCCCTGAATTCGACTGGGCGTGCCCTGGAAGCAGAGATCCACCACTTCCCCTGCCAGCCCCACAGCCTCGAACAATTGCGCTCCCCGGTAGGAGGCAATGGTTGAAATCCCCATTTTAGAAAGGATTTTCATCAGGCCTTTATTAATGCCTTTGCGATAGTTTTTGTAGGCTTGATCGACGTCGGTAAGCAACTCTCCGGTCTTGATCAGGTCATTGAGTACATAAAAACTCAGGAAGGGGTAAACCGCGGTGGCGCCGTAACCGATCAGGGCCGCAATTTGATGGGGATCGCGAGCCGAAGCGGTCTCCACCAGGATGTTGGAATCACAACGCAAGCCTTCCCGGATCAACCGGTGGTGCACCGCACCTGTCGCCAGCAGCGCCGGGATCGGCAAACAGGCTGACTCTTTAATCGGGTCTTGCTTAGTACCCGACGCTTGCTTTAAACCCCGTTTTTGCTGTAAACCCCGCTTTTGCTGTAAACCAAAGTCGCTCAATATCATCAGTACCTTGCCATCCCGCACGGATGCGACCACACGATCACAGAGCGCGATAATAGCTTGCTGCAGATTCATCTGCTCACTATCGTAATAAAGACAGAATTGTGCCACATCATAGCCAGGACGATTGAGATCGATAATGGCCTTGAATTTGGCGGGCGACAGCACGGGCGAAGACAGAATGACACGGTTGGCGTGGGCTTCGGTTTCCTCGTAAACCGACAGTTCGCGCCCCAGACAAGTCTCCAGGGACATAACAATCGCTTCGCGCAAGGGGTCTATGGGTGGATTGGTCACCTGGGCAAACTGCTGACGAAAATAATCGTAAAGTGAACGCTGCCTGCGGGAAAGCACGGCCATCGGGGTATCGTCACCCATGGATCCCACGGCTTCTTGGCCGCCTTCGGCCAGGGGACGCAAAACCTGGTCTCGCTCTTCGAATGACACCAGGAACATCTTCATATGGGTTTTAAGTTCACTGTCGCTCATGCCGTTTTCGGCAGCGTCGGCAGTCAGCTTGGCCTCGATTCGAAAGGCATTGGCCCGCAGCCATTGTTTGTAAGGCTTGCTTTTTTTGAGCATTTCATCCACATCCCGGGTGTGGAACAGTTTGCCGGTTTGGGTATCCACCGACAGGATCTGCCCGGGTCCCAGACGGCCTTTGGCTACGACATCTTCAGGCTGGTAACCGTAGACGCCGATTTCCGAAGCCACAGTAATAAAGTTGTCTTTTGTGATTACCCAGCGTGACGGCCGCAGGCCATTGCGGTCCAGGGTGCAGACAGCGTAGCGTCCGTCAGTGATTACCAGCCCGGCGGGCCCGTCCCAGGGCTCGATATGCATTGAATTGTATTCGTAGAACGCCCGCAATTCCGGATCCATATGATCCACATTCTGCCAGGCAGGCGGCACCAGCATGCGCACCGCGCGGTGCAACTCCATGCCGCCCATCAACAGCAGTTCAAGCATATTGTCGAGACTGGAGGAATCCGAACCCTCGCGGTTCACCAGCGGCGTAATCTCCTCGATATTGGGGAGTCGTTCGGATTGGAACTTGGGGGTACGGGCCACAGACCAGTTGCGGTTGCCCATAACGGTATTGATTTCGCCATTGTGAGCCAGCAGTCTGAACGGCTGGGCCAGCGGCCAGCGCGGCATGGTGTTGGTCGAAAAGCGCTGGTGAAAGACACAAATCGCCGTTTCCAGGCGCGGGTCGGCCAGATCGGTAAAAAATTTCGGCAGGTCCACTGGCATCATCAAGCCTTTATACGACAGAACCCGCGTACTCAAACTGGCAATGTAAAAACTCGTGTCACCCGCCAGTTGCAGTTCGGTTTTGCGGCGCGCGTAAAACAATTTCACGGCGAGCTGCTGCTCGCTTAGGCCGTCACCCTTGACAAAGACGTGTTTAAACAGGGGAACCGATTGCTGTGCAAGTGGCCCCAAACAGGCGCTTTCAATTGGTACTTGCCGCCATCCCAGTACTTTTAAGCCCTGGGCGGCAAGCTGGGTATTCAGTACGGCTTCAGCGTTATCCGCCGCGGCACTGTCGCGGTCGAACATAATCGAACCGACACCGTATATGTCACCGAGATCGGCACCGCAGGACTCTTTGGCCACGGCCCGCATAAAGGCGTCGGGCATCTGCAACAGAAGTCCGCAACCGTCACCTGTTTTCCCATCGGCGGCAATGCCACCGCGGTGAGTCATACAGGTCAGGGATTCGATCGCAGTTTGCAACAACCGATGGCTAACCTCACCATTCAGGTGGGCGATCAAGCCGAAGCCACAGTTATCTTTAAACTCGTCTAATCGATACAAGCCAGTGGTCATAGGCTGCTCTCACATTTAGTTTTCTCTGCCGGTATACGAGGAAGAAAGCATCGCGCCCCCCCTCGAATATCCCAGCTCAGACAAAAAAGCCCCTGAATAAAGGGGCTTTCTGTCAAATGGGCGCAAAATATTACCCGCTTGCCTCTCCCTTGGCAAGTTTGAATAAATGCAATTATCCTTACATTCTATGCATCTTCTGAAAAAAAGCGGCTAAATGCCGCGATATGAACGGATATCATCTTGGACACTCAGCAGAGTACGAGGCCAGGGACCCGCCCGCCGCTGCTCCGTGGGCAATTTAGAAATAGCCTTGCGGGCACTCTTTAGGTCGGCATATTCACCCACAATGACAACATACCAGTCGCGCCCCTTGCGGCTTGTGGTAAAAACCTGCAATCGACGGCCGTTGGCTTGACGAGCGATGAAATCCTCCACACTTTGCCTGGAGCGCGCCCCCAAAACCTGCAGGGTGTAACGGTTTTTGTCCCGTCCCATAATGTTCCTTTCATCCTTTGACAGCCCCGCCAGTGGGTCGACAACGGGTTGCTCTGTTTCCGTAACATTTCCCCCGGCCGCCGGCGCTGACGCCAGTGCAACTGTGTCGGCCAGTTCCACCACCGGAGCCTCGGTATCCCGTGTCATTACTTCAGCAGCCTCTGTCGGGGGGCCGCTATCAGCCTCCTCCTCAGATGCCGAAAGAGCATTCAAAGGCCGCGGTAACGAACTGGGTCGATTGAGGGAACGGGACAGGGTTGGCCGCAGCGCGGAATCCTCAGTTGGCAAGGCAGCCTTATCCGCGGGCAACGCGGACTGAATCCGAAATTCATCCACAACTGGTTTTTTCGGTTCCACGTCTGTCGACTGAACCACGGCTGAAGATGCGCCGGCGCCACCGGAATTCCCCAATAGTTCATCGCGGTAAAACAGGCCCAGCAGCAAAACAGTTCCCAACACCGCCGCAGCAAGCATATGTCCCGGCGGCAGTCCCAGGGAACGCTCAGTCGGATCCGGTGCAGCCAATTCCAGCAAACGCTCCCTGGCCGGACCGTGAACGGCACCGGGCACACCTCGGGAGAGGGTGAAAAAATGCGCCAGATCCTCATCGTCAAACGGAAATTCACCCTGGTAACCGGCCGCTTCCAGGCGAAAATGCAGGTAGTCGGCCATATCCGTGGGGCTGAAGGGCTCCAAATAGAGATCGTAGACCAGGACATCCACTATTCCGACCCTGTCGAGCCGCTCCGCCAGTTGTGGCTCTGCAAATAACAAAATATGCAGACGCTGATATTTTTCTTCGTCTCCCTGCAGCAGGCTCAGCAGTGCCCCCAGAATCTGGTCGTCCAGGTTTTGGGCATTTTCTATCACCAGCAGTGCCAATCCACCCTCTTCCCCCGCCTGCCCATAACGGCGAATCTCAGCCAGTAGCTGTCCTCTGGACACGTGCAGATCACAGTCCAGATCAAAACCCTGCACAATTTGTCCCAGAATGTCTTCGGCCTTGTTGAGTATGGGAACATCCACAACACAGACTTCGTCATCCGTGGCGAGGTGGGACAACAGCGCCTGCCTGAGGCAGGTTTTGCCCATACCCGGTTCACCCAGAACTGCCACGGCACTGCCGCTGAACTGACATAGGTGCAATAGCTGATCGAGCAATTGCTGGCGATCAGCGCCTTCAAAAAAGGGAGACACTGACGCTTCAAACGGATCCATTTCAAGACCAAAGTGATTCAGGTAATCGGTCATAAACACCTGCGCCGATGTATCGTCGTCTGTAGTTAACCCGCTAACAGCAGCGTCCACGCCGGACATAGCCAGCAATCCTTTTGTAATATACCCAAAGCGTTTGCGATTTAGGCCTCCAGAGCACGCCCCTTTTTGCCCCTGGCCGCGTCGCTCCTCCTTACGTGGGGCCTACCACGCGGCGTCGTCGCTCAGGCTAGTATGTTTATTAAACGAGTTCAAGCGTACCATCAAAGTACGGCCCCGCCCCTAGGGCTGAGTATATTCAGAGGTCTCGACAGGCATCGATACACG
>JARROD010000044.1:0-19651 GCA_037384225.1 Exilibacterium sp.
ATCCTATTGCTATTTGTTTGCACCTTTATGCTGTCGTTTATTCTGACAGTGGGCTTCCGCCATTATGCTCTGGTGCGCCATCTGCTCGACGTCCCCAATAACCGCAGTTCCCAATCAGAGCCCACACCCCGCGGCGGCGGGGTAGCGGTAGTGATCGCCTTTGTCGGCTCTGCGAGCGTATTTGGTTCACTCTGGGACCATTGGTCCGTTTCACTGGTGACTGTGTTGGGGGCGGGAGCCGGCATTGCTTTACTCGGCTTTCTCGACGATCACAACCATATTGACTTTCACTGGCGTTTGTTGATGCACTTTTTATTTGCCTGTTGTGTGGTTGTCGGTATGGGGGGATTACCGGGAATTGACATCCTGGGTTATACGCCCGACTTTTGGTTGGGCTGGGTTGCGGCGGTGTTTTATGTGGTCTGGCTGGTCAACCTTTATAACTTTATGGATGGAATCGACGGCATAGCCGCCATTGAGGCGATAACCGTCTGCGTGGGGGCGGCTCTATGTGCAATGGCGGCGGGAGCAGGGGTACAAAATTGGGTTTTACCGGGGTTTCTGGCGGCCGCCGCGCTGGGCTTTTTATTGTTGAATTTTCCCCCCGCCAAAATCTTTATGGGCGATGCGGGCAGTGGTTTCATCGGGCTGGTACTGGGTGGACTGTCTTTGCAGGCGGCCTGGGATCAACCCCAATTATTCTGGAGTTGGCTGATTCTACTCGGTGTCTTTTTTGTGGATGCCACTGTGACTCTGGTGCGCCGGGTGTTGCGGGGAGAAAAATTTTATCAGGCCCATCGCAGTCATGCCTACCAGTCCGCCTCCCGTCAGTTGAAAGGTGGGCATCGCGTCTTGATCTGGTTGGCTTTGTACTTTAATGCCGGGCAGGCGGAGCGGGAGCGACAGCTACCAACTTGAGATTAGCCGCTTTTCTGTGGCGCCAGACAACATCTTCGCTGCCCTGCGGGGAGAAATCCGTCGGCGCCCTCTGCAGCAACTGCTTCACTTCGTCGCACTCGTAGTGTCGGCAGGCTTGATCGAGGTTTTTCAGTAGTGTCTGGGTCTGGTGCCAGGTCAGTGATTTTTCGATAGCGCGCAGAATACGCGGGTGCTCAGTGCTGGAGATATTACCACCGATCAGCAATTCTTCGAACAGCTTCTCACCGTCGCGCAACCCTGAAAAATGTATTTCAATATCGCCGTCCGGGTGATTCGTATCCCTGATATCCAGCCCGGAGAGCTTGATCATTCGTTTGGCCAGGTCGAGGATTTTGACCGGTTCCCCCATATCCAGTACGAAGACATCGCCGCCTTTACCCATGGCACCGGCCTGTATCACCAACTCAGCGGCTTCGGGGATGGTCATAAAATAGCGAATAATCTCCGGATGGGTGACGGTAACGGGGCCGCCCTGTTTAATCTGTTGTCTGAACAGAGGCACCACCGAGCCGGAGGAACCCAGTACATTGCCGAACCGTACCATGGTAAAGCGGGTAGCATTCTGCCGTTGTGAAAGCGACTGTAAGATCAGCTCGGCGACCCGTTTCGAGGTGCCCATAATATTGGTGGGGCGCACGGCTTTGTCTGTGGAAATCAGCACAAAGGATTCCACTCCAGCGTGAATGGCGGCCTCGGCGCAGTACCAGGTGCCGAAGACATTGTTTTTAACGCCTTCGATAATGTTATGTTCCACCAGCGGGACATGTTTGTAGGCAGCCGTGTGATAAACGGTTTGTACGTTAAAGGTGGTCATCACCGCTTCGAGCCGGTCCCGGTTCTGTACCGAGCCGATAATCGGAGTCAGCTCTATTGCTGCCTGCGTCGGCCCCAGTTCACTTTTAAGCTCCTGCTGTATTTTATAGAGGCTGTATTCATTGAGTTCGAACAACACCAGCCTTTTGGGTTTTTGGCGAATGATCTGCCGGCAGAGTTCACTGCCAATGGAACCACCGGCGCCGGTCACCATCACCACTTTTTGAGTAATGCAGGCGTGCATGAGGTGCCTGATTGGTTGTACCGGGTCACGGCCCAGCAGATCTTCTATCTCTACATCTTTGAAATCTGCGATTCCGGATTTGCCGGTGAGAATTTCCTGGATCGGTGGCACGGTTTTAACACCGACACCCAGGAATTCAAGGGCTTTGATAATGGGAAAACCTTGCAACAGGGTACCGTAGAGTTTGGGGTTATCATCTATAAAGCCGACAATTCTGTAATGGGTGCCGTGAATAGCGTTAACGAGCTGAAAGCCACTGTATCCAGCCCCGTAAATAATGGCATTTTCTGATGTGTGAGGGTTGTTGGTTCTATACATCAATAAAACGGCGCTGCGAATCAGCAGGCGCGGCGTGCCGATAAAGAACAGAGCGGTGAAGATATAAATAATGGGAACCGAGCGGGGGATAAAGGAGTGGGTAAAAAAGCTGCTGGTGGCCAGTGCAATGCTTGAAATACAAACCCCCACCGCGATACTGACCATGGCCTGTTGCGCCATGTAACGAAGGATAGCCCGGTACAGGCCCAGTTTAATAAAAGCGATTAGGGAAACGATGACTGTAATGGCAAAGGTGTAAAGTTCAGGAGCGCCTACGGTCATCCATAGTACACCGAGACGAAGGCAAACGGATAAGTAGATGGCCGTAATAATGGCAAACGTATCATAGGTTAAAGACACTGCCCGTTTAACTTTCCTCGGCGCCTCGAGTAGTGGCTTAAGCATTATCCTTAACAGCTCCCTGATGAGATGGGTTATTACAATTTTTTTACATTTAACTTTTGTTTCTGATATAAGAAAGGATAGAGGAAAAAATAGCGTTAGACGACTTATTTATCGTAGCAAAAAGTAAAAACCCACTTTGATTCCAAAGTGGGTTTTTTTATAATTTGGCTCCGCCTGCTGGGCTCGAACCAGCGACCCAATGATTAACAGTCATTTGCTCTACCAACTGAGCTAAGGCGGATTGGAATTTCTCAAGCTTGGTTGCTCAAGTCGGCGCGTATCATAATCGCCGGAGGAGAGGCTGTCAACAACCAAATGTGCAAAAGTAAGTGGTTGATTTTTATGCATATTTGTTTCGTTGACTGATTTGGATGAATTTGTTACCTGATTTGGATGAGGACGGTGGGCGATTTTTTGGAACCTTATTAAGTAGATGGCGGGGAAATGCCCGCAAACAATAGATTTTTACTTGCCTCCTTATGCGCATCTTGCTAAAGTTCGCCCCCTCGGATTTTAGGACCATAGCTCAGCTGGTTAGAGCGCTGTCTTGACATGGCAGAGGTCGGCGGTTCAAGTCCGCCTGGTCCTACCAGATACATATATCGGAACCCGGAAAAACCGGGTTTTTCACGTGGCCTTTGGTAGGGGTCACCACTGAAACTGGGATTATTCATGCCTGTTATTACACTTCCCGACGGTTCCCAGCGCGCGTTTGATGCGCCGGTTTCCATTTACGATGTCGCCGCCGATATAGGCTCAGGCCTTGCCAGGGCGGCACTGGCCGGTGAGGTCGACGGTCGGCCGGTTGACACCTCCTTTATGATCGAGCGCGATTGTCATCTCGCTATAGTTACCGAAAAGTCCGACCTGGGACTGGAAATTATCCGCCATTCGACTGCCCACCTGCTGGCACAGGCCGTCAAGCAGCTTTTCCCCGAGGCCCAGGTTACCATCGGGCCCACTATTGAGGACGGGTTCTATTACGATTTCGCCTACGAACGCGCTTTTACTCCCGAAGACCTGGTCGCCATTGAAAAGAAAATGGAGGAGTTGGCGCGGGCGGATCAGCCGGTTACCCGTCGTGTGTTGCCGCGCAATGAGGCCATTGATTATTTCCGCGAAATCGGGGAAGTGTACAAGGCCGAGATTATCGCAGACATTCCCGCCGATGAATCGCTGTCGCTGTACCGGCAGGGGGGGTTCGAAGATCTCTGCCGTGGGCCACATGTGCCGTCGACCGGGCGGCTGAAGTTTTTTAAATTGATGAAAGTGGCAGGTGCGTATTGGCGCGGTGATTCCAGTAAGGAGATGCTGCAACGTATTTACGGCACCGCCTGGACCAGCAAAAAGGATTTAAAGAATTATCTGCGGCGTCTGGAGGAAGCGGAAAAGCGCGACCACCGCAAACTGGGAAAAAAGTACGACCTGTTTCATCTGCAGGATGAAGCGCCTGGCATGGTGTTCTGGCACCCCAAAGGCTGGACTGTTTATAAAACCATTGAGACGTATATGCGCCGGCAACAGGAGTTGAACGGTTATCGGGAAATCAAAACCCCGCAAGTGGTGGACATAAGTCTGTGGGAAAAATCCGGCCACGCCGAAAAGTTTGGCGACGACATGTTTCTGCTCAACAGCGAAGAGCGGACCTTTGCCGTAAAGCCCATGAACTGTCCCTGCCATGTGCAGGTGTTCAACCAGGGGTTGCGCAGTTACCGGGATCTGCCGCTGCGGCTGGCCGAATTTGGTTCCTGCCACCGCAATGAGCCGTCGGGGTCACTGCACGGTATTATGCGGGTGAGGGGGTTTGTCCAGGATGACGGCCATATCTTTTGCAGTGAAGAACAGATTCAAGCGGAAGTATCGGCGTTTATCGATTTTCTGCACCAGGTTTATGAAGATTTTGGCTTTCACAATGTGATCTACAAGCTGTCGACCCGCCCCATAAAGCGGGTGGGTTCCGATGCTGATTGGGATCGGGCGGAAAAAGCGCTGGCCAAGGCACTGGACGCAAAGGCGTTGCCCTGGGAGGAGCTGCCTGGCGAGGGGGCATTTTATGGACCCAAAATCGAGTTTTCCCTACAGGACTGTCTGGGGCGGGTTTGGCAGTGCGGTACGATTCAGGTGGATTTTTCCATGCCGGGCAGGCTGGGTGCCCAGTATGTGACGGAGGATGGTTCACGGCAGACGCCGGTGATGCTTCACCGGGCGGTTTTGGGGTCGTTTGAGCGTTTTATCGGTATTTTGATCGAGGAGTACGAAGGCGCTTTTCCGGTTTGGCTGGCCCCGGAACAGGTCGTGGTGATGAATATTACCGATAATCAGGCTGAATATACCAAGAAAATTGCACAATCTCTGGTAACCGATGGCTTCCGCGCCATTTCTGACTTGAGAAACGAGAAAATCGGTTTTAAAATCCGCGAGCACACAATTCAGAAGCTCCCTTACCTGCTTGTCGTGGGCGACAAAGAGGTGGAAACTCAGACAGTGTCAGTCAGGGCCCGGGGTGGAGAAGATCTCGGGTCAATGCCTTTGGAGGCGTTTGTACAGCGCTTAAGGCAAGAAATTGTGCGCCGTGGCCGGGTGTCAGCATAGCTGTCATTCGCGCGGGGCATTTCCGGCCGCAAGGCCCAACTTGAGGAGATAACTACTATCAAACGAGAAAATGTGAAAGGACGTTCCAAAAAGGCTCTTATCAACGACCAGATTGAGGCCAAAGAGGTTCGACTTATCGGTGCCGACGGGGAACAGGTCGGTATTGTACCTCTGGAAGAGGCGCTTAGTGTAGCCCAGGCGGCTGGGTTGGATTTGGTGGAGATCGCCCCGGATAGCGATCCGATTGTCTGTAAGGTAATGGATTACGGTAAACACTTGTTTGATATTAAGAAGACCAAGGCTGCTTCCCGAAAGAAACAGAAGCAGCAACAGATTAAAGAAATGAAGTTTCGACCAGGGACGGAAGCGGGAGACTACCAGGTGAAATTACGTAACCTGACACGTTTCCTTGAAAACGGGGACAAAGCCAAGGTATCTCTAAGGTACCGCGGCCGCGAAATGGCTCACCAGGAACTCGGTATGGAGATGTTGGCCCGTATCGAAAAAGATCTGGAGGAGCTGGGAACGGTTGAGCAGCGCCCGAAAATGGAAGGTCGGCAGCTCATTATGGTGATCGCCCCGAAAAAGAGAAAGTGATCGGGCTTTTTAGCTGCCTTCTCACTTTAACTAAACAACGCCTGACATTTTTCCGCGCTCGGCAACAAATGGCTTATAGAGGCCGATCCGATCGCGGGCTTCAGGTGGATTAACCTTTAATGCGGAGTTACCCCTCATGCCAAAAGCTAAAGTACACAGCGGCGCGGCCAAGCGTTTTAAGAAAAACGCGGCCGGCTACAAACACAAACATGCCTTTAAAAGCCACATCCTCACTAAGATGACCACCAAGCGCAAGCGTCAATTGCGCGGAACCAATATTATGAACCCCGCGGATTCACCGGCGGTGGATCGTATGCTGCGGGCCAAATAAGAGACCTCAGTCAACGCTTATTGGTTGAAATTCATTCGAGTTCAAATTTGAGAGGATAGTGTTATGGCCCGTGTTAAACGTGGTGTAGAGGCGCGCCGCCGCCACAAGAAAGTCTTAAAAGCCGCCAAGGGTTACTACGGCGCACGCTCCCGCGTGTTTCGTGTCGCCAAGCAGGCTGTTATCAAAGCCGGTCAGTATGCCTACCGCGATCGTCGCACTAAAAAGCGCAACTTCCGCGCCCTGTGGATTACCCGCATCAATGCCCAGGCCCGCGCGCTGGGATTGACCTACAGCAAGCTGATCGCCGGCCTGAAAAAAGCCGACATCGCGCTGGACCGCCGTGTCCTGGCCGATCTGGCGGTGCACGACAAGGTCGCGTTTGCCGTGGTTGTCGACAAGGCGAAAGCCGCTCTGGTCCCCTCTGCCTAGACCGGCAGAAGAGCCAGCGACTGCCGACCCTTAAACACTGTCATTTTTAAGGGGGCAATCAGGAAGGGGAGGGGCCTGCAAGCTTCTTCCCTTTTTTATTGGACGGCCCTATCTCACGGCAATGAACCTATGGGCGGTCATGTAGGGTGAGTGTGGGGATAGCGAATGTGGAGAAAATCGATGGAAAACCTGACAGCGCTGACTGAAGAGGCGCTAACGCTGGTAGATCAGGCCGAGGACCTCGCCGCCCTCGATCACGTTCGAGTCGAGTTTCTCGGCAAAAAAGGCCAGATCACGGCATTGCTGAAAAACCTCGGCAAACTTTCAGCGCAGGAGCGGCCGAAAGCCGGTGCGGAAATCAACAAGGCCAAGCAGCGGGTGCAGGAGCGTATTACCCTCAGCCGGCAAAAGCTCGAGGCGGCCGCGGTGGAGGCCAAACTGGCCCGGGAAACGCTCGATGTCACCCTGCCGGGGCGCGGTCAGAGCAATGGTGGGTTGCACCCGGTGACGAGAACCCTGTTGCGCATAGAAGCGCTGTTTGCCGCCGCCGGTTATACGGTGGAGGAGGGGCCGGAAATCGAAGACGATTACCACAATTTCGCCGCCCTCAATATTGGCGAAGATCACCCCGCCAGGGCTATGCACGATACTTTTTACATCGATGCCGGCACACTGGACGGCAGTGGTGACCACAATTATGTACTGCGCACCCACACCTCGCCGGTGCAGGTGCGGACAATGGAAAATCAGACGCCGCCGATCAGAATTATTTGCCCCGGGCGTGTTTACCGTTGCGATTCAGACCTTACCCATACGCCGATGTTCAACCAGATCGAAGGCCTGGTGGTCGACCGGGGCATCAGCTTTGCGGATCTCAAGGGCACGGTGGACCAGTTTCTTAAAGCGTTTTTTGAAGCGGACGTGCCGGTGCGTTTTCGCCCTTCGTATTTTCCTTTTACCGAGCCTTCCGCTGAAGTCGATATTCAGTGCTCCAACTGCCGCGGGGCCGGCTGCCGGGTGTGCAGCCACACAGGCTGGATTGAAGTGATGGGCTGCGGCATGGTGCACCCGAATGTCTTTACCGCCAGCGATGTGGACCCTGAAGTCTATACCGGCTTTGCCTTCGGCATGGGGGTGGAGCGCCTTGCCATGATGCGCTACGGTGTCAATGACCTGCGCTTGTTTTTTGAAAACGACTTAAAGTTTCTAAAGCAATTTTAAGTCATAAAAGTTTATCCAGGTCTGATATGGAGTGCATTAAACTATGAAAATATCGATTTTTGGAACCGGTTATGTGGGCCTGGTGACCGGCGCCTGCCTGTCTCAGGTCGGGCACAATGTCTGTTGTGTGGATGTGGATGCGCAAAAAATTGACAAGCTCAATGCCGGCAGCATCCCTATTTATGAACCCGGACTGCAAGGGATCGTCGAATCCTCGGTCTCCACCGGGCATTTGACGTTTACTACCGATGCCAAACACGCGGTTGCCCACGGCGAAGTTATCTTTATCGCCGTCGGGACTCCCCCCGACGAAGATGGTTCTGCGGATCTGCGCTATGTGCTGGCGGTGGGGGAAACCATTGCCCGGCATCTTGACGGTTACCGCCTGGTCGTTACCAAATCGACAGTGCCCGTGGGCACGGCCGACAAGGTCGCCGCGGTAATGCAAAAGACCCTCGTCGAAAGAGGTGCCGATATCGCATTCAATGTGGCTTCGAACCCCGAATTTTTAAAGGAAGGGGCCGCGATCAACGATTTTATGAAACCGGATCGGATCATCGTCGGTACCGACTCTGAGCGGGTTGAGAAGCTGATGCGGGAACTCTACGCCGCCTTCAACCGAAATCACGATAAATTGTTTTTCATGGATATCCACTCCGCCGAGCTGACCAAATACGCCGCTAATGCCATGCTGGCGACGAAGATCAGTTTTATGAATGAGCTGGCCAATATCGCCGAAAAGGTGGGAGCCGACATCGAGTCGGTGCGGCTGGGCATCGGCTCCGACCCGCGCATTGGCTACCAGTTTATTTACCCCGGTTGCGGTTACGGCGGCTCCTGCTTTCCCAAGGATGTCAAAGCGTTGGCAAAAACCGCGGAAGAACTTCAGTATCGTCCACAGATACTGCAGGCGGTGGAAGCCGTGAATGAGCAACAGAAAAGTTACCTGTATGAGAAAATCCACAGTTACTTCCAGGGCGATCTCGACGGCAAAACCGTGGCGCTCTGGGGCCTGGCCTTTAAGCCCAACACCGACGATATGCGCGAAGCGCCAAGCCGGCGGCTGATGGAGGCACTGTGGGCGGCCGGCGCACGGGTGCGGGCATTTGACCCAGAAGCAACAGAAGAAACCCGGCGTCTGTACGGTGATCGGAAGGATTTAACGTTGAGCGGCGATGCCTTTGATGCTCTGGTGGGGGCCGACGCGCTGGCTATCTGCACCGAGTGGCAACAGTTCCGTTCGCCCGACTTTTACGAAATGAAAAGGCTATTAAGCGAGCCAGTGGTGTTTGACGGCCGCAACCTTTATGCGCCGGAATTGATGCGTGAAAAAGGGTTCAACTACTTTTCGATCGGCAGGAACACGCTTGCACTCTAGGCTTTTAAAGGGCCAACCATCAAAGGGAAGCCTGCCGAGGAATCAAAACGGAAACAGAATCAGATTTAGAGACAACCTATGAAATTCAACGAATCCTGGCTGCGCAAATGGGTAAACCCCGATCTTTCCAGCGCGGATCTGATCGAGCAAATCACAATGGCGGGCCTGGAAGTGGACGCCACCGAACCGGTTGCCGGTGTTTTCAGCGGTGTCGTGGTGGGTGAAATTACCGCAATAGAACAGCACCCAAACGCCGACAAATTAAGCGTGTGTCAGGTCTCCACCGGCACTGAAAACATTCAGGTGGTTTGTGGGGCGCCCAATGCCCGCGCCGGACTAAAAGCGCCGTTTGCGACTCTGGGTGCGGTATTGCCGGGCGAAGCTGGCGACAATAAGGGCTTTAAGATAAAGAAAACGAAATTGCGCGGTGTGGAATCCTGCGGCATGCTCTGCGCGCAAACGGAGTTGCAGGCCGGAGACGATGCCAGCGGTTTGTGGGAGCTGCCCGAGGAGGCGCCGGTGGGTACGGCGCTGGAAGATTATCTTCAGCTCAATGACACTGTCATCGAACTCGACCTGACCCCCAACCGCAGCGATTGTCTGTCGATTAAAGGTATTGCCCGCGAAGTCGGCGTCCTGAACCGCAGCGCTGTCAACAATGCGGTAATCGAGCCGGTGCCGGCCAGTGTCGATGACAGCTTCCCGGTTGCCCTCGAAGCCGGCGCCCAATGTCCGCGCTACGCCGGGCGTGTCATCCGCAACATCGATATCGGCAGACCCAGCCCGCTGTGGTTGCGGGAGCGGCTGCGTCGCTGCGGGTTGCGCTCGATCGACCCGGTGGTGGATGTCACCAACTATGTACTGCTGGAACTCGGGCAGCCAATGCACGCCTTTGATTTGAATACGCTGGCGGGCGGCATCGTAGTGCGCATGGCCAAATCCGGTGAAACCCTGACGTTGCTCGATGGCCAGGACGTGACCTTAAACCCGGACACCCTGGTGATTGCCGACCGGGAAAAGGCATTGGCCATGGCGGGCATCATGGGCGGCATGGCCTCTGCGGTGAACGCCAATACCCGGGATGTCTTTCTGGAAAGCGCCTTTTTTGCGCCCACCGCGCTCGCGGGTCGCGCCAGAAGTTATGGTTTGCACACCGATTCCTCACACCGTTTTGAGCGGGGTGTGGATTTTCGGTTGCAGGAGCAGGCGCTGGAGCGCGCCACCCGCCTGTTGCTGGATATAGTCGGCGGTGAACCGGGGCCGTTGATCGTCACCGAAGATAAAGCGCAAATTCCCGCCGCCCGCCAGGTCACTCTGCGCCGCGCGCGTATCGGCGCGGGACTGGGGCTGGAGATGGACGCGGCGGAAGTCGAGGATATTCTCACCCGTTTGGGGTTGGAAAAACGGGCTGTCGACGAGCAAGGGTGGACGTTTGAAGTGCCCAGTTACCGCTTTGATATTGCCATAGAAGCGGATCTGTTAGAGGAACTGGCGCGAATTTACGGTTATAACCGTTTGCCGACGACCAGTGTGACTGGAGACCTGGCTCTGCGCGCGCGTACTGAAACCAAGATCGGGCTCACGCCGGTGCGGCGGCAAATGGTGGCGCGTGGTTATCAGGAAGTCATCACCTACAGCTTCGTGGAGCCTGGCCTGGTGTCACTGTTCGACCCCGAAGCGCAACCGGTGGCGCTGCAAAACCCGATCAGTGCGGATATGTCGGTGATGCGGACAAGTTTGTGGCCGGGGCTGGTAAAAACACTGCAACACAATTTGAACCGGCAGCAGGAGCGGGTAAGACTGTTCGAAACCGGTTTGAGGTTTGTCCGCACCGATAAGGGGCTGGTGCAGGAACCGGTGTTGGCGGCAGCCATTTATGGCGCCCGGTTTGCGGAAAACTGGACCGAAAAGACGGAAAAGGTGGATTTTTATGACATCAAGGGCGATCTGGAGTCTGTGCTCGAATTGACCGGAGCGAGCGAAACGTTCAGCTTTTCGGCTGACACCTATCCTGGATTGCACCCCGGCCAGTGTGCGGCGATCGACAAAGCCGGTAAAACAGTGGGTTACTTAGGTGCCGTCCACCCGCGTATTCAGCATCAATTGGAACTGACCCATCCGGTTTACCTGTTTGAAATAACTCAGGCGGCAGTGCTTGATTCAGCCTTGCCGGAATTCAAAAAATTGTCGAAATTCCCCGAAGTTCGCCGCGATTTGGCGTTTATTATAGACCAGAATGTGGCGGTTGGCGCAATCTCAAAAGCGGTCCGCAGCATGGCGGGCAATTATCTCGAAGAGTTAAAGGTATTTGACCTTTATGTTGGCAAAGGCATTGATCCACATAGAAAAAGTGTTGCTTTGGGGTTGACGTTTCAGCATCCTTCCCGCACTCTTAATGACGATGAGATCAATGCCTCCGTGGATACAGTGGTGAAAGGTCTGGAGGTAGAATTTAATGCCACTCTAAGATAAGGGCTTCTGAGCAATGACACGGGCGCTGACTAAAGCGGATTTGGCGGAGAAGCTGTACGAAGAATTAGGCCTCAATAAGCGCGAGGCGAAAGAACTGGTAGAATCATTCTTCGAAACCATTCGTTCAGCTTTGGAAAGCAACGAACATGTGAAGCTTTCTGGCTTTGGAAACTTTGAGGTGCGGGATAAAAGCCAGCGCCCCGGTCGCAACCCCAAAACGGGGGAAGAAATACCGATTACGGCCCGGCGCGTGGTGACCTTCCGTCCCGGACAGAAGTTGAAAGCGCGAGTCGAAGCTTATGCTGGAACCAAGCAATAATGATGAACTGCCGGTAATACCCGGCAAGCGCTATTTCACCATCGGCGAGGTCAGTGAACTCTGCGCAGTCAAACCCCATGTGCTGCGTTATTGGGAGCAGGAGTTTCCACAGTTAAAACCCGTAAAGCGGCGCGGTAATCGCCGTTACTATCAGCGCCAGGATGTTTTGACCATCCGCCAGATTCGCGCGCTGCTCTACGATCAGGGGTTTACCATAGGCGGTGCTCGCCAGCAGATGAGTGGTGAAGCAGCCAAGCACGATGCCAGCCAGTTTCACCAACTGGTCTCGCAGATGGTGAGCGAGCTGGAAGAACTGCTGGACGTGTTGCGTTGAGCTGAATCCATCCTGATATTGAGACGTTACCACTCCCGCTTGTGAACTTCGCGCAGACAGTGCAGAAAAGCCCGCACCAGCCGTGTTGGCTGGGGAGAATGGCGGGTAATGGAAAAAAACCGGCAACAATATTCAAACCGGCCCCGCCCGAGGGTGCGCATTAGACCCTGGTCGACAAATGACTGGGCGTAGTGGTCTGGCAGAAACCCGAGGTAACAACCCGACAATATCAACAGTGCCACAGCCTCCTGATCGTACACGGTTGCGCTGCGGTGGAGTTGCTGTTGCTGGCTGATATCCATATTGGGTGAGTGAAACCCCATCCCCGCGTACTTGTGGCGGCGAATATCGACGTCGGATACCTCTCCGGGCGCGCGTTCAAAAAGTGGGTGTCCCACGCCGCAGAACAGGTACATCTGTTCACCGAACAAGGGTTCGTAGTCCAGCGTATTGGAAGGGCGGTGAGCGGGAATAATACCAATATGGAAGCGGCCGTTGATGACACCATTTTCAATATTGTTGATGGGCTCGATGGAAATCTCAAGGCTGGCTTTGGGGGCTTTTCGATCGAAAAGCGTGATGGCACCGGCCAGGTTCGATTCCCGGTTGGTGGCGATTTTGTCGAACAAGGCCAGCGATAGATTACCCGTCAGATGGGTATAGACCTCACTGATATCGGCGCGAAAATCATCCAGCGCCGTTTGCAGGCGGCAGGCGGATTGGTAGACCTGCCGCCCCTCCCCGGTAATGGAAAACCCGCTGCGGCCGCGGTGACACAGCGTCATCCCCAACCGCGTTTCCAGATCCTTAATATGGCGACTGATGGTTGACCGGCCAATATTCAGGTGTACCTCCGCCGCACTAATCCCGCCGCATTCCACCACTTTGCGAAAAATACGCAGCAGGCGTATATCGATATTATCGAGTTGCCCCATAGGGGCTCGTCTGGTCATGTTGTGTTCGCCGGTTAAGGGTTAAAGTTTCATAGTTATGCAACTAAAGGGGGATATAGTGTAATTTAAGCAACAAAAAACTTCAGCTAAAGTGGGTGTCTCGTTTGTGTGCTTACCCCGGGTTATTGAGAAGTTACGTGCGTTACAGTGGCCGTGCGTTACAGTGGCTGTCTTGTTTGTGGGGTGTTTTTTGGGAGAGGCGCCCGGTGTGGCGTTCAGACTGCAAAAGGCCTAATGTAGCGGCTATGTATTTGAACACTATTTGAGGTTTTTGATACCGATGACAACAACTGCAACTCCAATTTCTGCCGAGCACCTCGATGCCTATTGGATGCCCTATACCGGCAACCGGGAATTCAAACACAATCCCAGAATGATTGTGGCGGCGCAGGGGGCTTACTATACATCCAGCGACAACCGGCGCGTCTATGACAGTCTGTCGGGACTCTGGACCTGCGGCGCCGGCCACAACTGCCCGGAAATCAATGAAGCCGTGACCCGGCAGTTGAAGCAGTTGGATTACGCCCCGGCGTTCCAGTTTGGACATCCGCTGGCGTTTGAACTGGCCAACAGGATCAAGGCGTTGTTGCCGGCGGGTCTGGAACGTGTGTTTTTCACTAATTCCGGGTCAGAATCTCTTGATACTTCCTTGAAGATGGCGCGCGCCTACTGGCGGCAAAAAGGGCAGCCGGGCAAAACCAAAATAATCGGTCGTTCAAAGAGTTACCACGGAGCCAGCATCGGCGGTATCAGTGTCGGCGGTATCGGCGCTAACCGTAAACTGTGGGGGCCGGCCATGGAGGCCGACCATCTTCCCCATACGCTGCTGAAGGAAAATGCCTTCAGTCGCGGCATGCCCGAGAAGGGTGCCGAACTGGCCAACGAACTGGAGGAGCGCATCGCGCTGCATGACGCTTCCAATATAGCCGCGGTGATTGTCGAGCCCTTTGCCGGTTCGGCCGGCGTCATCGTACCACCGGCCGGTTACCTGCAGCGGCTGCGGGAAATCTGTGACAGGCACGATATCCTGCTGATTTTCGATGAAGTCATCACTGGATTCGGTCGTGCGGGCGCGATGACCGGCGCCGACGCATTTGGCGTGGTGCCGGACATTATGAATTTAGCCAAGCAGTTGACCAATGGTGTCATTCCCATGGGCGCCGTGGTGGCGCGCCGGGATATTTACGAAACCATCATGGCCGCCGGTGGTCCGGATTATATGGTCGAATTCCCCCATGGCTACACGTACTCGGGGCATCCAGTGGCTTGCGCCGCGGCGTTGGCGGCACTGGAGGTGTTACAGAAAAACCGCCTGGTGGAACGTGTGGCCGAACTCGCCCCTGCCTTTGAAGCGGGCATTCACAGCCTCAATGGGTTGAAATACGTAACCGATATTCGCAACTTTGGCCTGGCTGGCGCTGTGACAATTGAAGCGGCGCCGGGAGAGCCGGCACGGCGCCCCTACGAGATAGCCATGAAGTGCTGGCAGATGGGATTTTATGTGCGCTACGGCGGTGATACCATTCAATTCGGTCCTCCCTTTATCTCGGAAAAGGAAGACTTCGACCGGCTGTTCAACGCCGTGGCCGATGCGATTGCGGCGCTGGATTAATCGCGGTGCGAAAAAGCGCTTGCAATTGCGTAGTATTCGGTTATGATTCGCCTCCACGGTTGGAGGCGGATTGTTTGATAAATCAATAGCTTAGTCAGTCGCCAACGTAGGCAGTCACCAAGCGAAATCGGAGCGTAGCGCAGCCTGGTAGCGCACCACACTGGGGGTGTGGTGGTCGTCGGTTCAAATCCGGCCGCTCCGACCAAATTCCAACGGTTTTACTCCAGTGCCCTGTAGGTGTACGCCTGCGCCACTTTGAATTGTTTCTTGGTTCCCAGCAATAGCCCCAGCAGAAAGACGACCACCGTCCCGAAAATAACCGTCGCCAAGCCTTCGGGCGAAAGGGCGCTTTTTACTGCAAGCTGAGCGCTGTCTTCGGTAGGTACTACGGTGGCGGCGGCCATGCCAGTATAGTGCATACCGCACACCGCCATTCCCATGACGACGGCGCTGCCGATCCGTTGCCAGTGTCCGCGCAGATTGAACGCTAACCACAGGGCTACAATTGATGCGACTATGGCAATGGCAATGGAGACCCCAACCAGTGTTTGGTTATACTCTATTAGACCCGGCATACGCATGGCCTCCATGCCCAGGTAGTGCATGCTGGCGACACCGAGCCCGGTTATCGAGCCGGCACTCAATAACATAATCCCACTACCATTACTGCGGCCAACGAGTAAAAATCCGAGCCCGACTACAAATGTGGCGATAGCAAGCGAGAGCAGTGTAAGGCCGGTATCGTAGGCCACTTCCATGGGCATCTGGTAGGCGAGCATGGCGATAAAATGCATGGCCCATATCCCTCCGCCGCCGAGCGAGAATGCGGCACCGATCAGCCATAACCAAAAGTTTTTTCCGCTCGAGGCAGGAATTCCGATAGCCATTTGCAGCGCGGTGTAGGAACCGAGTACAGAGATAATAAAGGATAGTCCCACTAAAGTGATATTGTAACTGGTTTCCATGTTGTTCCTCCTGATTTGGGTTAGTGAACTTCGAAGTGACAGGCGTTGTTTCCAGTGGTAACACTGCCCAGCTGGCGTACTTCTTTGGCGGGATATCTAGGATTTTCTTTTAAAAAACCTAAAATGAAACCCCGTAAAAAGCTGCATTCGCAGTCATCACTGCTAAGGTATTCCCGGCAAAATGGGCAGTTTTCAACATAAACAGAATTTGCCTCCACCTGTACGGGAGTCAGTGCGCCCAGGGCGGGTTGTAGCATTCGTTTGATTGTGAGTTCTAACGTCAGGGGGTTGCCTCGCGCGTACTTAGTGAGGTATTCCTTGATGCCAAGGTTGTGCCCCAGGGACAAAAGACTTTTGGACCGCTGTTGTGGTGCCAGGGTTTCTTTATACTCAATAATCAAGTGCACGATGTTTGGGTAGTTTTGCAAAAGGAAAGCGAAAAAATCGGCTTCCGGAATGGGTCTCTCAGAACCGAATTTTTTGTTCAGCGCGGCCGCGGCCCGAGGGTGATTGAATTTAATCTCCCTGATTGCCGGGTGAATATTTTTAAGTGCGGCCATGTCTTGAGATCCGAGTTTGGCGTCACCTTTGAAATAAATGGACAGTACTGCATGGCCCGGTGGATCTGAATCCGCCATTTGTTGACCCTGGGGGATATGTCCGCGTTTTACCAGTGTTCTTACCACTTGAGAAAGCAGGCCAGACTTTTTCTCCATGAGTATGGACAGCGTGGTTAGGTCATTGAAAATCATCGTAGAGGTGCCTGTTTGTATGCTTTATATGCAAGAATTGGTATAAAACGGTTTCCTACAGCACAAATTTAGACCTGATTATGAATCGAATCAAATTAAACTGTATTTGAAAAGGCTTGAAGCTGCCATCTGAGGTATGTTAAACAAAGCCTAATTGCAAACAGTGACTAATAATATTCAAATGAGACACCGGCTCTGAGCCATCACAACTGGCCCCGGTGAAATTGGCCTGGTTGACATTAATATGGCTGGAAAGCAGCGGGCTGCCCCAATAGGGGTTACTTCCCCACCAGCCGAAGCGGCCCGCTGATCTGGGATTGCGTTGATAAAAATTGTACGCGCGTGCAACATTATTGTGTTGCAGGGAAAATATTTTTTTGTCGCGAAAACTGTGGGCATCGAAAATCAGCAGTCTGGCTATGGGGATACCCCGTTTACCGAGCGCATTGGCAATCGCTACAGCGGCATTGCCACCGCGGCTGTATCCTATGAGTACAATATCGTTGCCCGCCTTTGAACCAGTGACGAGGTAACGAACAATCGCTCTTTTTTGCCAGGCCTGAAACAGTTGTCCGCCCAACCGGGTGACCAACGCTTCCAGGGTAGGATTCTCACCAGCACGGTGTCCGCCGGCACCGTAAATACCGGCTACGATTTGACCTGCCGGCGTGTTTGTCGCTTTTGCCAAAAGTGAAGACCCTTCATTTCTATCGGTAAAATAAAATACATGGAATGAAACTATCGTTAAAGGTCTGGTGAGTTATTTTTGTCAGGCCCGAAGTAAACTCAAAAGGTGTATACAATGATAACAGTGATATTGTCCGGCGGTAGTGGTACGCGGTTGTGGCCTCTCTCAAGAAAAGCTTACCCTAAACAATTTTTAAGTTTGGCGGGGCCAACGACAATGTTGCAGGATACTGTGGAGCGGGCTCAGAAGGTGACGGGGAACAATTCGCCCATTGTCGTCTGTAATGAGGAGCACCGTTTTTTGGTCGCCGAACAATTGCGGGAAAATAAGGTGATATCCAATGGTATCCTGTTAGAGCCCGAGGCTAAGAATACCGCCCCGGCGATAGCGGCGGCGGCAACTCATGTCGCTCACCTGCTGCAACAGGAAGAAATAAATGAGGATACCCTGATGCTGGTGATGCCCGCCGATCATGTAATCAAAAATGTGGCGGCGTTTAAACAGGCCGTGGAGACGGCGACAGAGGCGGCGAAAAGTGGCAAGCTGGTGACTTTTGGCGTCGTGCCCACGGCTCCGGAAACCGGTTATGGCTATATTCGCGCAGGACGGGACGTTGGTGCCAATGTGTATTGCGTCGAAGAGTTTGTCGAGAAGCCGGATCTCGAAACTGCCAGGCGCTATCTGGCATCGGGGAATTACTATTGGAATAGCGGCATGTTCCTGTTCAACGCGTTGACTTTTCTTGCTGAGTTGGAAAAATTTAACCCGGACATTGTTTCAGCGGTACAGCGTTCGTATCGTCAGTCAGAGCGGGATCTTGATTTTATTCGCCTGGATAAAAAGTCCTTTTCCCACTGTCCCGCCGATTCAATCGATTACGCGGTCATGGAAAAATCCAGTGAGGTTGTGACCGTACCGTTACAATCGGACTGGAACGATATTGGGTCCTGGTCGGCCCTGTGGGATATTGCTGAAAAAGATGAAAGCGGTAATTCCCTGGTTGGAGATGTAATCAACCAAGACTCCACTAACTGTTATTTGCACAGTAAGGACAAATTGATGGCGGCCGTTGGGCTCAATGACATTATCGCCGTGGAAACGGACGATGCGGTATTGATCGCAGCGAAAGATCAGGTGCAGAAAGTGAAGCAGGTTGTTTCACGTCTGCAGAAAGGTCAGCGGGGTGAATCCAATAATCATCGAAAAGTCTACCGGCCCTGGGGTTACTACGACTCGGTTGATGTCGGAGAGCGTTTTCAAGTTAAGCGTATCGTCGTGGATCCGGGGCAGAAGCTGTCTTTGCAGATGCACCACCACAGGGCCGAGCACTGGGTGGTCGTTAAGGGCACGGCGAAGGTTACCCGCGGGGATGAAATTTTTCTAGTCAGTGAAAATGAGTCGACGTATATTCCGCTGGGTGTTAACCATCGATTGGAAAACCCAGGTTCAATCGATTTGGAAATGATTGAGATCCAATCGGGGAGCTATCTTGGTGAAGATGATATTGTGCGTTTTGACGATAGCTACGGAAGACAGTAAAAACCAAATGATTGAGATCCAATCGGGGAGCTATCTTGGTGAAGATGATATTGTGCGTTTTGACGATAGCTACGGAAGACAGTAAAAACCAGGGATTGAGAAGAGGGCTGTCGCTATAAGCGACAAGCCTGGCGTATTTTTTAGTCTTGTTGTTACTTGGTTGGTCGTTTCTTGTCCAATAGCATTAACCAAATTGCGTTTACCCCTATCGTTGCATAAATTTTCGAGTTCAGGATCTTTTAGAGCGGTATTTTCAGGGGCGCGCGCAGATTTTTTCATTTGATCCTGGTTAGTCTATCGATACTCCTGAGGCGGTGTTTACTGGGTTAAGATAGCGACATATAATCAGGGCGATGTATTTAGCGCATTTTCCAGTCCGTTAACGGTTACTGTTGCAGTTGGGGCATGACTTTTTTTATTTTTGCACTGTGATGTTTATCACAAAAAGAAAGAGAAGTGCCATAATCCGCTCTTTATTTGGTCGTTTAGTATAAAATAAGTGCAGTTTCCATTTTTGTGGACTTGTCCGGTAAAGGCAAATTCTTTTTAATGTAGGCATTTTCGACCCTCCTACAGGTTTTTATGAATGGCTTCCACTTTTAGACTGAGCAAACCTTCCTTATTGATAATTGTCTTGAGTTGTATTCTTGTTGCTTGTGGCGGGGGCGGAGGCGGCTCCTCGGAATTGGATGGTGGAAACACGACGCCTGATGACGGTTCCTCGGAATCGGGTGATGGAAACACGACGCC
>JARROD010000045.1:0-15326 GCA_037384225.1 Exilibacterium sp.
GGAACTCTCCCAACAGGCGGGTATAGACATGCCGGAAGTTGGCATCTTTCCCGCACAGCAAGCCAATGCTTTCGCCACCGGCTGGAATCGCAATAAAGCATTGGTGGCGGTAAGCGCCGGGCTTTTACAGCGCTTTGACAGAGATGAGGCAAAGGCCGTGCTCGCCCACGAGATAGGCCACGTAGCCAATGGTGATATGGTGACCCTGGCACTTCTCCAGGGAGTGGTTAATACCTTTGTCATGTTCTTTGCCCGCATTATCGGCCACACGGTGGATAGAGTCGTGTTTAAAAATGAACGCGGACACGGTTTTGCCTTCTACATAGTTACTTTTATCGCCGAAATAATCCTGGCAATTCTGGCTTCGATGATTGTGCTAAAATTTTCCCGCTATCGTGAATTCCGCGCGGATGCCGCCGGCGCCAACCTGGCGGGGCGCAGCGCAATGATCAGTGCATTAATGCGATTCCAGCCGGTGGCGAAAGCATTGGCTTGCTGTGCGGGAAAGATGCCAACTTCCGGCATGTCTATACCCGCCTGTTGGGAGAGTTCCCGCACTGTGTGGACAAGCCATTGTTCCTCGGCCGAGTGGGGGTGCTCGATAAGCTGGGTTCCCGTGCCCATTTTAGCGAGGGTTTTGGAAAGAAGCAGGGAAATAAAGGACCCGAAAAATCCAAACACGGCACAAAACACCAGTAAGTTGCCAATATCCAGATCTATACCATTGGCGGCAAGGTAACGGTCAACGCCGAGAATATTCAGGGTCATACTGGCTAGGATGATAACGGCCAGATTGGTGAGCAAAAACAGGCCTACACGCAGCACGGGATTTATCTCCACAGGGTATACACGGGGATTAAGATTTGCGTGCAAAGAAAAAATTCAAGGAACAATGTGCAAAGAAGAGTAAATAAAAAAGAGCCACCCGGGTAGGGTGGCTGCAACCGTGATTAGCCTGATAAGGAGAAGAGACCATCTTGCAGGAAGGTTCCTTCAACATCATCGGTTGTCGCCCAACCGATATGCAAATGATAACCATTTCTATTGGTATGTCAACTGCAAATATGAATATTCTTATTTAGGGTGTAATTATGTGGTTTTGTTAACAAAGAGATGACAATAAGAGACTACACTACCCCTTAGAGACGGAGCAGGTGCGCCGTCTCTAAGGTAAGGGGAAAGAAGTCCGCAACCGATGGCTGATAGACGTGTCACCTTTCTATCGGGTTGCTCTTCTCTGCCTCACTGACAAGGTGCTGTTTCAGGCCCGGGTCGAGGTCATTCCAGTGTACGTCCAGTAGTGCGCCCTGCATTGCGTAAAGCATGACTTTTGAAACATTTATTCCTCGGCATTTGATACGGCAGTAGGCTTCCACAGGCCCCAGCATTTTCAAATCGTCGTAGGAATGAATGCCAATGGCGTTAAGAATATTGACTGAAGCCGTGCCCAAATTTTTTAACTGGAGTAATTCACTATGACCGCTAGTCATAACGACAAGTCCCCATTCGGTTATTGTTATTTTTACTACCCTATATTTACAGCGTCACAACTGTATTTATAGTGTGACAAATACCATACCTTCAGTACTGTGCAGAATAACGCTTTAGGTATAGCCTGGCGTTATAATACATACTTGTTAAATAAGCGCAAAGCTTTTAGTGCTAAGAATGGTCTAATTGACGTTTAAATCCATTTTCTTTTGCATAATAATAAAGCACAGTGTAGCTCGCGTTAAATAGATGCAACGTCAAGAGTAAGCTTAAGTATAGTGTTGAAATTTGAAATGAGGGATAGAGCTTTTGCAACTGTTGACTGCCGAAATGATGACTGGGCAAACCGAACTGCATCTCGATACCCAAAATACCCTGGGTTGTTCACTGCATAAAGAGGCTGTAAGTTCTTTACTGGAACTGCAGCAGTTGGCTGCGCGAGAGGGGTTTAGCTTACAGGTGGCCAGCGGTTTTCGCAGTTTCGATCGGCAGTTGAAAATATGGAATGCCAAGGCCTGTGGTGAGCGGCCTGTTTATGATAGCCAGGGGCAGCCATTGGATATCGATCGTTTGTCGCCGCGGGAACGGGTGTTTTCCATTTTGCGATGGTCAGCCCTGCCGGGGGCATCCCGGCATCACTGGGGAACCGACATCGATATTTTTGATCGTGCCGCTGTCCCTGCTGATTATCAATTGCAGTTGTCGCTGGAGGAAAGCTACGGCAACGGACCTTTTGCGCCATTGCACCGGTGGTTGGATAGCGTTTTTAAGCAGGGTGCCTGCAAGGGTTTTTTTCGTCCTTACCAGATTGACCGGGGCGGCGTGGCTCCCGAGCCCTGGCATCTTAGTTTTGCACCGGTTGCCGCTGAATATCAAAGGCAGTTTGAACTCGACTATTTGCGGCGGTTGATTGATGCTACAGATATGTGTCTGCGGCAAGCGGTACTGGACAATCTGGGTGAAATTTTTCAGCGTTTTATAAAGATCCCCTGGGACGCCTATCCGAAAGATTATAGTAAACTAGACTAGTAGACAGCATGAATGATATTGAAATAACTGAAAGCTCCCAGTGGCGTCTGCTGGCCAGCCGTAAACTTGCTCCTTTATTTGCCACTCAATTTACAGGTGCTTTCAATTTTGTTTTCCCAGGTACCAGAATTTTTACAGCATTTTAAAATACATGTGCTCAGGCTTGAAAATAAGGGACGTGCACGACTCTAAGATAAGAAGTGTGTTCAGGAACAATGAGTACCGAGGGTAGAAAAAAATGACAGAGACAAGCGACGGCTTTGTCTGGCAGGCAATTCGGGAAGAGGCTTTGCGGGCGAGCGATGAGGAGCCCGTGCTGGCCAGCTTTTATCATTCCGCGATACTCAATCATTCAAATTTTGCCGCCGCTATGAGTTTTCATTTGGCGAACAAGCTCGACAGTGCCGCATTGCCTGCAATGCTGATCCGCCAAGTGTGCGAAGAGGCGATGGCCGCCGATGCCGGGATCGGAGAAGCGATGCGTAACGATATCCAGGCATATAAAGAACGCGATCCGGCCTGCGACACTTTCTCTATGCCGTTTCTGTACTTCAAAGGGTTTCACGCCTTGCAGGCCTATCGTATCGCCCACTGGTTGTGGCAGCGGGGGCGCCGGTTTCTGGCACTATATTTTCAGAATCAAATATCTCAGACATTCAGTGTGGATATTCATCCGGGGGCAACGATTGGCAGCGGCATTATGATCGATCATGCCACTGGTGTAGTCATTGGAGAAACGGCGGTTGTCGGTGACGATGTTTCCATGTTGCACAGTGTTACACTCGGTGGGTCGGGCTGTTCCAAAGCTCGGCGGCACCCGAAAATCGGCAGTGGTGTTCTGCTCAGCGCTGGAGCCAAGGTATTGGGAAATATTGCAGTCGGCGAGGGTGCCATTATCGGTGCCGGCAGTGTGGTTCTGGACTCGGTGGATATGCATACCACTGTCGCCGGGGTGCCGGCAAAAGTGGTGGGGAGACCGAAAGTGGATAAACCCTCATTGACCATGGATCACCTGATCAATAACAATGGTGAGTGATTTAAAACAGCAGGGTAACCGGCTTATGAGTGATCAGTTATTTGATATTGTATTTCGCGGAGATATCATACCCGGCCATCAGATTGACGATGTCAAGCAGCGCCTGGCGAAGTTGTTCAAAACCGATAAAAGTCGCATCGACGGGCTGTTTTGCGGCGCGGTTGTCCAACTCAAGCGCAATGTCGATTCCGCTACGGCGAGTAAGTACAAGGCCGTGTTAATAAAAGCCGGTGCCCAGGTGGAACGAGTGCCAGCGGGATCCCGGAGCCAAAGGGTTGCACCGCCGACCCGGCGCCCTGCGCAGAATCGGGGCAAACACCTGGCTGAAAGGTTGGCGGAACAGGTGCAACAATCGGAGGCCGGATCGGCCTGGACACTGTCGCCGGTGGGGGAATCTTTGCTGTCGGACAACGAACGGGCACAACCGGAGGCAGTGGCGATCGATACCAGTCGCCTCAGTATCAGGCCTTTGCAGGGTGACTTGCTTGACGAGGACGAAAAGCGCCGGTTTGTGGAGCTTGAGCTGGACTTTTCGGGTTATGAAGTGGCTGCCGTAGGCACCAACTTGGTCAATGACGACGAAGTATTGCCGTTGCCGGAAGTGGAAATAGATGTTTCTGACCTAAAGTTGGCACCGGTAGGCAGTGACTTGGGTGAGAAAAAAAGACAGCCCCCACCGCCACCCGATACCAGTTCGCTTTCTATCGCTGAATAGCCGGAGTGGAACCATCAGATTACCCGCCAGCTATGCAACGATGGGGTTTAGAAATGAGGTTTGTCGTCAGCGCTCTGGAAACGCGCGACCGATTCCATTATTTCCTTGCGTGCTGAATCGGGGCCTTCCCAACCTTCAATTTTGACCCACTTGCCCTGCTCCAGGTCTTTATAATGCTCAAAAAAGTGAGCAATCTGATCCAGAGTGATCTGAGGTAGATCGCGTACAGACTCCACATTAGTGTACAGCTGTGTGACCTTATCCACCGGGACGGCGACCACCTTGGCATCTTCACCGGATTCGTCGCTCATCTTAAGCACTCCAATCGGGCGACAGCGGATCACCGAAGCCGGGATCAACGCCAGCGGCATTATCACCAGCACATCGACCGGATCTCCGTCACCGCACAGGGTGTGGGGAACATATCCGTAATTACAGGGGTAATGCATTGACGTACCGAGCATGCGGTCGACAAAAATAGCGCCTGTATCTTTGTCGACCTCGTATTTGATGGGGTCTCCATTAAGGGGAATTTCAATAATTACGTTGATATCATCCGGCAGCTTCTTGCCGGAAGGGACTAAATCTAAACTCATAGTGGATTCTCTGGCGGCTCAACATCAAAATAAAAAAAGATGCGTGATTTTATCACAACCCTGTAGTGAGACAATCAGAGCCTTCAGCGAATGGTGTAGAGCCTTCAGCGAATGGTGGAGAGCCTTCAGCGGATGGTGTAGAGCCTTCAGCGGGTGGTGTTGAGCCTTCAGCGGATGGTTTAGAGCCATCGGCCTTGATGGTTGTGCAAAATGTATTCATATGCTCTGTTTATCGGCGTCATATATGACTGAGTTGTTTACCTGTAGGGTCACAGTCGCATAGAATCGACCATCGTGGCCAGGATCCATGAGAGGATAAGGCTTGTCAGTATCAAGCCGCGGTAACCCTCCGGCTCCGGGACTATTGCTGTAGTGCGGTGGTTTCCTAACTCAAAAACTTTGGGGGTTAATTAATGGATATATTGCTATTACCACCGATTCTCGGTGTCGTTGGATTGTTTGCAGCATTTGTCGTTTATCGGATCGTTAAAGCATATCCCGCGGGGGAGGGCCTGATCGCCGAAATCGCCGCAGCGATTCACAACGGCGCAATGGTTTTTATGCGCCGGGAATACACTATTCTTTCCATATTTGTTGTCTTAGTCTTTATTCTGCTAATCATTGGGTTTAAGTCCTGGCAAACGCCCCTGGCTTTTGTCGTGGGCGCTTTTTGCTCGGCATTGGCCGGTTATATCGGCATGTACTCGGCGACTCAGGCCAATGTTCGCACCACTGTGGCGGCTAATACGAAAGGCGCTGCCGCAGCGCTGAGCGTAGCCTTTTACGGCGGTTCCATTATGGGGCTTACGGTCGCGGCCATGGGGCTGTTGGGGCTGGGGGCGCTGTATTTGTTGTTCGGCTCAGATCCCGCCCACGCCGAAGCCATACATGGATTTGGCATGGGAGCATCAACAGTGGCGCTGTTTTCCCGGGTCGGTGGTGGTATTTACACCAAGAGTGCGGATGTGGGCGCGGATCTTGTGGGTAAGGTCGAGGCTGGGATTCCAGAGGATGACCCCCGCAACCCCGGTGTTATCGCCGATAATGTGGGTGATAATGTCGGTGATGTGGCCGGAATGGGGTCTGATATTTTCGAATCCTACTGTGGCTCCATGATCGCCACTATCGCGATTGCATCCACCATGTCTATGGCTGCCATCAGTAGCCTGGGCGGCGAGCGCGAACAGCTGATGTTTGCGCCTCTGGCGCTGGCTTCAGCGGGTTTGATTTGTTCGATTCTGGGGATCATCATCGTGCGCCTGGCATCATCGAGGGCCCCGGATGTGGCGTTGCGGCTGGGAACTATCGGAACAACAATTCTGTTTATCTGCGTCGCCTGGATTGTTCTGGCGGGGTTGGGCCTCAATCAGTCAATCTGGTTCTGCGTGCTATGCGGCGCCGTCGGCGGAATTGTGATTGGTCTCGTCACCGAATATTACACCGGTGGCCGACCGGTTCAGCTGATAGCCGGAGGCGGTGAAACCGGGCCGGCAACAGTAATGATCGCCGGCCTGGCCACTGGCATGGAGTCCGTGGTGGTTCCGGTGTTGGCGATTGCGGGAATTATTTTTACCACCAGCTCGATTTTGCCCGAGGGAGCCGGTGTATACGGCGTGGGCATCGCTGCAGTGGGTATGCTTTCCACGGTGGGAATTACCATGGCCATCGATGCCTATGGGCCAGTGGCGGACAACGCCGGTGGTATTGCCGAAATGGCGGAGTTGGGAGAGAGCACCCGTAAAATCACCGACGGCCTTGACGAAGTGGGTAATACCACCGCCGCCATAGGAAAGGGGTTTGCGATAGGGGCGGCGGGATTGGCGGCTCTGGCCATTATTGCCGCCTATATCAAAACCGTATCCCATCATGTTGAAAACTTTACTCTCGACATCAGCAATCCACTGGTATTAACGGGGATGTTTCTGGGGGGGATTTTTCCGTTTCTGGTCAGTGCGTTGACGATGCGTGCCGTGGGTGATGCCGCTTTCGATATGATCAAAGAAATCCGTCGTCAATTTCGCGAAATTCCGGGGCTTATGGAAGGCACCGCTAAACCAGACAGCGGTCGATGTGTGGATATAGCCACCCGGGCGGCGCTGCGGCGGATGGTACTGCCTGGCGTGCTGGCAGTGTCGGCGCCGGTTGTGGTAGGCTTTGGCATCGGTCCGGCCGCGCTGGGCGGCATGCTGGGCGGAGCGCTGATCAGCTGCGTGCTCCTGGCGTTGACCATGGCCAACGCCGGTGGAGCCTGGGACAACGCCAAAAAATACGTTGAAAAAGGCAACCTTGGCGGTAAAGGATCCAGCGTGCACAAGGCAACCGTTGTGGGAGATACTGTGGGTGATCCCTTTAAGGACACCTCCGGTCCGGCTATGAATATCCTAATTAACGTAATGGCTATTGTCAGCCTGGTGATTGCGCCCTTGCTCGCCTAGGGGCTTACAACCATCATTTTTTTGTGGGGAGGAGTAGTCCTCCCTTTTTGTTATAGAGGTCGCTGGAATGCCGGTAAAGTAGCGGCCCAGGTATGATTGCAGAGAATCCATGCTAAAAGAAGATGTAGAACCCAGTCTGATCGACGCCTTAATTCCACTGTTTACCTTAATTATCCTGCTAGCACTTTCCGTTCACCTGTTCGGTGAAGATTCCTCCTATGGCGCCAATCAAATTGCTCTGCTGCTTTGTGCCTGTCTTACTGCAGTGATAGGGATGAAAAATGGATCGGCGTGGGATGATATGCAGGAAGGTATGGTGCACGGTATTGGCCTGGCTTTTAATGCTATTTTAATCCTGCTGACGGTGGGGAGCCTGATTGGAAGCTGGATTATTGGCGGTGTTGTACCGGCGATGATTTACTACGGTTTACAGGTGTTTTCGCCCGACTCATTCTACGTTGCATCCTGTTTTATCTGTGCTTTAGTGGGTATCAGTATCGGCAGTTCCTGGACGGTGGCGGGTACTCTGGGTATCGGTCTGATCGGTGTCGCCGGGGGGCTGGGACTATCACCGGTGATCACTGCCGGGGCGATTATATCCGGAGCTTATTTCGGCGATAAACTGTCGCCGCTTTCCGACACCACGAATCTGGCCGCCGCCGTTACCGGCAATGAGCTATTCGCCCATATTCGGCATATGTTGTGGACAACGATTCCCAGTCTTTTAATCGCCATGGTGATCTATTTCGCTCTGGGGTCCGGTGGCTCTGAACTGCAACCCAATAGCAATGGTGTGCAGCAGGTACTGGTGGCAATAGACAGTCAGTTTACCATTGGCTGGTATCTGTTGATCCCCCTCGCGGTGTTGTTGTTTATGGCTTACCTGCGGGTGCCGGCGTTTCCCACCCTGATTGTCGGCGCTCTGGTGGGGTGTTTGTTTGCAGTACTGTTTCAGGCGCCGGCTGCCAAGTCATTGGCAAACGCCGCCGACATGAGCCAGGGGTTGCAGATATTAAAAGGTTTGTGGATCAGTTTGTTTGACGGCTATCAGGCTGACACCGAGAGTGAAGTGGTGAATAAACTGCTTTCCAAAGGTGGGATGAGCAGTATGCTCCACACCATCTGGCTGATTATCAGTGCCATGGCGTTTGGTGGCGTGATGGAGAAAACCGGCAGTCTGCAAAAGATTGTTACTGTTACCCTGTCAAAAGTGCAGTCCACCGCGGCATTGATCGCCACTACGGTGTTTACCTGTTTCGGAATGAATGCGGCAGCGGGTGATCAGTATATGGCGATTATCCTGCCCGGGCGCATGCTGCGGGAAAAGTTCGAAAGACAAGGTTTGCAGACGCTGAACCTGTCACGGACAATCGAAGATTCAGGTACTTTGACTTCAGTGCTGGTGCCGTGGAATACCTGTGGTGCTTTTATGACCGCGACTCTGGGTATTTCTACCTGGGTGTATGCTCCCTACGCTGTTTTCAATTACATTTGCCCACTGCTTGCGATTGCCTACGGTATCGGCAATATTAAATTGCCGCGGGCGGTGGTCACTGAGTCCAAACCAGCGCAATCTGTAGCCGCCGACTGAGGGTAAGGGACTGTCAACCAGTGACCCGATGGCAGTCTAAATCTTGAATTCGGTTGATAACTTTTTGGGTATCATTACCTTTTTCAGGCGTGCGTACACCGGCAGGCCGTGTGCATTGTAGGGTGGGTAGTCTTCTCCCTGAATTAGCGGCAGCAAATATTCGCGCCCTTTTTCGGTAATGCCGAAGCCGTCGCTGCTAATATAGTCGCGGGGCATTTTGCGTTCGACATTGGCCACTTTCTCCAGCGGCGCTTCGCCGATGCGCCAACTGTATTTACCCTGGTCAGGGTTGTCGCGCACAATGGCTGGCATCACGGCGCTTTTTCCGTCGACGGCCATTTCCACCGCTGCGCGGCCGACGGCGTAAGCCTGGTCGACATCGGTGGCGGAGGCTATGTGACGGGCGGAGCGTTGTAGATAATCGGCGAGCGCCCAGTGATATTTATAGCCCAGCGTTTCCTTGATCATGGTTGCGAGAGTGGGGGCCACGCCGCCGAGTTGGGTATGCCCGAAGGCGTCCGTGGCGCCAGCATCGGCGAGAAAGGTACCGTCTTTATATTGGGTGCCTTCAGAGGCAACAATTGCGCAGAACCCGTATTTTTTAACGCACTCTTCTACCCGCATTAGAAATCTGTCTTTGTCGAAGGCAATTTCCGGAAACAGGATAATATGTGGGGCATCGCCCTCGTTTTCCGCTGCCAATCCACCGGCGGCGGCAATCCAACCTGCGTGGCGGCCCATGACTTCAAGGATAAACACCTTGGTGGAGGTTTCACACATTGAAGCGACATCCAGTCCGGCTTCTTTCATGGATACCGCGACGTACTTGGCAACGGAGCCGAATCCAGGGCAGTTGTCTGTCAATGGAAGGTCGTTATCGACCGTTTTTGGGATGTGTATTGCCTGAATCGGGTAACCCAGTTTTTCCGATAGTTGCGAGACTTTCAGGCAGGTGTCGGCAGAGTCGCCACCGCCGTTGTAAAAGAAATAGCCGATATCGTGGGCCTTGAAAACTTCCAGCAAACGTTCATACTCTGCGCGGTTGTGTTCCAGACTTTTGAGTTTGTAACGGCAGGAGCCAAAGGCGCCGGAAGGGGTGTGTTTGAGAGCGGCGATGGTTTGTGCAGATTCTTCGCTGGTGTCGATCAGTTCCTCACGCAGTGCTCCAATAATACCATTGTTGCCCGCGTAGACTTTGCCAATGTGGTTTTTATGCTCGCGCGCCGTTTCGATTACGCCACAGGCGCTGGCGTTGATAACGGCGGTGACGCCACCGGATTGTGCGTAGAAGGCATTTTTTATCGCCATGACAGACCCCTGATTGCTCCCATTGAATGCCGTCTAAAAATTATGCGGCTGTGAAAAGCGCGAATAATACTGGAATCCATTGGTGATTGCATGGGGGGAACTGCGAGTTACTACAAAAAATGGGTGAATCCCTGTTGGCCCCGTTTACGCCCAAACTTTTGCGTAACTGTGCAAAAAACCTGATTTTACCTTGTATTTCAGTAATGGGGGGCGTGATATGCTGGCTCGCATGTGGTCCTCGGTTGAGTGAGAAAAATCTCACTACTACATTTTTGATTTAGTGGTTGGTTGTAATGCATATTCATATTCTTGGTATTTGTGGCACTTTTATGGGGAGTCTGGCGCAACTGGCCAAAGCCCAGGGGCATAGAGTCAGCGGTTCCGATGCCAATGTCTATCCGCCGATGAGTACGCAACTGCAGGCCGCCGGTATTGACCTTCTTGAAGGTTATGATCCCTCCCATTTGCAGCCCCCACCGGACCTGGTGGTGGTGGGCAACGCCCTGAGCCGGGGTAATCCGGCAGTGGAATATATGCTCGACCGGGGGATTGCCTATACTTCCGGTCCCCAGTGGTTGTGTGAGCATGTACTGGCTGATAAATGGGTATTGGCGGTGGCGGGGACGCACGGCAAGACTACCACCAGCAGTATGTTGGCGTGGATTCTTGAGTTTGCCGGCATGGCGCCCGGCTACCTGATTGGCGGTGTGCCTAACAATTTCGATGTATCGGCGCGTTTGGGGAGCTCATCTTTTTTTGTTGTCGAAGCCGATGAGTACGACAGTGCCTTTTTCGACAAGCGTTCTAAATTTGTCCACTATCGGCCGCGTACAGTGGTTCTCAATAACCTGGAATACGATCACGCTGATATTTTTCCTGATCTTGCCGCAATTCAGCGGCAGTTTCACCACTTGGTGAGAACTGTCCCGCACACCGGACGCATTATTTATCCGGCTGCGGATGCCGCTTTGGAGACGGTGTTACAACAGGGGTGCTGGACTCCCCTGGAAACCTTGGGCGAGGACACCAAAGATCGTGTTTTCCAGGACCCCTTATCCTCGTGGCAGACGCACTTAAAGAGCAGCGACGGCAGTCGTTTTGTGGTTCTACTCGACGATGTGCCCAGAGGCGAGGTTAGCTGGATGCAGACAGGACTGCACAATGTCAGTAATGCCTTGGCGGCGGTGGCCGCGGCCAGGCACGTGGGGGTGCAGCCGGAAATCGCCGCGCAGGCCCTGAGTGAATTCACCGGTGTCAAGCGGCGCATGGAGTGCCTCGGTCAGGCCGGTGGGGTCAGTGTTTACGACGATTTTGCCCATCACCCGACGGCGATTAAAACCACTCTGGACGGCTTGCGGAAAAAGGTAGGTGCGGAGAAGATCATTGCCCTGATCGAGCCCCGCTCCAATACAATGCGCATGGGGGTCCATAAGAACCAACTGGGGGCGTCGTGTAGCGAAGCCGACTGCGTGTTTTGGTACCAGCCGCCGGGTGTGGATTGGGAACTCCAAGAGGTAGTCGACCGCAGTCCGGTGCCGGCAAGGCTGGCAACCAGCATAGACACACTGATTGAGGATGTGCTTGCTTTCGTTGAACCCGGGAGTCATATTGTCATTATGAGCAACGGCGGTTTTGGGGGTATTCATCAGCGTTTGCTGACGCGTGTGCGGCAACGGGAGGGTGGCCGAAATGTCAGCGGTAGTTGATCCGGAGCCTGGTCCACGGGTGACAGTGGCGATGACCGGGGCGTCCGGTGCCCAGTATGGACTGCGGCTACTGCAGACCCTGCTGGCGGCCAACTATCAGGTCTACCTGTTGCTGTCGCGGGCGGCGGAGGTGGTGATTCGCACAGAAACCTCGTTGCAATTGCCCCAGACATTGTCGGAGCAGGAGGCTTATCTGAGCCGACTTTACAGTGTTCGCGACCAGCGGCAACTGCGCCTGTTTGATCGTGAGGACTGGTTTTCGCCTGTGGCGTCCGGTTCCAGTTCACCGGCTTCTATGGTGATATGTCCGGCCAGTGGCGGCTGTCTGGCGGCGATTGCTGCGGGAGCCAGTAATAACTTGATCGAACGTGCCGCTGATGTCGCTCTCAAAGAGCGGCGCCAGTTGATAGTGGTTCCCCGCGAAGCGCCCTATTCGGCCATTCACCTGGAAAATATGCTGAAATTGACGCAACTGGGCGCGGTTGTGTTACCGGCCAGCCCAGGTTTTTACCATCAACCGACAAAGGTGGAAGACCTGATTGACTTTGTGGTGGCCCGGATTCTCGATCAACTGGGTGTGGAACAATCGTTGATGCCGCGTTGGGGGACACAAACCTGACCTTTAGGGGGACGCGTATCTGGAAAATCGGCTTGTGGCCCCGGTTTAGGTCAGCGCAAGGTGATCAGGTAGGCCACTGCGGCCAGCATCAGTAGGCACAGCCCCAGACTGAACCAGGTAACAAAACGCGAAGGCGGAGGGCGGATGGGCTCTGCTCGGTTACCGGGAGAGGTAGGACGGGTTTTCCAGCGTTTGGGGACGGCGGTTTCGGCAACTGTCGCACGCTTTACCGCCGGCTGCAACGGCGCACGTCGTAAACGAATCTTGTTGGTTTCATCCCCCGGCCCTATCACCCGAAAACTATAGACGTCTAATCTCAAGCGGTCACCGTGCCGGGCTATGCCCTCGGTTATGCGCTCGTCGTTAATATAGGTACCGTTGGTAGAAGCCAGATCACGTACGTGCAACAGATTACCCTGGCAGGTAAGTTCGGCGTGCTGGCGGGAAAGGTGGGTGCCTGGAATGGTTATGTCGCACTCACTGCTGCGACCGATGGTGGTGCAGCGCCGGAGAATTGCAAACTCCTTCCCAGAGAGCCAGTTGCTGTCGGCCACCAGCGACCAACCGTGAATCTGGTTTTCAACGGCTTGGGTCGGGACGGGGCCCCGCGGGTCCAGCACTTCGATTTCAACCTGTCCCAGGCGCAACGTGTCGCCGGGAACAATTTCTTTTTGAGTGACCCGCTGAGCATTGACGAAGCAGCCGCTGCTACTATTGTTATCCTTCACATACAGTCCCGTTTCCCGGGTGATGAGTTTGGCGTGTACAGGACTGAGGCTCTCGTCGTCGATGACCAGATTGTTACTGGGTGATGTCCCTATGGAGTAAACCTTTTCGACGACCCACATGGGTTCGCGTTTTTTGCCCTTTAGCTGAATTTTAAGCATCCGTCTGTTCGGTCCATAACGATGGGTCTAAACCAATTGTTCGGTTAATGCACTCAGGAAAGTGCAATGGGCTGTCGCTGGTGAACAGGTTGAGAATTTACGACTACAGTCTGTAAGACAAATTATACACAGGATATTTCGCACAAGTCATGGATCTTTGGCATCTAAATCCTGTAATGATATAAGTGGTGGCTGATGTTGGTTTTGGCAGAGAAGGTAAAAAGATGGTTGGTGGAGGTGCAATGATGTGATTATGCAGTTACCGGGATACGAGTTTGATGAAAAAATAGGCGAAGGGGGGATGGCCACTGTATTTAAGGGGAGGCAGTTGTCTCTGGCCCGCCCGGTCGCCATAAAAATACTCAACCGGCAAATGGGTCATTACAGCCAGGTCAGGGAGGCCTTTGAGCGGGAGTCCTTGATTATTGCCCGCCTCAGCCACCCGAATATCATCCATGTAATCGACCGGGGGGTGAGCGCTGAAGATACCCCCTATTTCGTTATGGAGTATGTCGATGGTGTCGATCTGGCCACCACAATTTACCGGGACTCGTTGCCGTTCAAGCGCAAGATAGAAATTTGTCTGCAAATCTGCAAGGCGCTGGCCTATGCGCATAAGAACGGGGTGATACACCGCGATATAAAGCCCGCTAACGTTATTATTGACGCCGAACTCAATGTGCGGGTACTGGACTTCGGCATATCCCTGTTTTATCAACAGGACGAAGCGGCCTTGAGCCATGGTTGTGAACAGGACGTTATGGGGACGTTTACGTATATGGCGCCGGAGCTGAGTGACTCTGCCAGCCAGGCAACGTACAAAAGCGATATTTACGCCCTCGGCGCCATTATGTATGAAATATTCACCGGTTTACCTTTTTCCCCGGACCGGCAACCACAGGCATCGATTGGCGATGAGGTACCGGAACGGGTAACCAGGCTTATTGTGCAGTGTCTGGCGCAACAGCAGGATCGGCGCCCGGAGTCAGTGACGGATGTTCACGACCAATTGTTGCAGGTGTTGCAAGGCGCGCATTTGAATCAGCAGCAGCGCCTGAGAGCTCAGGAGAGCATTGGGAAAAAAACATTTACCCTGCTGGATATTCTCAGTGAAAACCGCTACGGCTCCGTATATCTGTTTATGGAGAAAAACAGTTCCCGCCAACTGGTGGTAAAGAAAGTGATTGGTAGTGAAGCGGGATTCGCCGCCAGCCAGGGTTTGGCAAACCTCGATCACCCCCATATTGTCAAGGTGCACGGTGCTTCGAAAAATCCGCGTACTTTTATCGTAGTGATGGATTATCTTAAAGGAGGGAGTTTACAGGATCGTTTGGTTCGCCCCTATGATATTGGTGGTTTCTTGCCGATAGCCAGGCAAATTTGTGCTGGTCTTGGGTTTGCGCATTCTCATCGCATTTTACACGGTAACCTACGGGCCAGTAACATTCTGTTTGATGAGCGGGGCCGTGTGCGCATAGTCGACTTTGGTCTGCCATCGCACTACCGTGAAAATGGCGGCAGTACGGGTAGTGCCGCATTGGCGTTATCGCTCGATCCGAATCGGAAACTCAACGGGTACCGACTGCCAAATGAGCGGCTTACTCCCCAGACTGATATTTATGCCTGCGGCGTTATTTTTTATCGGATGCTGATTGGGGAATTGCCACGCTGGCATTATGGCAAGCTGGAAACCGGGCGCGCCTTTAAACGTTTGCCACCGTCGTTGCAGGAGGTTTTGTCGCAGATGCTGGAGCGCAATCCACAGCGGCGCTTTAAAAATGTCGATCAGGTGCGCGTAGCGCTGGGAGAAGTTACCGACGATGTGCCCACCGTTATCGTAAAATCAAAACCGCGCAGGAAAGTTAGCGTTAGTAGAGAGGGCACGGTGTCGAAAAAGCAACAGATTTTGCTAC
>JARROD010000046.1:0-16570 GCA_037384225.1 Exilibacterium sp.
GGCGGCACAATCAGATCGAGCATCTTCAAAAACTGATCCAATCGCTCAAGGATGTCGTTGGTGAGCCCCAACTGATTATCGGCTGTGACTGCATTCTCAGGCGAATCGAAGCCGAAGAGTTACAGCAGCAGGCGCAAATGTCCCGCATTTTCATGGAAAATAACGTCATCGGATTTGAATCCTACGGCGAGCAGATTCACGCCATGCACGTCAACCAGACGATCTCGGGCGTGGCCATAGGCACACCATGAGCCCGGAACCCACAATCGAGAGTCTGAAGGCCGATCTGGCCAGAAAGGATAAAATTATCAAGGCCTTGATAAAGCGGGTCGAACTCGGCACGGACTCTGGAACCACGGCGTTTGGGCAGTTGCAAATAAACATCGTGCTGGAGGACGAAATTCGCCTTCGCACTGCCGAACTCCACACCGCCCTCGAAAAGCTGGAACAGACGAACACCACGCTCAATGAAACCAACCAGCAAATGGAAAAGGAGATTCGGCAGCGACAGCTAATCGAAGAAAAACTGCAGCAAATAAGCCACGCTAAAAGTGAGTTTCTGGCCAATATGAGCCACGAAATAAGAACCCCAATGAACGGTGTCATCGGCATGACCAGTTTGTTGCTGGACACCGAACTTTCTCCCGAACAACAAGATTATGTCGATACCATTCGAAAGTCCGCCAATACACTGTTGAATATCATCAACGATATTCTCGATTTCTCAAAAATCGAGGCCGGTATGATCGAATTGGAAGAACTGGAGTTCGATCTGCGCGGCAAGATCGAGGATTTACTGGATCTGCTCGCCGCCCAGGCACACGACCGAGGGTTGGAGCTGATTTACCGCATTGATCCCGATACCCCAACACAGTTATGGGGTGACCCGAGCCGCCTGGGCCAGATTATCACCAATCTCCTAAGCAATGCGATCAAATTCACGCTGGAAGGCGAGGTTTATCTGCGTATCAGCCAGGTGCGGCAACACAAGCAACGATGTACGCTGCGCTTCGAGGTGAGCGATACCGGCATCGGTATCGCGGCCGAAAAACAGGTGGAAATTTTCAGGCCCTTCAGCCAGGCTAACAGTTCGACCACGCGCAAATACGGCGGCACCGGTCTGGGTCTGGCCATTGTCAATCAGCTGGCGAAGCTGATGGGCGGAAGGGCCGGGGTATCCAGCGAGTTAGGGAAAGGCAGCACTTTCTGGTTTGAAGCGACCCTTGGTTGTCGCTCACCTGTTTCGCAGGCGGCTGTCGATCTCGAGCCCCTGCGTGGGGCGAAAGTATTGGTGGTCGACGGCAATGCTTCCCTGCGCAACACACTTCAAGAACAGATTCAAATCTGGGACATGGCCTGTGATACCGCCGTCGACAGCGACGAGGCGCTGGCGGTGCTCAGTCGGGCACGCAAGCACTATCGTCTGGCTCTGATCGACTTCGCTGTGGGGGATGTTGACGGACTACAGCTGGCTACCCGGATACAGCGAGACCCGACACTGGCGCAAACCGCGCTGGTGCTGATGGGTTCACGCCATGAGAGGGGGCTCCAGCAAAGCGCTCAACATGCCGGTATCACCCAGTTTCTGGCTAAGCCCATACACCTAAACCAGCTTTACCAATGTCTGCGTGAGACACTGGCGCCAACGCAGCCGGTAGCAAAGCAAACCAAATCGAAAATGGGCGCAGACAAGCCTGTCACAAAAACCATGGGGCGTATTCTTATCGCTGAGGACAACATCATTAACCAGAAGGTCGCCACCAGAATTCTTGAAAAACTGGGGTACAACACCGATGTGGCGGGCAATGGATACGAAGCCCTCGACTTTCTGGAGCGATCAACCTATGACCTCGTTTTTATGGACTGCCAAATGCCGGAGATGGATGGCTATGATGCGACCGGCAAGATTCGCCGCAACGAGGGGGCAGACAGGCATACACTGATCATCGCTATGACGGCAAGCGCCATGCCCGGAGACCGCGAACGTTGCCTGAGCGCGGGCATGGACGATCATATCGCCAAGCCGATAACACTCAACGGAATACGCAAAGTTCTGGAACACTGGTTACCGGACAGGCGCAGGCCGCGGCCGGCAACGATAGGGTAAATTAAAAAGCATTTGCTGATATCCGCTTGAGTTTTTCCAGAGCCCTCTGATATCGCATTTTTACCGCACTCAGTTTTAACCCAACGATTATGGCAATTTCATTGTACGTCAGGTCTTCCGTGCACCGAAAGACAACGATACTGCGGTCCATCGCATCCAACTGTTTAAGCCATTGGTTAACCCGCTGTTCCTCGCTGTTGTTTTGTTGTCGCTCGGGCGTATCCGACTCACATTCAACTCCGTCGTATTCGATGTGGAGGATCTGTTTTTGACAGCGTAGCGCGGAAGCCGCCTCATTATAAGCTATCCGATACAGCCAGGTTTTAAAACTGGAATTGCCCCGGAACTCGCGGATAGAATGGAAAACCTTTAGCATCACTTCCTGCGTAATTTCCTCGGCCTCTTCGCTGCAAGAGGTGTACCTGTAGCAGATATTTTTTATCCGACTTTGATAACGGGATATAAGGGCTTCATAAGCTATGGTTACATACGGTAGTTCCCGCCGGGAGATCTCCAGCAGCTCGCTATCTGACAGGTGGAACAATCGCGCACGGAACAGACGCGTCGGAAGGTATCGTGTCATTGTGCTTCAAGCCAACGATGATTGACCTGAGTTCATGTTGATTTATAAATTACTTTGCATTCTCGCTCCAGCATGTATAACGGAAGCTGCGGGTCAATAAATACTGGTTGGGAATGGAAAGCCGCTGCCCTTGCTCATTCTCTATTATAGTATTCACCGCGCTCACTTCAACCAGAGTTCCTTTGAAACCTTCGTACTCTACACCATCGCCGGGCTTTAACTGCTCTCGTGCATAAATACCGGAAACAATATTACCGGCTACACTTCGCGTGCCCATTCCCAAAGCAATGGCGACAGCGATACCGACGCTGGCAAGGATAATGGCGAATACCAGGTTGAGCAAATCCGTTTCGATTTTCAGCTGGCCGATTGCGAGGGAAAAGGTGGTGATATAAATCAGAAGTTGTAATAGCCGTCCCACCGAACTGGCGTATTCCACACCGATATTAGCCAACGAGTTTTGAACCGCATCTTTGACATAACGGGACGCCAGAAGACCGATGATCAGAATCACAAGCGCGCCCAGGAGTTTGGGCAGATAAAGCACAACATCATCCAGTATCGCGGATAACCGGCCAAGCCCGATGGTTTCCGCCCCGGTGAGGAGGATAAACAATACCAGAAAAAAATAAATCACGTGACCCAGAATTTCGTGAGGGGCCTTCGCCACCCCGAGTACCCTCAGCGCGGCCTGAATACCACAGCGCTCACAAAGGACATCGAAACCGAGTTTCTGTGTTAGCCGATTGAGCCAGGTTACACCCCATCGGGCCAGGTAGAGACCGACTATGACAACGAGCAATGCCGCCAGCAGGTTGGGAATAAATCCCACGATCTTGATCCAGAAATTGGACAGCGCCGTTATAAACGATTGCGTCCACAGATTGACGTCCATTGCTGCCCCCCTTAAGAAACCTGGATAAGAACCTGGGATAGTCACCTGGAATAGTCACCTGGAATAGTCACCTGGAATAGTTATGCTTGCGGTTCACGCCTGGCGTCTTCGGTGCTTGCCGACACGTTTTTCTCCGCTGTCCCAATCGTTGATAGACGATAGCACCACCCCCTACTGCCAGCGTCCACAACCAGGCGGCCAATAAACCCAAGAGATCTTTCGCAAGGATTTCTCTATTGGCTCGCCTGAGTACCCGCTGCAGCGAAGCATCCGGGTCGTGGGGTACAGGTTGGGCCCGCCAAAGGGATTTGACCTGTCGCTCCTTATCATTAAATTCAGAACCGGTCACCCTCTGCCCCCGTTGCCCGTTAATGTGCTCAAGCGTTCAGCGCCGCGTGTCTGTGCGATCGCCTAGCGGTCTATATCGGCTGGAATCTGGCCAACGGTATTTACACTATCCGGATTATTGATAATGAGTACTTCCACCCGACGGTTGGCGGCGCGCCCCTCCGCAGTCTCATTCGGTGCTACCGGACGCTCCTTGCCGTAGCCTTTCGAGGCCAGACGACCGGCATCGATGCGCCCCACTTCCCGCAAGAACTTGGCGACTTTATCAGCCCGTTGTTGAGAGAGATTTTTGTTGAAAGGATCGCTACCTACATTATCTGTATGGCCGGAGACCAATATTCGGGATTCGGGAAACTGCTCGATCGCCTCGACAATTTTGTTTATTAAGGCGAAGTTTTCCGACTCAATTTCGCTACTGCCCGAAGGAAATGAAAATCCGTGGGCGCGAATCAGCACATTGTCCATCTGCCGATAGACATCTGCTTCGCTGGGGTCGAACAATGATTGCACCCGAGAAAACCGGGCGGCAAGCGCCGCTTGTTGCTGACGTTTTTGTTCGTTCAGTGACATCACCTCAGTCAACGCAGCCTCTTTTGCCTGGCTGATTTGCATTTCCCTCTCTTTGGTTTTCTGCAGTGCCGCCAGTGTGGATTCTTGCTGGGACTGCATTTCCAGCAGTTTGTTGGCAAGATTTTTCACCAACTCCTTATTTGGCTCATTGAAAGCGAGATCGCTCTCGATCGGGGCCACAATGCGCGAAATCTGTTCCTGGTACCACAGGACCTTGTCCTCTTCATTGAAGTCCGATTGGTCGAAATGCGTGATAACTTCCGCTATCTGGGTGGCACGCTGCGTGTTCCACAGGGCGCGTTGCGCGTGTGTACGAGCCTTCGGGGTAGAGGTACGATCGACATTCAGCGTATTTACCGCCAATCGGTATTCCTCCTGCGCCAGCTTCATGGTCTTCGGTGCCAGGTCATCAACACCTTTCTTCTTTGCTTTGGCAATAGCATCGGAGGCAACGTCAACAATATTGCCCTTCAGGGCGGCCAGTTCCACTGCCTCATAGGTACGCATGGCCTCGGTGAGGCCGGCCTTGGCTTTCGCTTCCCTGCCCGCTTCGATCAACCCCGTCAGTGACTTCAACTTGGCTTCCGCTTCGGCAAACGCAGCGGTATTGAGAATCTCAGCGCGCGCTTTTTTGGCCTTGGCGCGGGCGCGCAGGACCTCTTCCAGAATATCCTCGGCTTTGGATGCATTTTGCCGGGCCTTTTGCAGCACATCCATACCGGATTGAGCCAAGGTGCTGGCTTTGGCGTTATCGATTTTACCCAGGTTCACAGATTCTTCATATATCTCCTTGGCCTGGCGGTACTGGGCTGGAGACAGCACATTCAGTTCGTTTTCAAACCCGGCGTCCAATTCCCGTTTTAACTGAGCCACCTTGGGGTATTGCTGGAACATCGCCTGCTCGGATAACGGCTTGGGTCCGACACAGCCCGCGATTCCCAGCACCAGAAAAAAAGAAATAAAAATAACATACAACTTTTTCATAACCCGTTACTCCTCTTAGGGCTGGCGCAGACATTAATTTCTACACCAGACCCTATTTCCGAAACCGCCTTCTCGATTTTAGACGGATATGGCGGAGCAAAAGTCACAACGAGTGGGAGACAATTCACTGGAAATAATTTCAGCCTAGGTTTACACGTTTTCGAGTGGCGACTGACCCAGGGCTTCCAGGACATAAGCGACAAACGCGCGGTTGGCCCGGGAAAGGTAATGTTTGCGCTTCCAGGCAATACCCAGGTCCAAAAACAGCGGCTCGCGGAACGACACACCGCGCAATCCAGACTCCTGCTCTATCACCCGTTTGAGGCAAAATCCCACCCCCTGGCCCTGGCACACCAGGCTGATCATCAGCCGCAGCAGGTTGGTTTCCACCGCCAGATTGGGTACGACGCCCGCGGCCTGGCTAAGCGACTCAATCATCTCCCGCAGGTAATAGCCCTCGCGGTAGACGATAAGCGGCTGGCGGGTAAATTCATCCATGCCGATAGCGCGGCTCTGGGTAAAGGGGTGGCCCGGCGGCACGCAGGCAACCACCTCCTCACGCACCAACAGATGAGCTTCCAGCTCCGAGGGCACATCCGCCATGTTGACAATTCCCATATCGATCTCGCCGTCCAGTATCAACTGCCGGGCGCGCCGGGTGCCCTCACCGCTGATCTCGACGCGAATCTGCGGGTAGCGGCGCCGAAAACCGGCGATCAATGGCGGGAAAAAATAGGCTCCCATCATGGCCGAGGTCCCCAGGCGCACCGCCCCGGCGGCCAGCCCGCGCAACTCCGCCAACTCCAGCCGGGCCTGCTGAAACTGCTCCAGTATGCGCTCGGTGTGGCGCAACAGCGCGCTGCCTTCGGCGGTGAGTTGGATGCGGCGCTCGGCGCGGGAGAACAGCTGCACCTGGAGTTCCTCCTCCAGCTTGCGCACGGCGATACTCACCGCCGGTTGCGCCATATGCAGGCGCCGCGCCGCCGCGGTGAAACTGCCTTCGCTGACCACCGCGTGGAAAATCTGTAACTGGCGATTGTCCAATTGCGTCTACTCCATACATAACGACTCAATAACCCGGGTTCGGCACAATGTCAGGCGGACGTCCGGAGGTAGCTGGCCCAGACTGTCGGAGGCATGGATGCCGACGCCAAGCTTACAGGGATGTACTTGCAGCGTGTCTGGGCCAGCTACCTCCGGATGGCCGCCGGATCGAAGGCACAAATACCCCGGGGTATTGAGAAGTTACCTCCGTACAACTTAATCATATGTGATACATATAATTTCTATAAATATAATATATTATATTTATAGAATTGCGCCTGCTATAGTCGTCCTATTAAACACTCACCCAAGTCAACTGAGGAGGCCGCTATGTCCGGCGCCAGCCACTGGGCCAAGAATTTTGATTGGCAGGACCCCTTCCTGCTGGATCAGCAACTGACCGAAGAAGAACGTATGGTGCGCGACACCGCCCGCCAGTATGCCCAGAACAAACTGCAGCCACGGGCGCGCGAAGCCTTCCGCAACGAATACACCGACACGGCCATTTTTCGCGAAATGGGCGAGTTGGGTCTGCTGGGCTCGCCGCTGCACGGCTATGGCTGCCCGGGCGTCAGCTACGTGGCCTACGGCCTGATCGCCCGTGAAATAGAGCGCGTCGATTCCGGCTACCGCTCCATGATGAGCGTTCAATCCAGCCTGGTGATGTACCCCCTCTACGCCTACGGCAGCGAAGCCCAAAAAGAGAAGTATTTACCCAAACTCGCCAGCGGCGAATGGATTGGCTGCTTCGGCCTCACCGAACCGGACCACGGCTCCGACCCCAATGGCATGGTCACACGCGCCCGTAGCGTGGACGGCGGTTACCGCCTCTGCGGCGCCAAGATGTGGATCACCAACTCCCCCATCGCCGATGTGTTCATCGTCTGGGCCAAGGATGACGCCGGCTCAATTCGCGGTTTCATCCTCGACAAGGGTATGCAAGGCCTGTCGGCGCCCAAAATCGAGGGCAAGTTGGCACTGCGCACCTCGGTCACCGGCGAAATCGTCATGGATGACGTGTTTGTGCCGGAAGCGAACCTGCTGCCCGGCGTACAGGGTCTCAAAGGTCCGTTCGGCTGTCTCAACAGTGCGCGGCTGGGTATCTCCTGGGGTGCACTGGGCGCCGCCGAGGCCTGCTGGCACGCCGCCCGCGAATACACGCTGGAGCGCAAACAGTTCAATCGCCCGCTGGCGGCGAACCAACTGATCCAGAAAAAGCTGGCAGTCATGCAGAGCGAAATCAGCCTCGGCCTACAGGGTTGCCTGCGCGCCTCCCAGCTCAAGGACGCCGGGCAGCTGCCGCCGGAACTCATCTCGCTGCTGAAACGCAACTCCTGCATCAAGGCTCTGGATGTGGCCCGCGAAGCGCGCGATATGCACGGCGGTAACGGTATCTCCGACGAATACCCGGTTATGCGCCATATGGTGAACCTCGAAGTGGTCAACACCTACGAGGGTACCCAGGACGTGCACGCGCTGATTCTGGGACGCGCCCAGACAGGCATTCAGGCCTTCTGCTGATCACACACAACCCGGTGTTAGCCGGTCTAGAGAGAAACTCGACATGACTTCACCACTGCAAGGCTATCGCGTACTCGACTTGTCCCGCATCCTGGCCGGCCCCTGGGCGGGACAGTTGCTGGCGGACCTGGGTGCCGAGGTCATTAAGGTGGAGCGTCCCGGCAGCGGAGACGACACCCGCCACTGGGGGCCTCCCTACCTGAAAGACAGCCGCGGTGAGGACACCGGTGAAGCCGCCTACTACCTGGCCGCCAACCGCGGCAAGCAGTCTGTCACCGTGGATATCACCACCGCCGAGGGTCAACAAATCCTGCGCGAACTGGCGGTGATCAGCGATGTGGTCATCGAAAACTACAAGGTCGGCGGCCTGAAAAAATACGGTTTGGACTACGACAGCCTGAAGGCCATCAACCCGCGCCTGGTGTATTGCTCCATTACCGGCTTCGGTCAGACAGGCCCCTACAAGCAGCGCGCCGGATACGATTTCATGATCCAGGGCATGGGCGGGCTGATGAGCGTGACCGGTGAACATGACGACTTGCCCGGCGGCGGCCCGCAAAAAGTAGGCGTAGCGGTCACCGACCTGTTCACCGGCCTCTATGCCACCATCGCTATTCAGGGCGCGCTGCTGGAACGGCAGCGCTCGGGCGAAGGCCAGTATATCGACCTGGCACTGTTCGATGTCCAGGCGGCGGTGCTGGCCAATCAGGCCTCCAATTACCTGGTCGGCGGCACAGTACCCAAGCGCCTGGGCAATGCCCATCCCAATATTGTGCCCTACCAGGCATTCGCCACCGCCGACGGCTATATCATTCTGGCGGTGGGCAACGACCGCCAGTTTCGCAACTTCGTCAGCCTCGCCGGCGCGCCGCAGTTGGCCGACGACCCGCACTTTGCCACCAACCCGGCACGGGTCGCCAACCGCGAGCAAGTGTGCGCGACGGTGGCGGATCTCCTAAAACAAAAAACCAGCCATTACTGGCTCACCGAACTGGAAGCCGCTGGCGTGCCCTGCGGCCCCATCAACGATATTGCCCAGGTGTTCAACGACCCGCAGTTGTTGGAACGCGGCATGCGTACTACCCTCTCTCACCCCCTCGGAGGGAAGTTGCAACTCCCCGGCAACCCCATTCACTATAGCCGCACACCGCTGCACAGCGATCGCCCGCCACCGCTTCTGGGCGAGCATACCGATCAGGTGCTGAGCGACAGCCTCGGCTACAGTGACGAGCAGATTCGCTCACTGCGCGAGAACAAACGCGTTTAACTGTCGTCAGCCACATCATTGCGACAGACCGCATCCGGAGTGTCAGCGACCACAGTAACAAAATGATATCGGTAATCACCCTCAATCGGCTGCGTACATCGAGAAAGAAATTCAGGGAGAAGGAAATTTACGTCGTCAGATGCTAGAATCCGCCCTTCGGCGCGTAACTATTCTATTGTCCAAATTGGGCCTTAGTCCAACTTAAATTTGACTAAGAAGCTGCGCTTCAGGCTAATCGTTAAAAAGATTAATGTAACGAGACACGAAATTAATTCAAGCATCTACCATGGCATTCCGACCCAGACCCTACCAAAAAATGGCCGTTGAGGAAGTTTATCGACGCTATCAAAACGAGCGCCGAAAACTGTTGCTGTATCTTCCCACGGGCGCCGGTAAAACCGTTATTGCCACCCTGGTTATCGACAAGCTGTTGACCGCCCGGCCCGACTTTGGTCGCATCCTTTTCGTGGCCCACCGCCAGGAAATTTTGGATCAAACCGCCAACACCCTGAAAAAACATCTGCGCCACCTATCCATTGCCATCGAACAGGGTAAAAGAACCGCCGTCGAACCCGCTAAAATCACCATTGCCTCCGTGCAGTCCCTGGTCTCGCGCAAGGAAAAATTCAACCCCCGCGAGTTTTCCCTGATTATCTGCGATGAATGCCACCGGGCCCTGTCACCCAGTTGGACGGCGGTGATAGAACATTTCCACAGCAATGGCAATCCCGATACCCTGCTGCTGGGCATGACCGCAACACCGCGCCGGACCGACGGCCGCTCCGCCGTGGCCGTATTCGACGAAGTGGCTTTTGAAATCTCGCGCACCGACTTGCAAGATTTAGGCTACCTGGTACCCATGCACTATTATACAGTGCAGACTCAGTTGAACCTCGACCGACTGAAGATGAGCGCGGGAGATTTCCAGGTCAACGGATTGTCAATGGTGATGAATCACCCGGCGGTGCGGGAGCTGACCTTGAAAGCCTGGCAGGAAAAAGGCAAAGGCAAAAAGACGATTGTCTTCTGCGCGGGTGTGGAGCACGCACACCGGATGGCCGAAGACATAAGCCGTCTCGGTGTAAAGGCGGTGGCTATCGATGGCAAAACCCAGGACCGGAAATGTCTGTTAAATGACTTCAAAAAAGGTCATTTGGAGGTGATCACCAATTACGGCGTACTGACCGAGGGATTCGACGATCCCACGGTGGAATGTATTTTAATGGCCCGCCCAACCACTTCACCGCTGGTGTACAACCAGTGCATTGGCCGGGGCCTGCGCATAGCGCCGCAAAAAAGCGCCTGTGTCGTTATCGATATTGTCGATAGAAACACCCACCAACTTCAGTATGGAGCCTCTGAATTCGCGGGTCTACCCAAAAACTGGCGCTCGAACGGACGCGATCCCTTCCGGGAAAACAGAGCGCTGCAAAAAGTCAGAGTCACTTCACCCGAGGCGTTTTTGCGTATCCAGCAAGCACAGTCGCTGGAAGAGGTACAGTCGGTACTGATGAGCCTGCCGCCCGAGGTGATTGAAGCCGGGCTGGATGGAGAACCGGTGCTGCATTACCACCCCTCCCCCGCCCCCGAAGTTTCTAACGAGCAAGCCAGTGAAGCCTGCCGCCGGCTGCTTAAACAGGCCCGTGCCCGTGTCAGGGATCTGAAGGTGGACGAACACACAGTGCAGGTATCTTTCCACGCGCCGGAAACCAATAATGAATGCTATGAATATCTGCGGTGGCATCTGGAGCGGGTATCAAAGCGCAGCGTGAGTTACCAAAAACCCCGGCGCCGCAAAGTCAATCCCAGGGCGCTACTGCGCTCCATGGTGCCGGATACCAGCTTCTTGCGCGATTTCCGGTTCGATGAAAAAAGTAACAGGGTATCGGTGCAGATAACCGGGCTTTCCCCCATGGAGATGGAACAGATCGCGGCGGACTTTGCAGCCGAGTCGGGGTTGCAACTGGACATCAGGGGGCAGCTGTCTTTTTTTGATGAAGTGTTTGATATCGCCTGACAATGCCTATATTTCAAATATATTATGTGTGCCCCATTCATAATATATTGTGGCCCAGCAATGACCAATGCCCTATTTCAGGCGTTTGATACAACGTTTTGACACTCTCCATTTACTAACGCCACTTTCACTCACCAATAAAAATAATGCTGCAAATTGACAAGCAGTCGATTGATTTTATACTCGCAGAACTGTGCCGGCTTTAACAAAAAATAAAAAAATGAGGCATCCAAACATTTATCTCGTGCCTATATTTTTTGGTGCGTTTTTTACATTGTCCGGTATCACCGAGTATGCCTGCGTTCCGTAGGAAGCATTCAAAACAATAGGAGTCACTATCCATGAATTTTTCCAAGCACTCTTTGGTATTGGTTGCGATGCTATCCGGCGTCTCAATGACAAGTCTGGCCGCAGAAAAAGTCAATATCTCTCTGAGCGAAAAGGATCTAACCCTGCAGCCGGCAGCACGGCTAAACACCGGCATCAACCAGATGATCAGCCAAGACAGGGGCAGCGAGTTTTTGCAGGTAAAGTCCATCACACTGCCAAATGGAAAAATTCTTAGCCGCTATCGGCAATACTATCAAGGGATTCCCGTTTATGGGCAATCGCTCGCCGTGCGCGAGGAACACGGCGTACTCCGACACATTAGCGGCAGCCTCGTGCGTGGTCTTGCGAGTGAAATGCCCACGGTCAATATCAAACATCCCAAACTGGACAGGAGCGCTGCGCTTGAAATCGCTGTCGCCGATGCACTGAACAGCTCCGCATCCGTAAAGGCGCCGGTTGTCAAAAACAAAATAGCGGCACTGGAAAATATACAAACCCGGCTGATCATTATGCTCGACGGCCAAAATCAGTCTCGCCTGGTATATGAAACTTCCTGGGTTGATTATAGTGGAGACGAGCCCTCGCGCCCGTTTCGCATGATCGACGCCAATAGCGGTGAAATTCTGCAGCAGTGGGAAGGATTGACTTACGCCGACGCCACCGGCCCCGGCGGCAACGAAAAAACAGGTCAGTACCAATACGGCACCGATTACGATTACCTGGATGTCACCCAGTCCGGTACCGATTGCATTATGGAAAATGACCATGTGCGGACGCTTAACCTCAACCACGCCGCATTCGGCGGCAAACCCCATTCGTTTACCTGTCCGCACAATACCACCAAAGCCATCAATGGCGCCTACTCGCCACTCAACGACGCGCATTTTTTTGGCGGTGTGGCGTTCAATATGTACAACGACTGGTACAACACCAGCCCATTGCGCGAGCAACTGCAAATGCGCGTACACTTCAGAACCAACTATGACAACGCGTTCTGGGAAGGTGGGCAAATGACATTCGGCGATGGCAACAACAGGCTCTACCCGCTGGTCAGCCTCGATATTGTCGCGCACGAAGTCAGCCACGGCTTCACCGAACAGAATTCCAACCTGGTCTACATGGGTCAGCCCGGCGGTATCAACGAAGCCTTCTCAGATATGGCCGGTGAAGCGGCCGAATTTTACGCGCGCGGCCACAATGATTTTTTAGTCGGGGAGGAAATCCTGAAGGCGGACGGCGCGCTGCGCTATATGCAAGAGCCGACAGCCGACGGGGTCTCCATCGACCATGCCGATGACTATGTAGACGGTATGGATGTACACTTGAGTTCCGGCGTCTTCAACCGCGCCTTCTACCTCCTGACCAACAGCCAAGGCTGGGATATCCGTTCCGCATTCGAGGTATTTCTGTTGGCCAACCAGATGTATTGGACCGAAACCAGTGATTTCAATGACGCCGCCTGTGGCGTTGTGTCCGCGGCGGAAAATCTGGACTACGATCAGGAGGCCGTTAACACAGCCTTCAAGCGTGTTGGCGTCGAACCCTGTGCCACACAGGCGGTGGATTTTGCTTTCGCGGGTAACTGGCCGGGACTATCTGGCGCCTGGGGTTCAGCGGTGGCGGATTTTAACCGCGACGGCCTCCCCGATGTCGCCGTTAACGCCACCACCAGCACCATTATACTGCGCAACGCCACCACGCCCGGCGCCAGCAAAAGCAATTTTCCCGTTGCCGCCACCATTCCCACGGGTAGTCTACAACCACTGCGGGTGGCGGATATCAATAATGATGGCTTACCCGATTTCCTGCTGGCGAACAGCGTCGCTCCAGACTCATTCGACATTTTCATCAACACAACCCCGGTGGGGGTGGAAAATTTCGAGTTCGTTCAAAACCAGATTTCCACCTCAGCTATGCAGGATGCGGCGTTTGCCGATTTCGACTCGGACGGTCGAGTTGATATCGCCGTAGCGGGACGCCTGTTGGACCCTAATACCTCCGCATCCATTTACGCAACCGTGATTTTGCTGAATAGAACCCTGAAAGGCGATTCCCATGTAAGCTTTGAGATCGGCGCACAGTTGCCGACCGGAGGGCCCGTTAACGAAGCGATAGCCGTTGCCGATTTTAATAATGATCGGCGCCCGGATCTGGCTGTGGGTGAAGGTAACAATGTCAGTATCTATTTGAATTCAAGCAAATGGGACGATAAAGCCTTGAGCTTTGCCGAGGGGGTCCGCTTACCCGTCGGAGACATCCCCCGGGAGATAGCCGCGGCGGACTTCGACCGCGATGGTCGGGTCGACCTGGTCACCATAAACACTAACGGCTTTATAGGTTCATCCTGGAGTCTGCTGCGCAATTCCACCGAGCGCCGCGCCAAAGTTGCAGTTTTCAGTTCGGAAAACCACACTATCGGCATCCCCTTTGGCCTGGAGGTGGGGGACCTGGACCTGGACGACTATCCCGATCTTTTGATTACCAATCTGTTTACCAGCAATGGCTTGGGTGCAATCGAGATCTTCCACAATACCTCTGCCACGAGTGAGGGAATCAGTCTCACTCGGGTGGGAAATACCGCAGCCGGAGATAATCCCACTTCGGTATCGGTTGGGGATTTTAACGGCGATTGCCTGCCGGATTTCGTCAGCGTTGATAGTGCAATCAGGAGCAACAATACGACATTCGCGTTTCAAATCCCGAAGACAACGGATGAAGAAGACGGACTGCCGTTTCCTCGTCAATGCCAACGGCAATGCCCGCACAAGTTTCACCTCCCCGGCCAGGAGGATGGAGAAAACGCCATAACTGACGCCATAACTGACGCCATAACTGACGCCATAACAACAGATGAAACTTTTTAAAAGGCATCAACACTATGCGTAAACCCTATCGTTGCATAAATTTTCGAGTTCAGGACCTTTTAGAGCGGTATTTTCAGGGACGCGCGCAGATTTTTCTAACCGGAGCATCGCTCACCCTATGTGAGGATTAGAAAAATTGAGCACGGCTCTGAAAATGCTGCTATAGAAGGAGCGAAGCGGTCCTGGGCCGAAAATTTATGCAACGATAGGGTAAAGACAACAAAGGAAACCTTTAACAAAGTGCTCGCGCCGGTTTGACTGCCGGCGCGCAGGTGATAAACGTTGCCGGCAACTATGGCAACGGAGCATAGCTCGCCCTATGTGAGGATTAGAAAATTGAGCATGACCCTTACGTCTCCCAGGGGAATTTTCCACTGTCCACATAGCGTGCTATATTGGAGAGGTTATCCATGTCCGTGAAGACTTCCAGATTCGCTTTCAATGCTTTGGTTTTTACCCGAGAGAGGGAATCGTCCAATTCATTACGATAACGTTTATAGCGTGAGATAGCTGTTTTAGACAGGCGCCTCAAACGCAGCAAATGTTTGCGCAGGAGGTTTTCACTGTTTTCTTCATAGGCATCCACCAGTCCCCAGCTAAGGGCCTGCCTGGCCGAAATCGGTTGAGTCATCATAGTCATATAGTGCGCTTTCTGGCTACCCATGCGACGGATCAGAAACGGAAACACACAAGCGGGCAACACGCCGAACAATAACTCTGACAAACTGAACACCGCACGCTCCTCTGCCAGCACTATGTCGCAGGCAGCCACAAACCCAATGCCACGCCAACTGCTGCCAGACATCATACAAAGTTTCCGGATTTTGGCCTATTCCTTCCCACTAGAGAGATTCTGCACTATAGCTTGAAAGTCTGCGCCAAAACAAAATACTTCGGGCAGGCCTTCTACCACCAATATATGAATGGAATCTTTGTATGTTTGCAAAAAATCTTTGCATTCGTCGGCCACAAGGTCATTGATAGTATTATTGGCCTCGGGTCGGTAGATTTGCAAAAAGCAAACCGGCCCGTCGAAGCCTGCTCGAATTGTTTGATAATGATCAATCTGATACTTTTCTTTCACGATACCCACTCATATTCCTGGTGATATTCTTGAATCGCCTTCAAAAACAAACACTCTTTCCCTTGACCGGAGGTGCGTGCCTGCGGAAGTTATTCCGTGCCCGTTCCTATCCAACCTATTCTTTCACTTAATTGAACCGGCAATCAGGTGCGTAAAGACCATAGACGTATTGATACCACCAAATCCAAAGGAATTTTTCAAAGCAACATGAATGTCTTCCTGTTGCGCTGCGGCGCCGACAAACCGGCATCTATTTTCAAGCGGATTGATCAGATTAAGATTTGGGTGTAAAAACCCGTTTTTCATTTGCAACAGTGTGGCAGCGGCTTCTATCAACCCTGCCGCAAAAAGACAGTGTCCAACCATGCCTTTGGTTGCGTTAACCCAGACATTGGAAAGGTGATCGCCAAACAATTCTTCCAAGGCTTGCAATTCAATTTCATCGCCCAAAACAGAACTCGTGGCATGCGCGTTGACATAATCAATGTCTGCGGGTTCAATACTGGCTACTTCCAAGGCCGATGTCATGGCTCGCACTTCACCACTCATTTTGGGATCGCTGGATCGATTGCCATCCAGGCACATTGCACCGCCGGCAATCCTCCCGTAAATCGTTTGATCACGATTTCGCACGCTTTCCGCGGACTCCAGGATCAGACAGGCACAACCTTCGCCGTAAATAAAACCATCCCGATCTCTATCGAAGGGGCGACAGGCTTTGTCGGCTTCCGCGCCAACCCGTTTACCACCCATTGCTCCCATCTGTTTAAAGGCTTGAATTTCGACCGGAGACAGATCAGCCATCGCGCCGATTACCACACAAGCTTTGCACAAGCCATACCGAATTTGCCGCCATGCCTGGAGCAACGCAACATTTCCGCTGGCCGAAGCGCCACCCACCGTAAGTCCTTCCCCTTGGACACCTAAAATTTCACTCAACAGGCCCACTTGATCAG
>JARROD010000047.1:0-15098 GCA_037384225.1 Exilibacterium sp.
AATGTGCAGATGACAGTGACGCTGATCGCGCCGATTGCGATGGAAGAGGGGCTGCGCTTTGCGATCCGCGAAGGTGGCCGGACTGTGGGCGCCGGTGTCGTTGCCAAAATCATTGAGTAAGCGTCGCTACAAAAAGTCCATCGGGCCATTATAAAGGGGGCAATGCCCCCTTTTTTGTTGGGTGCTACCGCCTGCCTAGGTTGGCGTTTCCGCAGTTAGCGGATTAACTATTTGAAATTTTTGAGCTTTTTAGCATTTTTACAAAAATCACCTAGCCTTGCGAAATAGCACTTGACACCCCGGGGGGCCGCAATTAGAATTGCGCCTCCGTTTTACCGGGGACCTGTTAAGGCAAGATGTTTTCAGCCTGAGACAGCCTTTTAACGGAAGTTCTTTAAAAGTATTTGGGAGTTTGGTTCACATGCAGAATCAACGACGCATTCGGATTCGCCTGAAGGCCTTTGATCACAAGCTTATCGACGCTTCAACCATGGAGATCGTCGAAACGGCAAAGCGTACAGGTGCACAAGTCCGTGGCCCGATTCCGCTGCCGACTCGTAAGGAGCGTTTTACCGTATTGATCTCGCCGCACGTTAATAAAGATGCTCGCGATCAGTATGAAATTCGTACACATAAGCGTTTGTTGGATATTGTTGAGCCGACTGAAAAAACTGTCGATGCCCTGATGAAGCTGGATCTTGCGGCCGGGGTTGAGGTTCAGATTAGTCTCGGCTAGCCCAGAGGCGCCGAATCCCTGAATCCCACAGCCCCAGTTCAAGGCACTGATTCAGGTTTGTGTAACGCTCTGAAATGGGCGGCCATAGCGGGTAAGAGCCCCGTACACTGAGAGGTTAATGAAAATGACGATTGGCATAGTCGGTCGTAAAAGCGGTATGACCCGCGTTTTTACCGATGAAGGTGTTTCCATTCCTGTTTCTGTGATTGAGGTAGACCCCAATCGCATCACCCAGGTTAAGAACGTAGAAACCGACGGTTACAATTCTGTGCAAGTGACCGTAGGGTCTCGTCGTACCTCCCGTGTTTCCAGCCCTGCCGCAGGTCATTTCGCCAAGGCAAACTCAGAGGCCGGTCGCGGCTTGTGGGAGCTGCGCAATGACGCCGGCGAAGCGTTTGAAGTCGGCGGCACGCTGACGGTAGAAGCTTTCCAGGCTGGACAAAAAATCGATGTTACCGGTATTTCCAAAGGCAAGGGTTTTGCCGGCAGTGTAAAGCGCTGGAATTTCAAAACGCAGGACGCTACCCACGGTAACTCTCTTTCTCACCGTGCCCCCGGTTCAATTGGTCAGTGCCAGACACCGGGTCGCGTATTCAAAGGCAAAAAAATGGCCGGACATCTTGGCGCTGAGCGGGTTACCGTTCAGAACCTCGAAGTGGTCCGCGTCGATGCCGAGCGCAATTTACTGCTGGTTAAAGGTGCAATCCCCGGTGCTCCCGGTGGTGATGTGATTGTACGTCCGGCCGTTAAAGCACGGACCTGAGTCAAAGGTTAAGTGGGGAATCGACTATGGAACTGAACATAGCAACACCTGAAGGCGCCAAAGGTACGGTAAGCGTATCGGATGTCGCTTTTGGCAAAGAATTTAATCAAGACCTGGTGCACCAGGCGGTGGTCGCTTATATGGCGGGCAGCCGTCAGGGAACCAAGGCGCAGAAAAACCGCGCAGCGGTATCCGGCGGTGGCAAAAAGCCCTGGCGGCAAAAAGGCACAGGCCGCGCCCGCGCCGGCACCATTCGCAGCCCATTGTGGCGCACCGGTGGTGTCACTTTCGCCGCACAGCCGAGGGACCATCAGCAAAAGCTGAACAAAAAAATGTACCGCGCCGCACTGCGTTGCATTTTGTCGGAATTGACTCGTCAGGAACGCCTTCTGGTGGTGGAGTCTTTCGAACTCGAGGTGCCTAAAACCAAAGTCCTGGTGCAGAAATTGGCGCAATACGACTTGAGTGACGTTCTCATTGTTACCGAAGACGTGAATGAAAATCTCTATTTGGCGTCGCGTAACCTGCACAAAGTTGAGGTTCGCGATGTGCAGGGCATCGATCCGGTTAGCCTGATTCGCTGTGATAAGGTTGTCATCACTGTTTCTGCTCTGAAAAAAATTGAGGAGATACTGGGATGAACCAAGAACGCCTGTTTAAAGTACTGCTCGGCCCCGTGGTTTCTGAAAAATCTGCAATGGCCGGCGACAGTGGAAACCAAGTGGTTTTCAAAGTGGTTGCCGATGCCGTCAAGCCTGAAATCAAAGCCGCTGTGGAAAAACTGTTTAACGTTAAAGTTGAAAATGTCCGCGTGCTGAACGTAAAAGGCAAAACCAGGCGCACCCGCTACGGCATGGGTAAGCGCAGTGACTGGAAAAAAGCCTATGTACGTCTTGAGCAGGGTCAGGACATTGACTTTGCGGCTGTTGAGTAAGAGGGGATTGTTACAATGGCAATTGTAAAGCGTAAACCTACTTCTGCCGGACGCCGCTTTGTTGTAAGTGTCGTTAGCCCGGATTTGCACAAAGGAGCGCCCCACGCGCCGTTGCTGGAAAAGAAATCCAAGTCCGGCGGTCGCAATAACAAGGGTCGGATTACGACTCGGCATGTCGGTGGTGGACACAAGCAACATTATCGGGTAATTGATTTCAAGCGCACTAAAGATGGTATTCCGGCTAAAATCGAGCGTCTGGAATACGATCCGAATCGCAGTGCCAATATAGCCCTGGTTTGTTATGTTGACGGTGAACGCCGCTACATTATCGCGCCGAAGGGGCTGAAAGCGGGTGATGAAATTCAATCCGGTGATGCAGCGCCAATTAAGCTGGGTAATACGTTGCCGATTCGCAACATCCCCGTTGGTAGCGTCATCCACTGCATTGAACTGAAACCCGGCAAGGGTGCTCAACTCGCCCGCTCGGCGGGGACTTCTGCCCAGTTGGTCGCAAGAGAGGGGACCTATGCAACACTGCGCTTGCGCAGTGGTGAGATGCGCAAAGTACTGGTTGAATGTCGCGCTACCCTGGGTGAGGTTTCCAACAGTGAACACAGCCTGCGTTCACTGGGCAAGGCGGGTGCCTCCCGCTGGCGTGGTGTGCGTCCGACGGTTCGCGGTGTAGCTATGAACCCGGTGGATCACCCGCACGGTGGCGGTGAAGGCCGCACCTCCGGTGGTCGTCATCCGGTGAGTCCGTGGGGTACGCCTACCAAAGGTTATAAGACCCGCAAGAACAAGCGCACCAGTAAGATGATTGTTCGCCGTCGCGGTAAAAAATAAGCGCCGGCGACTTAAAGTAGCTGATTAAAGAGGAAAGAGCAGTGCCACGTTCACTGAAGAAAGGTCCTTTCATCGATCTTCACCTGATCAAAAAGGTAGAGACAGCGATTGAAAAAAATGACCGTCGCCCGATAAAGACATGGTCTCGCCGCTCCATGATTATGCCGGAGATGGTCGGCCTGACTCTGGCAGTGCACAACGGTCGTCAGCATGTTCCCGTCCTGGTTAACGAAGAGATGGTCGGGCACAAATTAGGCGAGTTCGCTGCAACCCGCACCTACCGCGGTCATGCAGCTGATAAGAAAGCGAGAAAGCGCTAAGCGCTAGTTGCCGAGTGAGGTAAGAACGATGGAAGTAGCAGCAAAATTACGCGGTGCTCGACTGTCGGCGCAGAAAGCGCGTCTGGTAGCCAACCAAATTCGCGGAAAAGACGTGGAGGAGGCTCTGGACATTTTAGCGTTCAGTCCGAAGAAGGGTGCTGCCATCATTAAGAAAGTGCTTGAAAGTGCCATAGCTAACGCAGAGCACAATGAAGGTGCTGATGTGGACGAATTAAAAGTGTCCACTATTTTTGTGGACGAGGGTTTGACAATGAAGCGTATCAAGCCCCGCGCTAAGGGCCGTGCGGATCGCATTTTGAAGCGTTCCTGCCACATCACCGTAAAAGTAGCCGACAGTTAAAGAGAACAGGCGTTATGGGTCAGAAAGTACATCCGACAGGCATTCGTCTGGGTATCGTTAAGAAGCATACCTCAACCTGGTACGCGGGTAGCGATGAGTACGCAGACAAGCTATACACCGATTTGAAAGTGCGTGAGTACATTCAAGATAAGCTGTCTCACGCATCCGTTAGCCGGGTAGAAATCGAGCGTCCGGCCAACACCGCCCGCGTTACCATTCACACAGCCCGCCCCGGCATCGTGATCGGTAAAAAAGGCGAAGATGTTGAGAAATTGCGAGCTGAAATCAGCAAGCAAATGGGTGTGCCGGTCCACATCAATATCGAAGAAGTTCGCAAGCCCGATTTGGATGCAACCCTGGCAGCGCAAAGTGTAGCTTCGCAGTTGGAGCGCCGGGTCATGTTCCGCCGGGCGATGAAGCGCACAGTGCAAAATGCCATACGCCAGGGCGCGCAGGGCGTGAAGATACAAGTCAGTGGCCGCTTGGGTGGCGCCGAAATCGCCCGTAGTGAGTGGTATCGCGAAGGCCGTGTGCCCTTGCATACCCTGCGGGCTGACATCGACTACGCCACAGCCGAAGCTTCCACGACCTACGGCATCATCGGCGTGAAGGTATGGATATTCAAAGGCGAAGTTATCGGTCCGATAGAAGAGAGCAGCGAACCTGCTACCAAAAAACCGGCGACGAAAAAATCCTCGCCCAAGGGCGGCTCTTCGAAGGGGCCTTCCTCCAAAAATACGGCAGCTAATAAATAGAGGGTACGCAACATGTTACAGCCGAAGCGTACAAAGTTTCGCAAACAGCACAAGGGCCGCAACCGCGGTCTGGCACAGCGCGGCTCCAAGGTGAGCTTTGGCGAATACGCGCTGAAAGCGGTTGGGCGCGGCCGCATTACCGCCCGCCAGATTGAGGCGGCGCGTCGTGCAATGACCCGTCACGTAAAGCGGGGCGGTAAAATATGGATTCGTATATTCCCGGATAAACCCATTACCGAGAAGCCTCTGGAAGTTCGTCAAGGTAAAGGTAAGGGTAATGTGGAATATTGGGTGGCACTGATTCAGCCCGGCAAGGTTCTCTATGAAATTGAGGGTGTTAGCGAACAATTGGCTCGCGAAGCATTCAGCCTGGCCGCCGCTAAGCTGCCAGTAACTACAACATTCGTGAAACGTTCGGTGATGTGATGAAAGCTTCAGAACTCCGCGAAAAATCCGTTGAAGAATTGAACGGTGAATTGCTTTCTCAGTTGGAGGCGCAGTTTAAAATGCGTATGCAGGCGTCCACGGGGCAGTTGAATCAGTCTCACCTTCTGCGGCAGGCTCGGCGTGACATTGCCCGGATCAAGTTCGTTCTCGGTGAAAAAGAGAAGGCAGGTAACTAACGATGGCTCAGGCAGAAGAAAAACTGGTTCGCTCGCTGACTGGCAAGGTCGTTAGCGACAAAATGGACAAAACAATCACTGTGCTGATTGAGCGTCGTGTAAAACATCCGATTTACGGTAAGTATGTCAGTAAATCGTCCAAGGTGAAGGCACACGACGAAAATAACGAATGTAACATGGGTGACGTGGTAACGATTTCTGAGTCCCGTCCTCTTTCCAAGACCAAGTCTTGGGCTTTAGTGAAAATAGAAGAGCGCGCTGCTGAAATTCAGTAGCTGTTGCGGCTTTTTTAAAAGTTTCGGAGAAGGACGATGATTCAAACGAAATCCTACTTAGAGGTCGCTGACAACAGTGGGGCTCGCCGGGTGATGTGCATTAAGGTGCTGGGCGGGTCTCATCGTCGCTACGCCGCTGTTGGTGACATCATCAAAGTAACGGTTAAAGAAGCTATTCCGCGCGGAAAAGTGAAAAAAGGCCAGGTTATGAAAGCGGTGGTCGTACGCACTAAGAAAGGTGTTCGCCGCCAGGACGGTTCCCTGATCACATTCGATGACAATGCAGCGGTATTGTTGAATCAGCAGGACGCCCCGGTGGGAACCCGCATCTTTGGGCCGGTAACCCGCGAATTGCGCGGCGAGAAGTTTATGAAAATTATTTCTTTGGCGCCGGAAGTGCTCTAAGTATACCCGCGTGGGTGTCTGCCCAGCGTGTATGCCTAGATTGTCAAAAAAGCCAAAGTATTGAGGACAGGCTAATGCTTAAGATCAAACGTGATGACGAAGTGGTTGTGATCGCCGGTCGCGATAAAGGCAAGCGCGGCAAGGTTACGCGGGTGCTGGCGGACAACCGCTTGATCGTTTCCGGTGTCCAGATGATGAAAAAGCACCAAAAGCCGAACCCGCAGATGGGTGTAGCTGGCGGCATCGTGGAGAAGGAAGCACCGATTCAGGTTTCCAATGTTGCCATATACAACCCGGCAACGAAGAAGGGTGACCGCGTGGGTTTTAAAATTTTGGAAGACGGAAAAAAGATTCGTATCTTTAAATCCAACGGCGAAGCCGTAGACGCCTGAACAGTAAAGGCATGAGAGAGACGGTATTTACACATGGCTAGGTTGAAAGAACTTTACCGAAACGAGATCGCCCCGAAGCTCAAGCAAGAACTTGGGCTGAAAAATGCGATGGATATTCCCCGTATCACCAAAATCACTGTCAATATGGGTGTCGGTGAAGCCATTGGTGATAAAAAGGTACTTGAGAACGCGGTAGGCGATTTGGAAAAGATTGCGGGCCAAAAAGCTATCGTGACCAAAGCACGCAAGTCAATAGCGGGTTTTAAGGTTCGTGAAGGCTGGCCGATTGGTTGTAAAGTGACACTGCGCAGAGAGCGCATGTACGAATTTCTGGAACGGTTGATCTCGATTGCCATTCCCCGTGTCAGAGACTTTCGCGGTATCAGTCCCAAGCAGTTCGATGGCCGCGGCAATTTCTCTATGGGGGTCAGTGAGCAGATAATCTTTCCGGAAATCGATTACGACAAGGTTGATAAATTGCGCGGATTGGATATTTGCATCACTACCAGTGCACGCAATGACGAAGAAGGCCGCTCGTTGTTAAAAGCCTTCAACTTTCCTTTCAAGGGCTAAGATCAGGTTATGGCAAAGAAATCTATGATCGCGCGTGAAAGCAAACGCGCTCGCACCGTCGCTAGATACGCCACAAAGCGTGCAGAGCTGAAGGCTATCATTGTCAACCCGAACTCCACTGAAGAAGAGGTTTGGGAAGCGCAGACCAAGCTGCAGAAACAACCGCGCAACGCCAGCGCCTCCCGCCGGCAGCGACGCTGTCGCCTGACCGGGCGCCCGCACGCGGTTTATCGCAAGTTTGGTCTGTGTCGCAATAAACTTCGCGAAGCGGCAATGCGCGGTGACGTGCCTGGCCTGGTTAAAGCAAGCTGGTGAACCCTGTGCGTCTTTATAAACAGATGGTTTTATAAAGCCGCACAAGGGACGGCTTAAATTAGGAGCTGATTTTTATGAGTATGCAAGACCCGTTGGCAGATATGCTGACCCGCGTTCGCAACGCTCAACAAGTTGGTAAAGCTGAAGTGGTTATGCCCTCCTCAAAGTTGAAGGTCAATGTGGCCCGTGTACTTGAAAGCGAAGGTTATATCACTGGATTTAGTGTTAACGAAGGCGCCAAGCCTGAGTTGACGATTCAATTGAAGTATTTTGAAGGCAAGCCGGTTATCGCCGAGCTTGATCGCGTAAGCCGCCCAGGCCTGCGCAATTACGCGGGTAAAGACACAATGCCTTCTGTTCGCGGTGGTTTGGGAATTGCGATTGTTTCCACCAGTAAAGGTGTGATGACTGACCGCGCGGCCCGTGCCGCGGGTGTTGGCGGCGAAGTTCTCTGTACCGTTTTTTGATTTATCCGTTTTTATAACAGGCTTAACGGGAAGACGTCATGTCACGAGTTGCAAACAGTCCGGTTGAAGTGCCTGCTGGTGTGAGCGTTGCCCTTCAGGGGCAAGAGGTCACGGTAAAAGGCAGCAATGGCACATTGGCGCTGGAAATTCACGGCAAGGTGGAAGTGAAGCAGGATGACAATCTACTCACTTTCAGTGCCCGTGATGGCGCCAAGCAGTCCCTAGCACTGGCGGGTACCACACGTGCGTTGATTAACAATATGGTAATCGGCGTGAGCAAGGGTTTTGAAAAGAAACTACAGCTCAATGGTGTAGGTTATCGCGCTAAAGCTTCGGGTAAAGCTGTAAACCTGACTTTGGGTTTTTCTCATCCGATCGATTACACCTTGCCGGAAGGTGTAGTGGCTGAGACTCCAAGTCAGACTGAGATCGTATTAAAGAGCGCTGACAAACAGCTGCTCGGTCAGGTAGCCTCGGAAATCCGCGCCTACCGTCCACCGGAACCTTATAAAGGTAAAGGTGTTCGCTACGTTGACGAATACGTACACCGCAAAGAAGCTAAGAAGAAGTAGGGCCTAGGTTATGAGCGTTAAAAAGCAATCCCGTTTGCGCCGTGCGCGTCGTGCCCGAGCCAAGATCCATGAGTTGGGTATTACCCGCTTGTGCATACATCGCACACCGCGCCATATCTACGCACAGGTTATAGCCGCCGACGGCGAGAAAGTACTTGCCAGTGCGTCAACGCTGGATAAGAGTTTGCGCGCGGCTAAAACCGGCAATGCGGACGCCGCCAAAGCTGTGGGCAATCTGGTGGCGGAGCGCGCCAAAGCGGCAGGTATCACCCAGGTGGCATTTGATCGCAGTGGTTTCAAGTACCATGGTCGTGTGAAAGCGCTGGCGGACGCGGCACGTGAAGCTGGTTTGGAATTCTAAAGGTTGAGATATGGCTTACAGTAAAAAAGACGAAGGTAACACCGAAGGCCTACAGGAAAAACTGGTACAGGTTAACCGTGTTGCCAAAACCGTTAAAGGTGGTCGTATCTTCGGTTTCACCGCTTTAACAGTGGTTGGCGATGGTAACGGCAAGGTTGGGTTTGGTCGCGGCAAGGCACGTGAAGTGCCTATTGCCATTCAAAAAGCGATGGAAGCGGCGCGTCGTAATATGATTCAGGTTGAACTCAACGGAGATACCATTCAATACCCGACTAAGGGTCGCCACGGCGCTTCCAAGGTGTACATGCAGCCGGCTTCCCAGGGTACTGGTGTAATCGCCGGTGGTGCGATGCGCTCTGTGCTGGAAATTGCCGGCGTGCAGAATGTATTGGCCAAGTGTTACGGTTCTACGACCCCGGTAAATGTGGTACGAGCCACATTCGAAGCCTTGAAATCGATGGCTTCTCCGGAATCAGTGGCGAACAAGCGCGGCAAAAACGTAGAAGAGATTCTTAATTAATCGCGGCGTGCAGCAGCTTGCGCGATTACACGAGTTATAGCGGATTACGAGCATGGCTAAAAAAACATTGAAAGTGACCCAGGTGAAAAGTGTTGCCGGTCGCCTCAAGGCTCACAAGGCCTGTGTGACGGGTTTGGGCCTGCGCCGTATTGGCCACACCGTAGAAGTGGAGGATACTCCTTCGGTGCGCGGTATGATCAATAAAGTGAACTATTTGGTTAAGGTAGAGGGTTGAGGAGATGGAAGTTGATATGCGTCTTAACACCCTGAGCCCGGCGCCTGGCCGCACCCACAGTAAGAAACGTGTGGGTCGCGGCATCGGCAGCGGTCTGGGTAAAACAGCAGGTCGCGGTCATAAAGGTTTGAAGTCCCGTTCCGGTGGAAAGGTAAAACCTGGTTTTGAAGGCGGTCAGATGCCGCTGCAGAAACGCCTGCCGAAATATGGCTTTACCTCGCGCATCTCCCGGGTTACGGAAGAAGTGCGCCTGGCTGAGCTGAATAAAATTGAAGGTGACGTCGCGGATCTGGCCGCGTTGAAGGCTGCAGGGCTTATCGGCGGAGCTATCAAACGTGCTAAAATCTTTTTGTCCGGCGAGCTGAAAAAAGCCGTGACGGTGAAAGGGCTCGCCGTAACCAAAGGTGCCAAAGCTGCGATCGAAGCGGCTGGCGGTAAAGTCGAAGACTAAAAGAGGCTCCTATGGCAACCCCGGGTAATCTGCCATTGGGTAATCAAAAAGGATTGAGCGAGCTGTGGGCCCGCTTGCGTTTTCTTTTTCTGGCGATTGTGGTTTATCGTTTGGGAACCCATATTCCTGTGCCGGGCATTGATCCGGACCAGGTGGCAAATCTGTTTAACCAAAATCAGGGCACTATCCTGGGACTTTTCAACATGTTTTCCGGTGGTGCCATGCAGCGTATGAGTATTCTGGCGCTGGGGATTATTCCTTATATTTCCTCCTCCATCATCATGCAACTGATGACGGCGGTGACGCCCTCACTAGAGCAGTTGAAAAAAGAAGGTGAAAGCGGTCGCCGCCGAATTAACCAATACACCCGTTACCTGACAGTTGGACTTGCCAGTGTACAGGCGTTTGGAATGACCGTCGGGCTGGCGGGCCAGGGCCTGGCCTACGGTGGTGAGCCGGGTATTTCTTTTTATTTCGTGGCGGTGGTGTCTCTGGTTACGGGCACAGTTTTTATGATGTGGCTGGGTGAGCAGGTTACTGAGCGAGGGATCGGCAATGGAATTTCCATGCTGATTTTCGCCGGTATTGTCGCCGGTTTGCCAAGAGCCATTGGTCAGGCGTTCGAAAGCGCCCGCCAGGGGGATCTGCATATTCTGCTGTTGCTGGGTGTGACTTTTCTTGCTATTGCCGTTATTTGGTTGGTGGTGCGCATCGAGCGGGGGCAGCGCCGTATTACGGTCAACTACGCCAAACGCCAGCAGGGGCGCAAGGTTTTTGCAGCCCAAAGCAGCCATTTGCCACTGAAGGTAAATATGGCGGGTGTGATTCCGGCTATTTTCGCCAGCAGCCTGTTGTTGTTTCCAGCCTCTATCGCACAGTGGTTCGGTCAAGGCGGCGAGGGTATGGCTAGTGAGATATTACAGGAAATCGCTCTGGCGATTGGCCCGGGTCAGCCGTTGAACTTTATAATATTTGCGGCCTTGATTATTTTCTTCTGCTTCTTCTACACGGCATTAATGTTTAATCCGAGTGAAGTGGCTGACAATCTGAAAAAGTCAGGCGCCTATATTCCCGGTATTCGTCCCGGAGAGCAGTCTGCGAAATACATAGATTCTGTTCTCACCCGGTTGACCATTGTGGGGGCCATCTATATTGCCGGTGTCTGCCTGTTGCCACAATTCCTGGTAGTGGCGACCAATGTACCATTTTACCTGGGCGGTACCTCATTGTTAATTGTAGTGGTTGTGGTTATGGACTTTATGTCTCAGGTGCAGTCTCACCTGATGTCTCATCAGTATGACTCACTGATGAAAAAGTCAAACTTGAAAAGCTATGGCAGTGGTGTTGCTCGTTAGACAATGCATCTGCCGACCGGATTGATTAAGCGATAGGTAGTAAGAAGATGAAAGTTCGTGCTTCAGTAAAGAAAGTCTGCCGCAACTGTAAAATGGTTCGCCGCAAAGGTGTACTGCGGGTGATCTGCAGCGCCGAGCCGCGCCACAAGCAGCGCCAGGGTTGATTTTCACCCGGCGCCAGACATCGCGGCGCCGGTCAAAAGCCCAAAACCCGAGGTTCTTAGGGTTGAAGGCAAAAGGGGGCGTTAACTGTCGCCGAAAGGGAAACCTTTCGGCTATTGATTTTTTGTGGCTTTACCGCTATCCTTTCGCGCCTTTTGGTGTTACAGGGTGGTTTTAGGCCGCTGTTAACGCTGCAACATAATCGTTGCAGCCTGCTCGCGGAGTCTGCTGGTGAATGCAGCACAGACCCATTGTACAGGTTGTAACAAAGTATACGTGGAGTAATTTGAATGGCCCGTATTGCTGGTGTCAATATACCAGATAACAAACACGCCGTTGTCTCTCTGACCTATGTTTTTGGGGTTGGCCGTACCACTGCGAAGAAGATCTGCGCCGCTGCCGGTGTTCTGGAAACGACCAAAGTCGGCGAACTTTCCGAAGCGCAAATAGACGCGGTTCGCGCCGAGGTTGGCAAAATCAGTGTCGAGGGTGACCTGCGTCGCGAAGTGTCCATGAACATTAAACGGTTGATGGATTTGGGAAGCTACCGCGGTATTCGTCACCGTCGCAACCTGCCTGTTCGCGGGCAGCGTTCAAAGACCAATGCTCGCACCCGTAAAGGTCCGCGCAAACCCATCAAGAAGTAACAGGTTAGGAAACAATTTAGGACACAGTTGCTATGGCCAAGCCAAGTAATAAGACAACAAGCACTCGTAAGAAAGTTAAAAAGACAGTAGTCGACGGGGTTGCTCACATCCACGCGTCTTTCAATAACACCATTGTCACAATTACCGACCGGCAGGGTAATACCCTCGCCTGGGCCACCGCGGGTGGTTCCGGGTTCCGAGGATCGCGTAAAAGTACACCGTTTGCCGCCCAGGTAGCGGCGGAGCGCGCCGGTGAAACGGCTAAAGACTACGGTTTGAAAAACCTGGACGTTGAAGTCAAGGGCCCGGGGCCGGGTCGCGAATCCGCGGTACGAGCTTTGAATAATGTTGGCTATAAAATCACCAATATTACAGACGTTACGCCGATTCCGCACAACGGCTGCCGTCCGCCGAAAAAACGTCGCGTATAAGGGGGCTAGACAATGGCACGTTATCTTGGACCAACTTGTAAGCTGTCCCGTCGCGAAGGGACGGATCTGTTTCTAAAAAGCGGTGCCCGGGCACTGGACTCAAAATGTAAAGCGGAAACCGCCCCCGGCCAGCACGGCTTGCGCCGCGGTCGTTTGTCCGACTACGGCGTTCAGCTGCGGGAAAAACAGAAAGTCCGCCGCACCTACGGTGTATTGGAAAAGCAGTTCCGCAGTTATTACAAAGAAGCCGCCCGCCGTAAAGGGGCGACCGGCGAAAACCTGTTGAAACTGTTGGAATGCCGTTTGGACAACGTGGTTTATCGTATGGGCTTTGGTTCCACTCGCTCGGAGTCGCGCCAACTTATATCCCACAAGGCGATTCTGGTCAATGGAAAAACCGTGAATATTCCCTCTTACCAGGTGCAGGTAGAGGATGTTATTGCCGTTCGTGAAAAGGCTAAAACTCAGTTGCGGATTCAAAACGCACTGGGACTGGCCACTCAGCGAGCCGATGTGGAGTGGGTGGACGTCAACACGGATAAAAAAGAGGGCACTTTCAAGCGCGTGCCCGACCGCAATGATTTATCCGCGGATATCAACGAAAACCTCATCGTAGAGCTTTACTCTAAGTAAGGATCAACCGCTAACAGGTGTGGCTATGCAGAGTGCAGTAAACGAGTTTTTGACCCCGCGTCACATTGACGTAACCGAGACCAGCCCGACTCGCGCAAAAGTAGTGCTCGAGCCATTGGAGCGCGGTTTTGGGCATACCCTTGGCAATGCGCTTCGCCGAATTCTACTTTCTTCGATGCCGGGATGCGCCATCATTGAAGTGGAAATCGAAGGTGTACTTCACGAGTACAGCGCCATTGAAGGTGTTCAGGAAGATGTAATTGAAATCCTTCTCAACTTGAAAGGCGTTGCCGTGGTCATGCACGGAAAAGACCAGGCGGTATTAACCCTGAACAGAAGAGGGCCCGGTGTCGTTACAGCGGGCGATATTCAGACAGATCACGAAGTCGAGATCAAAAATCCCGATCATATCATTGCCAATATCACCAGTGATGTGGAGCTGAAAATGAAGCTCACCGTGGCCCGCGGTCGTGGTTATCAGCCCGCTGATGCCCGTCAGAGCGACGAGGATGAAACCCGTGCTATTGGTCGACTGCAGCTGGATGCCACCTACAGCCCGGTAAAACGTTTGGCCTACAATGTTGAAAGCGCCCGTGTGGAACAGCGTACTGACCTGGATAAACTGGTTTTGGACCTGGAAACCGATGGTACTATCGACCCGGAAGAGGCTATCCGCCGCGCCGCGACTATTTTGCAGCAACAGCTGGCGGTGTTTGTCGACCTGGAAGGGGAAAAAGAATCTGAGCCTGAGCAGAAGGAAGAGGAAATCGATCCTGTTCTGCTGCGTCCGGTGGATGATCTCGAGTTGACAGTTCGCTCTGCGAACTGTTTAAAAGCTGAAAATATCTATTATATCGGTGATCTCATTCAGCGCACAGAAGTCGAGCTGCTGAAGACACCGAACCTGGGTAAGAAATCGCTTACCGAGATTAAAGATATTCTCGCCTCCCGTGGATTGTCGCTGGGCATGCGTCTGGAAAACTGGCCACCCGCCAGTTTGAGAAATGACGAAAAGGTTGGTACTTGAGTTTGAGCCCAGAAATTATACAAGCGCCGCTCTTATCAGCGGCGCCCAAGGTTAATTAGATTTGCTGTGATAGCAATCGGTATGTGAAGGATTTAGCGTCATGCGTCATCGCCATAGTGGCCGTCAACTGAATCGTAATAGCTCACACCGCAAAGCCATGTTTCGCAACATGACTTCCTCGCTGGTGGAGCATGAACTTATTAAAACAACTTTGCCCAAGGCAAAAGAACTGCGTCGTTACGCCGAGCCTTTGATCACCCTGGCCAAAAAAGACAATGTTGCCAACCGCCGTCTGGCGTTTGCCCGTCTACGCGATAAAGCTGCCGTTGGCAAGCTGTTCGCTGAACTGGGTCCGCGCTATGAAGGTCGTCCGGGTGGATACCTGCGTATCCTTAAATGTGGCTTTCGCACCGGCGACAAAGCGCCCATGGCTTACGTGGAACTTGTGGATCGACCGCAGGGGGAGTTGGTTGAAGAGGCCGACGAGGCTTAAGGAATTTTTTGCCATGAAAAACACCGGATTGGATCCGGTGTTTTTGTGTGCCGCTAAACCGGCGGCAACTTCACTTCTACAACGCCTGATTTCGCTTGACGGTGGCCGTTCGCAATACTGCGTTTAGTTTTTTCGGTGTAAAGGGTTTGACGATGAAATCGTCCATGCCTGCCTCATAGCACGCTTCTTCATCGCTTCCTGTTGCATGTGCCGTTACGGCCACTATCGGTGTTTTTATTATCGCTTCCGCTTCGAGCTCTCTTATATAACGGGTCGCTGTGAGCCCATCCATTTCTGGCATTTGCAGATCCATAAGTACTAAATCAAATAACTTGGTCTCGAATGCTTCTATGGCGAGATAGCCGTTTTCGGCTATTGTAACGGAATGCCCCTGTTTGGACAGGTATCGTATCAGGACTTTCTGGTTTACAACATTGTCTTCGACAACC
>JARROD010000048.1:0-23510 GCA_037384225.1 Exilibacterium sp.
ATTTCTGTTTCATCAATATCGCCACTGGTTTTTGTAATGATATTGATGACGCCGGCAAAAGCATCGGCGCCATAAATGGCTGACCCGGGGCCGCGGATGACTTCAATTCGAGAGATACCGTTAACAGGCATGCCGCCCCACATAAGGTTTCTATCGCCATGAAAAAGGTTTGTTAAAGGTACACCGTTTATCAACATTAACACTTGGGGATTAAAAGAAGTGTAAATGCCCCGAAACGTGTATATCGGGTTATAATTAATGTGGTCGCGGGAAACATGTAACCCCGGTACCATTTCGAGCACATCATCTATATCCGTGGCGCCTGAACGGAGGATGTCGTCGGCGGTGATTACCGAGGCCACGGCGGGCGCTTTAGCGATAGACTGCTTTTGCCCGGTGGCGATGCTGATCATTTCCTCATCGCCGTAAAGCTCCAGCAGCGCATCTTCATCATCGCTTGACTGGGCCAGACAGATTTCACTGGCCAAAGATAATACCGGTAATAAATAAAAAGTTAATTTTTTCAAATAACGCATCGACATATTAACCCTGATTCTCTTGATTCGTATGATCGTGGTTGTTACGAAAAAGACTTTACCAATGCCTTTGCGAAGGTCCCTGATACTTAATGCGAGCACAGCTCAGAGGAAAGAATGCACCTTCCGGTTTTTGTTGCGCATCGATGGCGCACAATAGTATTCCAATGCTGAAACAAAGGGTTACATAATGGTAATATTCCCGCGCGGAAAGCCCTTGATCGGCTGCCAGTGCACCCATAAGCGAGGCAATATTCATGCGTAGGGGAGAACCATTGGATTGGAAAAAGTGATTGATATTGTGCGCAAGCGAGACGTGTTTTCCTCTGTGTAGCTGTAGTTTTTTTGCCAGTGCCATTAACGGCTTTATGCGTTCATCAGAGGATGTAAGGGGGCGACCGAAGCCCGGGACTCTGGCAACCTGACGATTTTTGCCGCTGCCGGGACGGCCGGGGTTGGTTTTGTTCAAAGCGATAGTCAATATATCGTCGAGTGCTTCGCCCTGTTCAATTTTTGAGAGCGTTTTGCATAGAAAGTCCATTGCCGCGATCAGCGGGCGATAACCGTAAACAATCGCTTCGGAGGTGGCAATACCGGCGCTGAGGCCTAGTGCAACGGTACTGCGTGCGGTGCCTGCCAAGGCGCCGATACGGTTATTCCATAGGCGCGGATCGGGAAAACTGGTACAAATCGCCCAGATACCGCTAAACAGCTGCACTTGTGTGGCGGTTGGTTCTCGCCGGGTGATACCGAATAATAACAGTTCCATCCAAGCAAATTCTTTTAAATCGTCGAACAGGTCTTTGCCTCGAAATATCACTTTTTCACCGGGGTACCAACAACCTAAATCTGTCACCCAGTGCTTTTCAAAGCGCTCTAGCGGGGGAGGGGTAGCTGCTGTCTTGCTGTCGTTTTGCACAGGTTAACCTTCTGAGTAAGCGTCTGGAGTTTTCTGCAGTTCCAGGCCGCCATTAAAAAATGGATACTGTTTCCAGCCATATTTTCTTTGTTCGAGAGCGTGCGCAGCGGCACCGGGCAGGCGCAGCAGCAAGTAGAGCATTTCCCCGGTTTCGGGCTCCAACTCCAGCTCTGCGAGCGCGCAAGCGGCGACGCCGGCGAGTGACAATGGGTATCCCACAATGGTTTCAAGTTCTGTACGCATTTGATGTAACCAGATCAGGTAACCATTATCGGAGCTTTTATCTGAACTCTCAGCGAGATGATGCAGTGTTTGCTTGACCACTGTAGGGCAGATGCCTGCGTTGGGGTTAAAGCCGGGAACGTGCTCCAATAGTAGCCACACATCTTCACTGGTTTGATCGACATTATCGGCAGCATGCGTTTTTACTACTTCGCGCCAACGGTCCAAGTCGGTTTTGCAATTGTGCCAGATTTGAATCATGTGCATGACTTCCCGCGCCCCGCCTAGGTTGCCGGCACCGACAGCCAAAGCCGACATCAAACACGAAGCCATGGTCGACCCTCCTGCGCCGGCGCTCATGGCAGCGGCCACACTGTGTGCTCTGGGACCTGGGTTGGCCAGTGCGATAGCAAGTCTTTCCAGTAATCGGGTTTGGTGGGGATGTGGTTTTTGTTTTAAAAAAAGCAGATATAAGTACTCGATCCAACTGACTTTTGTAATCAACTCACCATAGACATCGTACCCGCAACAATAGCAGTGCGCAGCGGAAAACGGGTCGCTTGCTTCGCCCTGCTCATCCCAGAACGTTGAATATATATATTCTCGATTAGCGAAGTCAGCCACTCTTATTATCCCCTTAACGCTTTTGTTCTTGCTCCGATTGGTGGAACAGCACTTTGGTCGATACGAACATCCAGCAGTGTCGGGATATTAGCTGAACATATTGCGTCGCGATTGAGGCGCTTCAGATCTTCTGCAGAATCGATAACCCAGGACTGTGCACCCATGGATCGGGCGAGACTGGCAAAATCGGTAAAGGGAATTTCGGTTCCAATCGACTCGGCACCAGTGAGGCACTGGCCGTGTTTCACCATGCCCAGCGCCGAATCGTTCAGGACGACGAAGATAACCGGTAATTTTTCCTGCACGGCAACTGTAATTTCCTGACCGCTCATCAACATGCTACCGTCACCGGTAATGCAGACTACAGGCCGGTCACGGTTTGCCAGTGCCGTACCGACCGCGCAACCGATGGCCCAGCCCATTGACGCAAATTCCAGACAGGCGCGAAATAATCCACCCCGGGCATTGCGCGAACCGCTCATGCGCCGGTCAAAGGGGTGCAGATAATGAATCGCCCAGGCAAAACTGGCACCGGTATCGGCGAGGTATAGAGTGTGTGGCGGAAAGATACGCGGCAGCTCCCGCATCAGGCATTGCGGTTTTACCGGTGCGCTGCTGTCGGTATAGGCTGCTTCATCGTCAAGGGTGAAATGGCGCATCATGCTGTAGCTGGCGCTCGACGACGGCGTAACGCTGGGTTTCGAATTCTCGGGTTTGTAGGAAGGTGGTTGTTTTTCCAGGGCTTCCAGCAAATGAGCCGAAATCGTTTCGGTATGCCCGTGGACATGAAGCTGGGCCATAGGGGTGTAGGTAAAATTGCGTGCCTGCTCGTCGATATGAACCAGTTTTTCGTTGAGCAGCAGGGTACCGTCCCAACCATTACTGGCCCATTCGCTCAAAGCACTGCCGACACATATAATGGCTTCCAGCTCTGGATTTTGCAGGGCGTCCAGTGCGCTTTTATGTCCGGCGAAACCGACCACACCGCGAAATTGTGGGTGGTAGGGGCTAATCAGTCCTTTTCCATGAGGCGTTGTCAACAGCAACGCGCCGGTCATATGGGCAATCGAAAGAATAGTGCCGATTGATTCACTGGCTCCTTCTCCAATGACGAACACAATCGGCCTTTGACGGGTAAGAATGTCGACCAGCTTGTCGATATCGCTATTATTGTGCAGTTGTGGTCGATTGAGCAGCGCGCTGAGATCAAAACGGGGGGTGTCGACAGTAGCCGCACTGCGCATAATGTCGAGCGGTATACTCATATGAACCGGCCCTGAGGGTGGTCCAAACGCCGTCATAATGGCGGTTATCAACTTGTATTCGAACTGATCTACATGGGAAATAAGCGTGTTGTAAAGCGTGCAGCATTCGAGCATGGCCACGGTATTGATACCGGTGCAGGACGATTCCTGAAAAGCGCCTCGGCCGAAGGTTGGCAGTGGAGTCTGGGCGGTGATAACCAGCATGGGTACACGGTTGGCAAAGGCGGAGGCGACGCCTGTGATCAGATTGGTGGTGCCGGGCCCCGTGGTGGCGCAGCAGACACTGAGCTTGCCCGTCTGCAGGCTGTAGCCATCGGCCATAAAGGCGGCGCCGGTTTCGTGTCTGGCGACAATGGATTTGGGGCCGCCGCGGCGTTCGCTGCGGGCCAGAGCATCGTACAGGGGTTCTATGGCGCCACCGGGAATACCGAATACATAATCGACTGCCAGTTGTTCGAGATAGCCAATCAGCAAATCGCCGAGATTGTTTCGAGGTTCAGTCGTTTTATGATCGACTGCTTTTGGGTTATCCGCATGTCTCACGAGGTAACTCCCTGGTTGCATGCCCCAAGGATGACCGCTGGTGGTTGTGTGATAAGAAATGGCGCCAAAAGCATTGTAGTAACTCGTTTTACTATTAAAGGGTGTTTTTTATGGGTTGTATTCTCTACTTGCGCGTTCTGTTTTATGGTAAAAATAAACTCAAGGAATAAACGCTATGAGCGAATACTGTATGTTGCTTCAATGCTTTTACCCGTTCACTTAACCTTCCGGGCGTGGTGTAAAATTAACTTTCCAACTTGAAATTTTTTGATTTAAAGTCTTTGTCAGTAGCTGCCCTCCCACTAAACATAGTCCATTCGTAGTGCTATTCAATGTAGTTTGCTGTTTCTACAATAAAATTAACCACGGTTAAATAGAGGAAATGAACAACCGAAATAATATTTTTCTTTTATTATTCACTTTGATAATTATAAATTGATTCTATTTATAAGATAAAAGTTAAGTATTGAAAAGAGGTATAAAAATCGATTTACAGTAAAGTGCTAAAGTTAATTTTGGTTTATTTTTTAAGTTCCATATTTGTTAGGAGAATGAGAAAACGAGATTTGCAGGTGCGAATTTTAATTTGAGCATTGAGCGCACTCTAATTTCAAAATGAGGCATTTGGTGCAACAAAATTTTCCTCAGTTTTTGGGTTTGATGTTTTTTCCTGTGTGTGGTTGGCAGGTTAATGTTGTTTGGGCGGATTCGATATATATTTACGAAATGTTTTCTACAAAAAACCTTAAGAAATAATCTATTGAGTGCAGAAATTGGAGGGCTGCTTCTAATTTATATTCAAAGCGTTTGAGATTTGGATTTTCAGAGAGCGTCCATTTTTGCTTCTTCTTTTTTTAATAACAGCAAAGCGCGACGACGCGGCAGGGCAGGCCCCATGTAAGGGGGTATGCACGAAATAACTTCCGTCCGTTTAAAAGTGGCTGGAAGTTATTTCATGCATGTCCCTTAAAGATATGCCAGTGTTTCGGTTGCGTATTGTAACTGTCCGTGGCCCGGTCGTGTGTCACCAGGGCCGGAAAACCCATCCTGCCGGTGTCTATTTCAGAAACCGTCATCACCTGAAAAGACTTTGGCTCAATGTGGTGGGATATTAACGAATGCCACCCAGGTTTTTTTGCACGATCTGTAGCAGTGGTTTGAAAACTTTTGGTGCTGCGCAGACAACGTGACCGTTGTCGAGAAAGCTGTTACCGCCGTTGAAATCACTGATTAAACCACCGGCTTCTTTTACCAGTAGTGTTCCGGCGGCTATATCCCACTGCTGCAGGTTCATTTCCCAGAAACCGTCAAAGCGGCCGGCAGCCACATAAGCGAGATCCAGAGCGGCGGAACCCGGGCGGCGTATGCCCGCGGTTTGCCCGGCGATCTCCTTTAGTGCCGCGAGGTAGGGCTCCATGTGATCCAGGGCAAAACCGCTGAAAGGAATCCCTGTGCCGATTAAGGCGCCACGGAGTCCGCGGCGGCTGGTGGTGCGGATGCGACGATCATTTAAGGTGGCTCCGCGTCCGCGGCTGGCCGTAAATTCTTCGCGCTTGATCGGGTCCAATACCACGGCGTGTTCAACCAGCCCCTTGTATTTACAGGCGATGGATACCGCGAACTGGGGAATCCCGTGAAGATAATTGGTGGTGCCGTCCAGGGGGTCGATAACCCATTGATAATCACTGTTTTTGCCTTCACTCAGGCCGGTTTCCTCTCCGAGAATGCTATGCTCCGGGTACGCTCTACGCAGGTGGTAGATGATTTCTTTTTCGGAGGCTCTATCGACTTCAGAGACGAAATCATTGGCGCTTTTTTCTTCATAGGCAACTGTGTCGACTCGCTCAAACGCGCGTTCAAGTATTTCACCGGCCTTGCGGGCGGCGCGCAGGGCGATATTCAGCATAGGTTCCATGGGACATCAACTCTAGGTGGACGGGTTAATAAAATGTAGTAAAGACTGTTAAGGATACGCCACCTTGGGGCTGGCGTAGAAATTAATTCATATTTCTACGGCGGTCCTGAGCGTGGCGCCAGGGAAACAGATTATAACAGCGTGCCCGGGGGGGCTCCAGCGCCGGTGGGCCACAGCGGTGTACACAGCCGAAGCGGTGTCCACAAACACGTTTACACTTACCGGCGTTTTTGACTAAACTGCGCGCCCTTTTTGTGAAAAATGCCAGGATTTTATGAAAGTTGCCTCTAACCAGGACTTGTTCGACAAGATTCGCATCGTTCTGGTCAATACCTCCCACCCCGGCAATATCGGCGGTGCGGCCCGCGCCATGAAGAATATGGGGTTGTCGCGGCTTTATTTAGTGGCTCCTAAGGAATATCCGGCTGCGAAAGCCGTGTGGCGCGCCGCGGGTGCGCTCGATGTGCTGGACAGGGCGGTGGTGGTGGAAACGCTGGAAGAGGCCATTGGAGATTGTGGCCTGGTAGTGGGAACCAGTGCCAGGGAACGCCGTATCCCCTGGCCGCTGGTCACACCCCGTGAATGCGGTGAGCGCTGCTGGAGCGAAGCGGCCCGACATGATGTGGCGATTATTTTCGGGCGTGAAGACCGCGGGCTGAAGAACGAGGAATTGCACAAGTGCAATTACCATGTGCATATCCCCGCCAATGCTGACTACAGTTCGCTCAATCTGGCGGCGGCGGTTCAGGTGCTTTCCTATGAAATTCGAATGGCGTATTTGACTGCGCAGGCAGGTGAGCCGCCGCACTTTGATGACTGGGATCAGCCCCCGGCCGATCAGCAGGCCCTGGAGCATTACTACCAACATCTCCAGGAGACTCTGGAAGCCTTGGGTTTTCTCGAGCCTGACAACCCCCGTCAAACCATGACCCGATTGCGACGCCTGTATAATCGCACGCGGCTGGACAGGATGGAGTTGAGTATATTGCGCGGGGTGTTGACGGCCATGCAAAACTACATTCACCGTTCAAAAAAGTCTGATTAAATTCATTTTTGTTAGAGCAGTTTGATGTAAACTTGGGTCGCTTCGTAACTTCTCAATAACCTGGGGTATTTCGATTCGGCGGCCATCCGCCTGGCATTGTAGCGACCCCGGGTTATTGAGAAGTGGCCAATTTAGACGTTTACAGAAAATATTCAATGCAGTAATAATGCAATAATAATGAAGCTACTTACTTATTTTTGGCGAGTTTACCGTTCTGCGATGGCTGCGATGTTAATCGCCGTCTGGGTTTTATTGGCCGGTGGTTGTGGCGGCGGAGGCGGTGATTCCACAGTGCCGGATGACGCCAGTCTGACGGATGAAGATTTCGCCAATGTCAGTGCTTTTGTCGCCGATAGCCCGTACAGCGATGTGATTGTCGATTGTGCCTCCGTTACCAGCAGCGCAGACTCCTGCACCCTCGAGCGCCTGCCGTTGATCGGTATGGAGACACAGAGCCCGGATATTGATCAGATTATGGACCGGGTAGTGGTCTCCCACCAGTGGATGGGGGAGCGCTTTCACGAGGCGCTTGAAATGTTGCCGGGCGACCTCCTGCTACTGCTGAGAAATGTCACAGCCGTCGTTATCGACGACGATATAAGGCCTTCCTACTACACCACCAGAAGCGGAGCCATTTACCTGGACCCGGCCAAGCTTTGGCTCACTAATGAGGAAAAGGCTACCATCAACCAAAAGGACGACTACCGCAGCGACTTTGACAATCTGCTCGCCTTCCGTTCCCTTTGGCGCTATGTGAAAGCCGGTTCCAGGGCCTATTCTTCCTATTCGCTGGATAGCGATAAAGTACGTTCTCTCAACGATATTCTGCTGCCGCTGGCGGCGCTGCTCTACCACGAGTTGGCTCATGCCAACGATTTTTTCCCGCTCGCACAGGTCGAATTGCTGGATACGTCGATAAGCGTTTCAGAGGCATCGGCGCAGGTTGTTGATTATCGTATTTCCACACTGCTGGATCAACGCGAGCCCCTGACTTCTTCTGTGATGTTCGGGCTCGCTGAGGTGATGTATAAAGGTCAAACACCCAGCGAAGAGCAGATGGAGATAACGGCCGCCGTGGTGGGCGAAGCGTTTGAGGCCGATGGTGCCAGCGACGATTACGGCTATACCACAGTGTTTGAGGATGTGGCCATGCTGTTTGAGGAGGCAATGATGAAATACCACTTCGATGTGGATCGGGAAATGGCATTCACGACGGTCGTCGGCGACGAAACCCGGTGCGCCGATCACCTGATTGGCTGGGGTAACCACGGACGCATTGGCGATACGGATGTGAAGAGCCGGGCTCAGTTTGTGGCCAGTGAAATACTGCCCGGAGAAGATTTTAGTCTATTTTTTCAGAATTTGGCCTACCCCGCGGAAATGGCGGAGGGGAACACCTGGTGTGGAATCCTCGATCCGGCGGCGACAACGGGTGCTAGAAAGGCTTTCGGTGCCAATCTTGAGATCCGTGCAGACCAATCGGTGGGCGCAGAGGAAATGCTGCGGCATCACTGATTTTTGGTATTACCTGAGTAATTTACTAGGATAAATACTTGACTCCTGGAGTGGGGTTTCTGATAATACCGGCCGGTACACTCCCAGGGTTTTGACAATGCGACTGACAACAAAAGGCCGCTATGCGGTGACCGCGATGTTGGATCTGGCGCTCCACGCCGATCAGGGTCCGATCAGCCTCGCCGGTATTTCCAAGCGCCAAGAAATTTCCTTATCCTACCTGGAACAGTTATTTGCCAAACTGCGTCAACGCGATCTGGTCAGCAGTGTGCGCGGCCCGGGCGGTGGCTATAAACTCAGTCGCTCGGCGAGCCGTATTTTTGTCGCGGAAATAGTAGATGCTGTCAACGAATCTATCGATGCCACCAGTTGCGGCGGTAAGGGTACCTGTCAGCAAGGAGAAGTGTGCCTGACCCACCATTTGTGGCAGGACCTGAGCCAGCAAATTCATGAGTTTCTCAGTGGTATCAGCCTGGGAAGCCTGGTGGAAAGAAGGGATGTACAGTCTGTTTCCGAGCGCCAGAATCGGCGTGAAAAAGAGCAGCTGGAAAAGGAACAAGTGGATAGTAAAAAACGGTGCGACGAGCTCGATGTCATCAAGGCATCGAGCTTGGCCTAGGGCTGCTGGCCCCTGATTTCCTACGGAGAGTCCTATGAGATTACCTATTTACTTTGACTACTCATCCACGACACCTGTGGATCCACGAGTTGCCAAGGTGATGTCCGATTGCCTTACCCTGGAGGGCAATTTTGGCAACCCTGCCTCACGTTCACATTTCTTTGGCTGGAAAGCGGAAGAAGCGGTGGAAAACGCCCGCCGCCAGGTGGCGGATCTGGTCAACGCCGATCCCCGGGAAATCGTCTGGACCAGCGGTGCCACCGAGTCGGACAATTTGGCCATAAAGGGTGTGGCCCACTTCAACCACAAGCGCGGTAAGCATCTGATTACCTCTAAAATCGAGCACAAAGCTGTGTTGGATACTTGCCGCCAACTGGAGCGGGAAGGTTTTGAGGTTACCTATCTCGAGCCCGACAGTAGCGGTATTGTGAATCCGCAACAGGTGGCTGATGCAATCCGGGAAGACACGACACTGGTTTCACTTATGCATGCCAACAATGAAATCGGTGTAATAAATGATATTGCCGCCATCGGTGCCATCTGTCGCGAGAAAAAAGTCTTCTTCCACGTCGATGCCGCCCAGAGTGCGGGAAAAGTGGCGATAGACCTGGCGTCGATGAAAGTTGACCTGATGTCGTTTTCCGCCCATAAGATATACGGTCCCAAGGGGGTCGGCGCCCTTTATGTTCGCCGCAAACCCCGGGTTCGTCTGGAGGCGCAGATACATGGCGGTGGCCATGAGCGCGGTATGCGTTCCGGTACTCTGCCCACTCACCAGATAGTCGGCATGGGGGAAGCCTTCCGTATTGCAAAAGAGGAAATGGCGGAAGAGCACGTACGTTTACTGGGGTTGCGCAACCGCCTGCTGGAAGGTCTGCGGGATATGGAAGAAGTGCATGTCAATGGTACGCTGGATCAGCGGCTGGCGGGAAATCTCAACCTCAGTTTTGCGTTCGTGGAAGGTGAGTCGCTGCTGATGTCGCTGAAAGATCTGGCCATTTCCTCCGGCTCCGCCTGCACTTCTGCGAGTCTGGAACCGTCGTACGTATTGCGGGCCCTGGGGTTGAATGACGAGCTTGCCCACAGTTCACTGCGCATCACCCTCGGTCGGTTTACCACCGAAGAAGAGGTGGATTACGCAATTGGATTGATCCACAAAGCGGTGGACAAGCTGCGCCAGCTGTCGCCGTTATGGGATATGTACAAGGATGGTGTCGATCTGGACAGCATCGAGTGGGCCGCCCACTGACACGGTTGTTTTCAGTTTGTAGCAGTTGAAGTAGTCGTAAACTAAAAAGTATTAAGAAGGTAAAAGTACCCGCGACAGGGGTGCTCGCCAGTGAGCTTGATGCCCGGGAGAAACGATCATGGCATACAGTGACAAGGTTATTGAACATTATGAAAATCCGCGCAATGTCGGCAAGTTGGACGAGGGCGCGGATAACGTGGGGACAGGCATGGTGGGAGCACCCGCCTGCGGGGATGTGATGCGTTTGCAGATTCAGGTAAGCAACGAAGGCATAATCGAAGACGCTAAATTCAAGACTTACGGCTGCGGTTCCGCAATCGCTTCCAGCTCTTTGTTGACTGAATGGGTGAAGGGCAAGTCTTTGGATGAGGCGGCGCAGATCAAAAACACGGCGATTGCCGAAGAGTTGGCGTTGCCGCCGGTGAAGATCCACTGCTCGGTATTGGCGGAGGATGCGATTAAGGCGGCGGTTAAGAATATTCGCGAAAAACGCGGTGAAGATGTCAATTGATTGGAGAGTGAAGGCGCGCAGATGGCTATTACCATGACCAGAATAGCTCAGGCCCACGTGAAGCAGCATTTACAGAGCCGGGGGACGGGTGTGGGAATTCGCGTGGGAGTGAAAACCACGGGGTGTTCGGGGCTGTCCTATGTGTTGGAGTTTGTCGATCGGGTGGCTGCTGAGGATGAGGTGTTTGAGCAGGATGGCTTTAGTTTGGTGGTTGACCCTAAAAGTCTGGTGTACCTGGAGGGGACGGAGCTGGATTTTGTTAAGCAGGGGCTGAATGAGGGGTTTGAGTTTCATAATCCTAATGTGAAAAATGAGTGTGGATGTGGGGAGAGTTTTCACGTTTAGGTTTGGGTTATACCGGGCTTAACCCACCCGACCCTCTGACGGAGTATCCTTTTCCCCTTAAGGTTGTTACTCAAGGTTGTCAATATTGCCTTTTCTCTTGTCTGCACGCAGAGATTCATTCCGAAAATTATTTATGTCGTGTCGTTGCTTAACCTTCCTTAAGTGGTAATTATGGATACCAGTAAAAATTATTTTGAGGTTTTTGGGTTGCCCAGATCCTTTGCGATCGATTTGGACGCTTTGGCGCATCGCTATCGGGAGTTGCAGCGGGAGGTGCATCCCGACCGCTATGCCAGCGCCGGGGATCGCGAGCAGCGTCTGGCGGTGGAGTATGCTTCTTTTGTGAATGAGGCTTTTGAGGCGTTGCAGTCGCCGCTCGCCCGTGCGGTATATCTGTTGCGTCTGGTGGGCGTGGAAAGGGATTCGGAGTCGGCTACCACTACGGACACGGCGTTTTTGATGCAACAGATGGAGTTGCGCGAGGAGTTGAGCCAGGTTCGCGAGCAGAAGGATCCCGAAGCGGCACTGGATAGGTTGTCTGTTCATGTGGATAATTGCCTGCAGCAGTTGCAGGTCGAGTTTGGACGCGACTATGAACGCGGCGATTACAGTCGGGCGCAGGTGGTTGTCGATAAGATGCATTTTATTTTTAAACTGGCCCTTGAGGTGGAGCAGCTGGAAGTCGAGTTGCTGGATTATTAAATTAGATAACGTATTTTATGGTTTTATTGCAAATTTCCGAACCCGGGCAGTCCCCGGAACCGCACCAGCGCAAGCGCGCTGTGGGTATAGATCTGGGGACCACCAATTCGCTGGTGGCCACGGTGCGCAATGGTCGGGCGGAAACGCTGTTGGACGCTGAGGGTAAAGCGATTTTGCCATCGGTTGTGCGTTACCTGGAAAACGGCGCTGTTGAGGTGGGGGATGTGGCCCGTCAGATGGCGGTGGCGGACCCTTTGAACACGCTGTCGTCAGTCAAACGCCTGATGGGGCGTGGGTTGGAGGATATTAAAACGCTGGGGGAGCGGTTGCCGTACCATTTTGACCCCGATGCGTCGGCAAGTGGTGGTATGCCGTTTGTACAGACTCGGGCGGGAAATAAAAGCCCGGTGGAGGTGTCGGCGGAGATTCTTCGGTCATTGTCGGCCCGCGCGCGGGAGCGTTTAGGCGGTGAACTGGACGGCGCGGTTATCACTGTTCCGGCTTATTTTGATGAAGCCCAGCGCCAGGCCACGAAGGATGCGGCGAGGCTTGCGGGATTGCATGTGTTGCGGTTATTGAATGAGCCGACGGCTGCCGCCGTTGCCTATGGCCTGGAAGAGAGCGGGGAAGGGGTTATAGCGGTTTACGATCTGGGCGGTGGCACTTTTGATATTTCCATTTTGCGGCTGTCCCGCGGGGTTTTTGAGGTGTTGGCGACCGGTGGAGACTCCGCGCTTGGCGGCGACGATTTTGATCGTATTATCGCCGAGTGGATCCTGGAACAGGTCGGCGCCGGTCGCGATCTTGCGCCGGCGGAGCAGCGTCAATTGATGGAAATCGCCCGTGTTGCCAAGGAGTCTCTGAGTCGGGAATCTGCTGTGGTGGTGGGGTTTAACGAGTGGCGCGGTGAGTTGAGCCGTGAGCAGTTCGACGCGCTGATCGACCCTTTGTTGGAAACCACGCTGCGGGCCTGTAAACGGGCGTTGCGAGACGCTGGCGTGAAAGCGGCGCAGGTGGGCAATGTGGTTTTGGTGGGCGGGTCCACCCGGGTGTTGCGGGTGCGGGAAAAGGTCGCTGCGTATTTCTCCCGCCAGCCCCTGGTGCATATCGATCCGGATCGGGTGGTGGCACTGGGTGCGGCGTTGCAGGCTGATGTCCTGGTGGGTAACAAACCGGATACGGATATGCTGTTGCTGGATGTGATCCCGCTGTCGCTGGGGCTGGAAACCATGGGTGGCCTGGTGGAAAAAATCATTCACCGCAACACGACTATTCCGGTGACCAAGGCGCAGGAGTTTACGACATTTAAAGACGGTCAGACCGCCATGGCGATTCACGTGCTGCAGGGGGAGCGGGAACTGGTTTCCGACTGTCGCTCTCTGGCGCGGTTTGAACTGCGCGGTATTCCCCCCAGGGTAGCCGGCGCAGCCCATATCCGGGTAACCTTTCAGGTCGATGCTGACGGCCTGCTCAGTGTCGCGGCGCGGGAGCAAACCAGCGGTGTCGAAGCGACAATCCAGGTTAAACCTTCCTATGGACTCGACGATAAAGTGATCACCGAAATGCTGCGTGATTCCTATACCCACGCCCGGGAGGACATGCGGGCGCGGGAGCTGCGTGAGCAACAGGTGGAGGCGGAACGGGTGATCGAGGCATTGAGCGGGGCGTTACAGGCCGACGGCAGGCAGTTGTTGTCGGCGCAGGAGTACACTGAACTCGAAGCGGCGTTAGACAGTTTGAAACAGTTGCACAATAGCGGCGACGAACGGGAAATCGCCGCGGAGATAGCGCGTGTCGGCAAACTGAGCGATTCTTTTGCCGCGCGGCGTATGGATACCAGTATCGCCAAGGCATTGGCAGGACATAGTCTGGATGAATTCGACCGGGCCGACGATAGCGATCCGGCGCGGGATCGGTGACAGGTGACTGATCAACATGACTGACGAACGGAACTGACCAGAGAGTACTGACATGCCGAAAATTGTGTTTTTACCCCATGAGGAAATCTGCCCGCAGGGTGCGGTGATTGAAGCTGAACCGGGGGAGAGTATCTGTCGGGCGGCACTGCGCAATGGGGTCGATATCGAGCATGCCTGTGAAATGAGCTGTGCTTGCACGACTTGCCATGTGATTATTCGTGAGGGTTACGATTCCCTGCAGGAGCCCGATGAGCTGGAAGATGATTACTTGGATAAAGCCTGGGGGCTGGAGCCGGATTCACGCCTGAGTTGCCAGGCTGTGGTGGCCGATGAGGATTTGGTGGTTGAAATACCCAAGTACACGATTAATATGGTGTCGGAAAATCATTGACAGCCAGTGGCGGGAGTTGAGTAATGAAGTTGAAATGGACAGACGTGCAGGAAATTGCAATAGCGCTTTATGAAGCCAGGCCCGATACCGACCCCCGGTATGTAAATTTTGTGGATTTACGCAATTGGGTGATGGCGTTGGACGACTTTGAGGATGAGGGCAACCGTTGTGGGGAAAAAATCCTTGAAGCTATTCAGACGGCCTGGATAGAGGAAATGGATTAACCTGCTACAGATTAACCAATATCCATTATCGGTTTTACCATGTCCACCGAGTAACACTCAATGATATCCCCCTCCTTTTTATCACCGATACTTTTTGCCAGTTTGGCCTTCCTCGGAGTGAATTTGAAGATGCCTTTGTGATCGGTATAGTGCCGGACCCTCTCCGTCACCAGTACTTCACCGGTGTTGGAGACCGCTTCGAGTCTCGCCGCCATGCTGACCGCGGTGCCTTCAAGGTCCGCCTGCTCTGTTACTTCATTGTGCACTACGCTGACTTCACCGAGGTCGACGCCGATTCGCAGTTCAAAGCCGGCGGCGGTGAGTACTCCGCGCATCATGCAGGCGCAGGACAGGGCAGTTGTGGCGTTTCTAAAGGTGACACGAAGGGAGTCTCCTTCCATATTGGGGTGGTCTGCGCGCCATTTGTTAAGCACAGGTTTGATCAGACCGCGGAACAGGGAAAGTTTTTCCGATAGCTCATCGTTTGCCCATTTTGAAAATCCTTTGAGATCCTTGGCTTCCATTTGCAGCTCTGCCCTCAGTTCTGAGGGTTGGTAGTTACTGGTCTCTTCGACCACCAGCTTTACCACCGCACCACCGGCGACATCCTGAATTGATTTTAGCCGCAAAATGGTGCCCCAGTGGCTGGCTTCGAGATGTTCGATCAGGATTGGCAGGGTGGCTATTTCATTAGCCGTGAGCCGGTAGTCATAGCGCAGTTCGATACCTATGGCCTCGGCGTATATACGTTCAAATTCGTGTTTACGGTAGTAGGTTTTTTCCGTGCCCTGTTCATCCCAGAATACCCGGTCGCATTTAATGCCGGAAATATCCCAACCCCAGCTTTGTATTTTCCACAGCTGGCTGCCGGTGATGTCGGCGCGCGAAAGGTTGGCGTTTTTTAAGTTGGCGGCGCGCAGATTGCAGTCGGTAAGAACGGCGCCCGCGAAGTTGATACCTTCAAGATCTTTGCCGGAGAGGTCCAGTTTGTGGAGGTTGGCGGATTTAAAGTTAGCGCCTCGCAGTTGCGCGCTGTGCAGATTAGCGCCGGTCAAGTCCGCGTTGGAAAGGTTGGCATTGGACAGATCGGCATGCTTCAGGTTGGCGCCCACCAGATTGACGTCGGTGAGATCGTGTTTGGAGAGGTTCTGGCCTTCGAGGTTGCTGCCTGCGAGATAGGTGCCGCGCAGGTTAAGACTGTTGAGGTCGTGTCCGCGAAAGTCTATTTGTTGCAGTCGCGCATCGATTACAGAGGCCGTGAGAAAATTTACGCCGGTGAGAATGCTGCCGGAGAGATCTGATTTATCCAGTTTGGCGGCGATAAATTTGGCCGCAGAGAAGTCGTTGTATCTTAAGTCGGAGTTACGCAGCTTGGTGGAAATAAATTTTGCATTTTTTAAGTTGCAGCGGTTTATGCGGACTCCGTTCATGGACATTTCCGAAAAGTCGACACCTTGCAGGTTCATCCCTTCGAGTTCGAGTCCGTCCAGACAGGGGAGGTTGCTTAAATTTTTAAGTCGCCAGGTGTTCCACGCAACACTGCCTCGACTTAACAGTGCTAAAACATTTTCTAAAATCACAACTTGTCCTGTATATACCGATAGTGGGCCATTTTGTATCATTAAAAATTAGTGCGAAAACTCGATGTGGGCCCACCAAGCCTAAAGTTTTCGCGCCTAGCCAAACGGGTGCCTCGAAACTCCTTTTTATTACTGAGAAAGGGGCCGGAAGTTATTTCCTTCACAGTCCTAAGGCGGTTGTTTATAACTTTAAACGCTTTGGGTATAAACCTAATATTCTGGAAGAATGTTATTATACATGGAAATGTTATTATACATAGATTTAATTAGTGGTGCTCTTTATTTTTGACTCAGCAACACCGTTAAAAATCAGCTTCATATTAAACCCAGATGCTTAATAATTTCCACTCTCTTTTGTTAAAAATACCAGATGTTTTATGTTGATTTTGACGACTCTCGGGTCAGTCGGTTTTTGGAAAATTGAAAATGCCAACTACGCATCATATTTGCAAACGCCTTGATGTGTTGCAACTTCATGGATAACGGCGATGTGTAAAAAATAGCGACGGTTAAAAATAGCGATGTGTAAAAATAGCGACGTATAAAAAATAGCAGTATGTATCCAGGCAACGATGGGTTTACCCTATCGTTGCATAAATTTTCGGTCCAGGACCGCTTCGCTCCTTCTATAGCAGCATTTTCAGGGCCGTGTTCAATTTTTCTAATCCTCACATAGGGATAGCTATGCTGCGGTTAGAAAAATCTGCGCGCGGCCCTGAAAATACCGCTCTAAAAGGTCCTGAACTCGAAAATTTATGCAACGATAGGGTTTGAATGTGTTGCAGCGGCTATATTCTTCCATTGCGTTTTAGCATGAAGTATTGGTTTACAAGGCTGGCGTACATCTGCTCAGGCAAGCAGTCACTGATAATGACGCCGGTGTTGCGCAACTGTTGCAATAGTTGGCGGCGGCGCTGAAAGAAATCGACGCTGCCGCAATAGGCAAGGGCGTCTTCAAACGTGGACACAGGGTTCTGCAGACTTTGATCGAGAAAGTTTTCCCGCAGACTGGCAACCATGACCAGGTGCCTTCTTGTCAATAGTTTGATGGCGGTATGCAAACTGTCGGCGTCCTCTTCGCGGGCATTGGTCATTAAAATTATCAACGAACGTTTCCGATGGCGATCCATGAGACGTTCGGCCGCAGAAATAAAATCACTGGTCTCAGTGCTTGAGTGCAGATCGTAAATTTGATTTAACAGGGTGGTGACTACGTCGCCACCCTTTTTGGGTTTATACCAGCGCTGTTCGCCGGCAAAGGTCATTAGTCCCACCGCATCGCCCTGGTTACAGGCTACGTAGGTGGTGAGCAACAGCGCATTGAGGCAGTGGTCGAAGTGGCTCAGTAAACCGTCTTTGGTGCGCAATCGGCGGCCGCAGTCGAGTAGAAAAATGATATCCTGATCGCGTTCATCCTGATACTGGCGGGAAATTAATTTGCGCATCCGGGCACTGGCTTTCCAGTCCACCTGGCGTAGAGGGTCACCCTCCCGGAATTCACGCAACTGGTTGAAGTCCATGCCCTGGCCGCGACGCTGTGACATATGAATGCCCAGTTGACTTACCTGTTGATCGTGGCCAAGATTTTTAAAATGGTTTATAGCGGCGAAATTGGGGTAGACCTTAACTGTTTGGAGGCTGCCGAGGCGTAAGCGCAACTGCCACAGCTGCCATCGCGACGTCGCGCGCAAATCGGCAACGCCGAATGTGCAGTCGCCGCGTGCCAGCGGACGGATTATGTATGTCACTACCGCCGTGGCGCCCGGGACGATACTGACCCGGGCCGGGAGTCCGGTGGTGTTGAGCTGGTCGGGGTAAGCGTCGTTGACCATCAGTTTGACGGTGGTGGCAAGTGGATGGGTGATATGCAATTGGACCCGACTGTTAACCCCCAGCGACAGTCCAGCCGGTAGTTCCCGTGTTACCTGCAGCCGCTTCAGCGACTGGCTGCGAACGTAGTCGGTGGCAGCGGCGGCAATCAGAAACACGCCCGCCAGCCACCACAGTAATGATAACAGCAGCGTCGATGATAGCGGTATGACCAGTGCTGACGCCGCGTTGTCAGGGTCTATATAAGGACGTGCAATAGCCAGCAGCGCCGCGGCCGCGGTCCAGATGCCGAGAATGATCAGCAGACGAGGCGATGGCCTCATAAACGCGGTGTCTCCACGGTTGCCAGCAAGTGCGAGAGTATGGTATCCGGTGTCTGGCCTTCGATTTCGACATCGGCAGCGAGAATAATCCGGTGGCGCATTACCGGCAGAGCGACCGACTTGATATCGTCGGGCAGTACAAAGTCCGCGCCGCGGATCAGGGCCCGGGCCTGGGCCGCTCTCACCATGCCAATGCTGGCTCGCGGCCCGGCGCCGGACACAATGGCGACATTTTCACGGGTGGCTCGTGCCAGGCGCACGGCGTAATCGATCACCTGGTTGTCGACGGTGATGGAGGTGCAGAGTTGCTGCAGCTGGTTTATATCCTTTCCGGAAAGAATCGCAGGTTCACTGTTGGCGGTAAGAAAATGGTCAATATAGCCGCTCACGACCTGACGGGTCAGATCGACTTCGTGTGCCTGGCTGGGATAATCGATATCTATTTTGAGTAAAAAACGGTCCAGTTCCGCCTCAGGCAAGGGGTAGGTACCATCCTGCTCGATGGGATTCTGGGTCGCCAGCACCATAAACGGTGGGCTGAGTTTGATGGACTCACCCTCGATGGTCACCTGATTTTCCTGCATAACTTCCAGCAGCGCCGCCTGGGTTTTAGCCGGCGCGCGGTTGATTTCATCAGCCAGCAACAGATTGGTAAACGCGGGACCGCGACGGATACGGAAGCGACCTTCGTGCATATCGTAGAGTGCGTGCCCGGTAATATCGGCCGGCATCAGGTCGGGGGTAAACTGGATGCGTTTGTAATGGCCATTGATACAAGCGGCAAAAGCCTGTACCAACAGTGTTTTTCCCAGCCCGGGCACGCCTTCGAGCAGCACATGGCCACTGGCTACCATTGCGGTCAACACCTGTTCCACCACTTCCTGCTGGCCGATAAGGACATTATTGATTTGCGCGCGCACGTATTGCAGTTTTTCTCCGGCCTCGTAATGGGTCATGGCGGGCGGGCTGACATCTTTGTTCATAGTTTTTTCCATAGTGTTTGCAGCAGCGCGATGGCGCGGGTGAAATAGGCCTCATGCTGGGGTATTGGGGCAAATAATGCGGTTTTTATTGCGTCGGTGGATAAATGTGTGTGCTCGCTAAGCAACTGAATCTGGGCGTTTCTGTCGAGGTTGTTAAACGAGGGGTGGTGCAGTTGAATCCGGCGCAGCGTGTCAGCGCGAACCTTTTCCACCAGCAGTTGCTGTTCGCCTTGCTGCCACAGAAATTCCGCGCAGGTGTAAATATGCTCAGCCATCGAGCGTCGCGTTGTTACCTGCAGCTGACGGACAGGACCGAAGCGCCTGGCACGATAAATCAACCAGCTCGCTAACCACAGTGACAGCGCTATCAGGAGTTCGGGAGCGCGCCCTTGCAGTAATTGCCACAGCGAAGGGTAGGCACCGCCGTAGAGCAGCACGACTTCCCGACTGAGACTGGTGAGAACCGTTAACAAATGAGCGTGGTCAAACTTATCTATGTTATCGGAGCGCCAGATACTGGCATCCGAGAGCACAGAGAGCAAGCCTTCGCCGACGTTGAACTGCATAAAGTGGAAACCGTAGTCACTGCCGCTCCAGTACATAGGGTCAAATTGACTCTCCTGATCGTAAAAAGAGGGGTGAGTGAGACCAGAATGGGGAGGGAAATAGACGGTCAGTTCTTTGGCAACGTCGTTAAACAGCAACTGCGTCAGTTTTTCGCTGGTAATCGAGTCTTCGTATTTCCGCCTCGCAACTGATTTATCCGTCGCAACGTCGGCCCCGGCCTGTTTTTCCCGGGCCAGTTTGCGGTTTCTCGCTTTTATTTCGCGGTTTTTGTCTCGCAGTATTTCGCTTAGCTTTTTCGGCTCCTCGACAGTGAAATCATCCGGCGGCGGCTCCTCAAACCTGTCCTGCGGCGCCGTCTCGACCGGGGCGGATTCAGCGTCGGACTTTTGCCATTGTGCATTCGGGTGGTTTTGCAGGCAGTCGCAGTCGGTGGTTTCCAGGGAAACGTCAAAATAACTCAACACTGGATCCGGCCGCTCGCCTTGGGCCTGGGCGGCAACGATGAGGTGGCCTCCGGATTTGACCCAGTCAAGCAGTGTTTCTACCTGGCGGTGCCCGAGCACCTGGGCGCTGTTACTGATAAAAATGGTGCCGTCCGCCGGCAACCGCGGTAGCGATTGCAGGCTGGGGCTGGCGGTCACTTTCAGGCCGATACTTGACAAAAACTGCTCCGCGGCCAGGTACGGATGGCGTTTGGCCTTGGCGCTCCAGCCGAGATCGATGGTCTCTTCCACATATTCTATGTTGGTTGCCAGCCAATGAGCCGTGTAGCCGAGGATCAGGAAGCCAAGCACAGCGATCAACATTTTATAAACCGAAAACCTAGACTTCACTGTCGGCGTCGCCCCGCTTTAGGTCATTGCTCTGGCTATAACGGTTAACCGGTTGATCGCTTTCAGCAAACAGTGGTTGCCAGCGTTTACAGAGTTGGTTGACTGTTTCACTGCCCGGCGGGTGGTGGCCGTAGGCGAGTTGTTGCCACACCCGGGTTAAGTCGATGACAAACTCACGCAGGGCCGGTGCTGAAGCTGCCTGCACCCTGTCCGCGCATTCCTGTTCCGTATCGCCTTCCTTGAGTTTGAAATGATATTGGTGCATCAAAGCAGAGAGCGTCGCGCGGTAGAGGAGGTTCAGGGCCTGGCGATGGTGGTTGCTTTGCCAGAGCTTCAGCACCTCCTCGGCAACGCGCTCTGGAATTGCCTCGCGGCGCACATCGAGACCGAACAGGACTTCCGGTGCCGGCGGCTGCCGGCCCTCTGCACTGGGTTTGTCCTCCAAAAGCGTGCGCAGCGTATCGCGATAACGGTAAAGTAAATAAAAACTGAACAATGCCGCCAGCGCCCAGAGTGAAAACTCCAGTATCTTTCCCCACAGCTTGATTTTCTCCAGTGTCGAAAGGCCGTTGTCGGAGGTATCAAACAGGTTTTCCAGAAATTCGATAAATTCTATAAACCACTCGGGGGTCAGGGCCTCTCCCTGGGTCTCATCATTCTTTAGACGCCAACCGCTGATGTCTTTTTGGCGCACAAAATCCGAGCCCTCCAGCACCTTGTCAATCAGCTGTTGTGATTCGGCCGGGGTTTTCAGGAGCCGTTGTTCGTCAGACTGGGTTTGTGCCAGTGCTGTAATGGGAACCGCGAAGCTGCTATAGACGGCAATCAGCACAGCGATGTTTACGGCAGTCGCTTTCAGCGCGCGTTCGCCATATTGCCCGCCGGCGGGTCGCAGCCGGGCAATATGGCGAAAGCGCACTTCTATGTCCCAGCCTTCCAGATCGATGCGGCGGCTGATATAAAGGGCGAATCCCGCGGCGATGTAAAAAGGCGCGACCAGGGCTCTGGCCAGGTGCAGAACAATGCAATAGACCCACAGGATGGATTGGGGGTTGTCGTGCAGAAAATCATTGAAATCAGGCGTGATACTTTCGGGGATCATAAGCCATACCAGGCCGGTCGTACCGAGCGTGAAAATGATTTCACCGGCCAGACAGGCGAGCGTTAACCAGGCCGCGGTACTGCCCACCGTCTGGTGCAAAAGTGCCAGACGCTGGCGACGCTGGACGCCCCTACTCCCTTCGAGGACGGTTACCGGTAGATCGAATGCGCGGGAAATGCTCAGGCGTTGCCACAGCAGCGCCGGGAGGACGTCCTTTTTCAACTGGGTTTTCGACGCGTGAAACGCCGCGCGAAGCGAAACCCTTTCGCCGAACATGGCGCGACTGGCAATATAAAGGGGATAGCGGTCCCACAGGGGGGTTAGCCACCAAGTAAGCAAAAACACAATGATCGGGTGCCTGTACAGAGGCACCGCCAGCAATGCAAACACAACACAGGAGGGCAGCAGCCAGCTGAGACAAAGCGGCTTCCACCAGGCGCGCGCCATCAGAAAACCCAGGTCCACGGCCTCCCAGCTATTGCGCTGTCGGGCTCGGATGCTAAGGCGGTTCAAATCCATAGCCTTATCTCCGCCGCCACACGCTGGTCACGCGCCGGGGCTTGCCGGCGGAACAATAATAGACACTGACCAGTAGCCAGAATATCGCGCCCACACCGTATTTGAAGATGGGAGCGACGCTGCTGCTGGAAGACCAGAAAGCTTCTAAAAATGCGGCGATAACCAGCATCAGTGTCGAGCCGTAAACGATCAGTACCGCCTGGCGGCCGGCTATACGCAACGCCGTCAGGCGGTCGTAACAGCCCGGGTCAACCAAGGCAAAGCCCAGCTTGAGCCCGGCGGCGCCACTGAAAACCAGCGCCGTCAATTCGAAGGCCCCGTGTCCCACGACAAAAGGGAAAAACGTCTCACCGTAGCCGTTGCGGGCCAGGTAACCAGCAACGGCGCCGATATGGATCCGGAATCGCGTTCGCGGCCGAAGTGGGGGGCTTGTTTGTCGTACATGCTTTCGTATGTGCGCACATCTTCCGCGCTGGTGACACTGTAAATCATATCTTCGTTGGCAAAACACAAGCTGCCCAGAATCACCAGCGGCAGAACGAAAAGCGCCGCCGACAGCCCAATAAAACTGGCGTTAGCGCGCAGGGTGCGTGGAAAGTCCACGATAATAAAACGCAGCCACTGATCGCGAAAGCGGGTATTGTGGCGGTACAGGTGATGATGACAGCGCATCGCCAGGTCGTTGAGGTCATTTATCAAGTGCTGGCTGTAACGGCGTTTTTTGGCCAGCGCAAGTTGGTGGCACAGGCGACGGTATAAGGGGGGGAACTGGGCTATGTGGCAGCCGTCGGATTGCCCGCCGAGAAGGGATTCCAACTGTTGCCAGTCCTCTCGGTAATGGGATTCAAACAGCTGTTGTTTCATCTTGCCCCCAGAAGCCAGGCGCCCCAGCCACGTACCAGGCTTACGCTGTCAGTCTTGGCGCCGCCGGGGGCGGGGGGCAGTGGCTGTGTAATGATTTCGGCCAGTTCTATCTGGCGGCCCGTGGAGAGACTTTTGTGACGCTGAACAAAGTTGACTATGGCCTGCTGGTCTTCCAGCTCCAGCGGGAAAGGCGGCACTATAGGCGCGTCGCCGGGCAGGGTCGCTGGGTTGCTATGGCGCCGGTGACGGTGACGGTGACGGTGAATAACCAGCGTCCCGGCCGCGATATCGCCGAGGCGTTGAAAACGTTTATTGATTGACATGCTGATCAGTCCGCCAAGATAAAAGGAGGGGAGGAAGTCCGC
>JARROD010000049.1:0-15028 GCA_037384225.1 Exilibacterium sp.
CCCAGCATCACCAACCTGTTCTTCTCGGATAACGCCGCCGACGCGGAAGTCAAAGGCGCCGAAGGCGATTTCCAGTGGGCCCCGGAGTCTGTAGCGGGACTTCTGATCAGCGGATCCTTCTCCATCCTGGATACGGAAATCACCGAGGTATTGACGCCCACCGACGATGTGCGTAAGGGCGACGAGTTGGCCTTCGCGCCCAAGTTCCAGGCCAATCTTCAGGCGCGCTATGAGTGGGATCTGGAAAACGGCATGACCGCCCATGTGATGCCACACGTCACCTATTCTGAGTCAGCCTATACCGACATTATCACCATCAACCGGATCGAGCTGGACAGCTGGGCCATGCTGGGGTTAACGGCCGGTGTTGCAACGGATAGCTGGACGGCGGAACTCTTCGCGAACAACCTGACCGATGAACGCGCGGAGGTATCCGGTAACTTTGTCTTCGACCGCGAGCGGATCTCCGTTTCACGTCCGCGTACCCTGGGCATACGGGGCTCTTTCCTGTTCTGATGCCCCTGGCGTTACGCGCCGTTGTTTATTAGTAAAGTGTTTGTTAGTAAAGTGTTTGTTAATAATTTGCTAATAATTTACTAATAAAGAGTTGGGTAAAAACGCCTCAATCGAGGCGTTTTTTTATTTCAACATCAAGAGATAAAGCCATGCCGCAAGAACAAGCCAAACTGGATTTGACGGAGATTCAAAAAAAGATCGCCGCCGGGGACTTCGACGGTGCGCTGGTTAACCTTGAACAGGCGCTGAGCTCGGAGCCTGACGGGCCCGAAGCGCTCTACATGCGCGCCGTGTGCCTGCGCTACACGCATCGGCTCAATGAAGCCGTCGATAGCCTGGAACGCTTGAAAGCCATTGCGCCGGACCACGGGCGCGCCCACCAGGAAGAGGGCCACCTGCGCCGCAGCATGGGCGAGCCCGACAGAGCCCTGCAAGCCTATGCCCGTGCCTGCCAGATTAACCCCGCCCTGATAGCCAGTTGGAAAGCACAGTTGGAAATCCTGGTGCGGCAGAACCGAATGTCCGAGGCGCAACAGATCCAGACCCAGTTGGAGTGGCTACAAGCCCTGCCCAAACCCCTGGTGGCGGTCATGGACCTGATATCCCAGGGAAAGCTGCTCAAAGCCGAGGACATCTGCCGGAAATTTCTACAAAGGATCCCCCACCACGTTGAAGCCATGCGGCTACTGGCGGATATCGGCATACGCTTCGGTATTCTGGAGGACGCCGAATTTCTGCTGGAAAGCGCGCTCACGTTCAAGCCCGACAATATTCGGGTTCGCATGGATTACGTACAGGCGCTACGCAAGCGGCAGAAGTTTGAAAAGGCGCTGGCCGAAGCGAAAAGATTGCTGGACACCTCACCAGACAATGTTCAGTTCCAGTCCCTCTACGCTATCGAGGCCATGCAGACCGGCGACTACGACACCGCCCTGACCCTGTTCGATAACATCCTCAACCGCTTGCCCGGAGATGCCAACACCTTGACCTCCAAGGGGCACGCGCTGAAAACCTGTGGTCAGCTGGACGAGGCGGTGAGTTGTTACAAGAGTTCGTTGAAGAGCAACCCCAATCACGGCGAAGCTTACTTCTCACTGGCCAACCTGAAGGTCTACACCTTTTCCGATGCGGAAATCGAGGAAATGCACCGCCAGGAAACCAATACTAACTTGACGCACATGCAGCGCGTCTACCTATGCTTCGCCCTGGGCAAAGCCTATGAAGACGAGGGCGAATACGAATCGGCCTTTACATATTACCAACGCGGCAATCACTTGAAAAAGGTGCAGAGCCGCTACCGCAGCGAGGCCATGACCGAAGAAATGCAGGCGCAACAGGCGGTGTGCACCCGGGAGCTGTTTGAGCGGCGCTCGGGCACCGGGCACCCGGCGCCCGACCCCATTTTCATCGTCGGCTTACCGCGCGCGGGCTCGACGCTGCTGGAACAGATCCTCTCATCCCACAGCCAGGTGGACGGCACTCTGGAGCTGCCCAACATACTGTCGCTGTCACAGCGCCTGCGCCGGCTGGGACGTGAAACAGCCGGTCCGGACTATCCGCAAATACTGGGGCATATTTCCGACGAAGAATTGAAACAGTTTGGCGAAGAATTCATCCGCGACACGCGCATTCACCGACAGGGCGCGCCCTTTTTTATCGACAAGATGCCGAATAACTTTCGCCATATCGGCATGATCAAACTGATTCTGCCCAATGCCAAAATCATCGACGCGCGCCGTCATCCCATGGCCTGTTGCTTCAGTGGCTACAAGCAGCTATTTGCGGAAGGGCAGGAATTCAGCTACGACCTGCGGGATATCGGCACCTATTATCGGGACTATGTGGAACTCATGGACCACTGGGACCAGGTGCTGCCCGACTTTGTATTGCGCGTGCAGTACGAAGACGTGGTCGCTGATCTGCAGGGCCAGGTACGCCGTCTGCTGGCGTTTTGCGGCCTGCCCTTCGAGCAGGCTTGTTTGGAATTCCACAAGACCGAGCGCAACGTCCGCACCCCAAGTTCCGAGCAGGTGCGCCAGCCCATTTATCGCAGCGGCGTCGAGCAATGGCGCCATTTCGAGCCTTGGCTGAAGCCCTTGAAAGAAGCACTCGGCGGCCACTATCCGGAGCAGAATTAGAAGATGACGGGAAAATGTATCAGAAAATAGTAGGCTCCGGCAAAACGGCCTTGGAGACTACTATATATGTTAGGGCTGATCGTAGCGTCCGCCAATAGCGAAGATAAAAATGGACTTATCATCGTAGCGATATATCAAGCGGTCTTTCTGTGAAATCCGCTTTGACCAGAGGCCAGAGAGATTGTGTTTGAGTGGCTCAGGTTTTCCCAAACCCGATGAAGGATCATCGGACCGGAGCATTTCTCTGAGCAATTTACATAAGGCTTTGTGGAGTCGCTTGTCCTTTTCGCGCATGGCTTCGTACGCTTCCCAGGTATTACCTTCAAATACCAGTGATCTCATTCATCTGCTCATCAGTTGGTTTGTAGCCCTGCCCACGGGTATAGGTTTCAAGAGAACTGGCTATCTGCTGCATGAGGTTTGTGCTTTGGAGTACGTGAAGCGTTTCTTGCTCTCGCTCCCAGTCATCCGCGCTTATCACCACAAAAGCTTCTCCTGCCCTCCGGGTTACCTTGAGTGGCTCGTGTCGGCTAACCACTTGTTCTACAACACTTTTCAGGTTGTCTCTGAATTTGTTAACGCTGATCGTGTCCATAAGCCCACCTTTATGTACGGAAATACCGTACAACTATACATTAAAAGTCCTAGCAGGGCCAAGCACAACGAAAGAGCTGCGCGCGTTGGCGGCGGTTAGGCAAAAGATGAGTCAAAGTCGGTGTGGTAAGAGACTGCGAATTTGTATAGGAACGGGCACGGAATAACTTCCCTAATTCGCAACATCCAAGTTATCCGATGACATTTACAACCATACGAAATAAAAAACATTTGTGATAGCACCTGTTGGTATGAAAGCCCTGCAAAAATGTCTTGCTTCAACCTATGATTAGCCCTATACAACCAATGCTTTTATATCAGTTTTATCACATCATTTGGTTTGGCAAACGCCGAGCAAGTAACTTTCAGGAAAAGAAAAATACCGTGTACAAAACGTTAATCGTTATTGATAACAAAGAATACCATCTGGATGAAAATTTTGCGGATATGATTGACTTTGATACATATCTGACGGACTACCCCAAGCAAAATGAACCCAAAACCCGCATCATTAACTTGTGTGATACACGCCATTATTTAAGTAAAGGCTATTACTGTTCCCTGTTGGCAGAAGCCCGCTGCCACAAGATATTACCCAGTGTAAAAACCATTAATGGTCTGAAGCACCTTAATGATGATGACGAAGCCATAGTGCCTTATAAAAGCTATTTGATGGGTCTTAACTTGCCGGAGCAAGCCCTTCAAGTCATGGTTTACTTTGGCCACTGCGATAACCAGCATTTTCAGCCGCTGGCCTCTCGCCTGTTCAATGACTATCAAGCACCTTTGTTAAAGCTAGTGTTAACGCCGGCAAATGGCAATTGGCAGTTGCAAGTGGAGCATATCTCAATCAGCGCTTTAAATGATGAACAACGCACTCAGTTAGTGGACTATTTAACGGAGTTTACCCATAAGGTTTGGCGAGTGCAGGGGCGGCGTAAACGTTATCGTTGGGAAATGGCCATCCTGGTGAACCCTGAAGAGAAAGTGCCACCCAGCAATAAGGAAGCCATCGCTAAATTTGTTAAGGCCGCAGCAAAAAACGGCATTCACGCAGAAGCGTTAAGCATCGAAAAAATGCAAAATATCGCCTACTACGACGCGCTTTTTATTCGTGAAACCACAGCTATTGACCACCATACTTATCGTTTAGCCTGCAAAGCGGAGAATAACAGCCTGGTCGTTATTGATGATCCGGTTTCCATTCTGCGCTGCTGCAATAAAGTGTTTTTACATGATGCTTTTAGCTACCAAAAGGTACCCAGCTTAAAAACAATAGTGGTCAATGGTTGTAATGACGATATACTTAACCAGCTAGAGGCGGAGTTCGGATACCCCTTAGTATTGAAAATGCCGGAAGGCTCTTTCTCCCGCGGGGTATATAAGGTTTCCAATCGCCAAGAACTGAAAGATAAACTCTGCGACTTGTTTAATGACAGCGCCCTGGTATTGGCGCAGGAATTTTTATATACCGACTTCGATTGGCGCATTGGCATTCTCAATAACCGAGCCATCTACGCCTGCCGTTATAAAATGGCTCGCAATCATTGGCAGATCTATAACCATGGCTCCAAGCGTTATTTTTCCGGTGGTTTTGAAACCTTGCCCACTTTCGAAGCACCAAAATCAGTTTTGGATGCTGCACTCAAAGCAGCCAAAATAGTTGGTGATAGTTTATACGGTGTAGATGTAAAAGAATGCGATAACATCGCTTACGTGTTGGAGGTTAATGACAACCCGAGCATTGAACATAAAGTAGAAGATGCTTACCTGCGCGATGAACTTTACATGCAAATCATGTCGGAATTTCAGCGCCGTTTGGAAACTCGTGGTCGTTAAGCGTTTTTTCGATTAACGGCTTAACTAACAAAGCGAACCTGTGGAGTCAGAAAATTCTTTGGAAATTAATGTTAGTTACCGCCTTGCAACGATCAACGATCTAGAGCCGTTGGTAGATATCGAGCAAGCTTGCTTTGAGCAAGATCGATTAAGCAAGCGCAGCATGCGCCGCTGGATAAAATCCGAACACGGCCTTTTATTGGTGGTAGCACACGAGCAACAATTGGTGGGCTATGGCTTGGTCTGGTGTCATAAAGGTACACGTTTGGCGCGGCTGTATTCCCTGGCCGTAATTAACCAGTGGCGCGGTCATGGCCTGGCCAGGAACATATTGTTTAAACTGGAGCAGTTGGCATCAGATCAGGGACGTTTGTACATGCGTTTGGAGGTGGAGAAAACCAATCACGCCGCTATCAGGCTTTATGAAAACGTCGGCTATCGTATTTTTGGTGAGCATTTAAATTATTATGAAAATCATAGCGATGCCTTGCGGATGCAGAAAAAAATTAAGCTTCCTGCTGACAAACAGATTCAGCGGGCTACACCGTGGTACCAACAAACCACTGAATTTACTTGTGGTCCAGCAGCGTTAATAATGGCAATGGCCAGCCTGGATTCACGGATTAAGGTATCGCAACCACTGGAACTGGACCTATGGCGTGAAGCCACCACCATTTTTATGACATCCGGACACGGCGGTTGTCACCCAATTGGTTTAGCATTATCGGCGAATCAGCGTGGCTTTGCCGCCAGTGTGTATCTCAATATCCAAGGCACTCTATTTATTGATAGCGTACGATCTGAAAATAAGAAGCATATTTTAGGCGTAGTACACCAACAGTTTGTGGACCGAGCCGGGCAAGAGAGTGTTGAGATTATTTATGAAGAAATTTCCCAACAGCAGGTGGAAAAATGGTTGCAGCAGGGCTACGCTGTATTGATTTTGATTAGCACCTTTCGCTTGGATGGGAAGAAAGCTCCGCACTGGGTGACGATTACCGGTATTGATGATCGTTGCCTGTATGTGCATGATCCGGATTTGGATGAGAAGAGTCATTTGGCAATAGATTGCCAACACCTGCCCATTGCCCGAGAAGATTTTGACAAGATGTCAGCGTTCGGAACAGGCCGATTACGGACAGCAGTCGCTATTCGGCCTAAAAATTAAAAACACTTATTTCTGCGCCCATTTGATGACATCATTCAGTGTTTCAATTTGCATAATTCGCTTCCTCCTTATTCACTTGGCGGTAACAAATGCCGGGTCCTGTATGGTCAACCACCCCCCGAATAACCGAAATATTCGGGTAACACCAGCGAGATCTGTGGCACGTAGGTGATTAACAGAAGAAACAGCAGCAACAATGCCAGCCAGGGAGTGGCGGCACTGATCACCCAGCCGATCCCGCGGTTGGTGATTCCCGCCGTCACAAAGAGGTTCAGGCCCACAGGCGGTGTCAGCATGCCGATCTCCATGTTCACCACCATGATGATTCCCAGATGGATGGGGTCGATTCCCAACTGGGTGGCGATGGGAAACAGGATCGGGGCCAGAATCAGCAGAATGGCCGTAGGCTCCATAAAGTTCCCGGCGATCAGCAGCAGGATATTGACGATGATAAGGAAGCCCCAGGCCGGCAGCCCCCATTGAACGATGGCCTCGGCAATAGCGTGGGGGATGCGCTCCGTCGTCAGTACATGGGCAAACAGCATAGCGTTGGCGATGATGAACAGCAGCATAAGGGAGACTTTGGCGGCGTCCAGCAGTACTTTCCTGACCTCTTCGTCCGTGCTGGCGCGGGGCAGCGCCAGTGCGATACCGCCGGCATTGCGCCACAGCGCCCGGCTAAAAGACTCTCCCGTCTTGCGCCAGGGTACCCCTTTGAGGGGGCCGATATCGCGGTAGCCTACGATGGCAATCAGGAAAGCATACACCGCGGCCACCGCAGCCGCTTCGGTGGGGCTCGCCACGCCGCCATAGATGGAGCCGAGTACGATAATGATCAGCATAAGGCCGCCCAGGGCTTTGATGCCCGAGCGGGAGAGCGTAAAGACACCGGGAAAGGGGCGTGAAGGCAGCTTTTTGATGCGCGCCAGAATATAGATGGCGAGCATCAGAATGCCCCCCATCATCAGTCCGGGTATCAGCCCCGCCATGAACAGTCTCGCCGCCGAGACCTCTGTGGCGGCGGCATAGACCAGCATGACGATGGATGGCGGAATCAGGATGCCCAGGGTTCCCGCGTTGGCGATCACACCGGCGGCGTATTTTTCCGGATAGCCGGCCCGCACCATTCCGGCAATGACGATGGAACCGATGGCCGCGACCGTGGCCGGGGAAGAGCCGGATACGGCGGCAAAGAGCATACAGGCCAGGACAGAGGCCATTGCCAGACCGCCGCGAATATGACCGATCGAATCCATGGCAAAATTGATCATCCGCCGGGCGACGCCGCCGGTGGACAGGAATGCCGACGAGAGGATAAAGAACGGAATGGCGAGCAGCGTGTAGTGTTCGGAAGTGGCTTCAAAAAACTTCAGCGCGACCGAGGCCAGGGAGTCGTTGGAAAATATCAGGATGGTCAGTACGCTGGAAAATCCCAGGGCAATGGCAATGGGCATACCCAGCAGCATACAGATGAACAGTACCAGAAAAAGGGTTGCAATAGTCATGTTCAGGCACCCTCGCCCAGTGCGGCGTCAAGTTTCGGGGAGGAGCGATCAACGGGGGCTTTCTCTTTTTCCTCCCGGTCCGCCAACCGGAGGCTCTCCTTCACCTCGTCAATGTGGCTGAAGCCGTCAGCTGTACCGCGGATGACTTCCCACAGCAGGTGTAACAGGCGCAGGGCCATTAAAGCGAATCCCACCAGCAGTATGCTGGTGACCGACCATTTGGGTAGCGGTAAGTCCTGCATTTCCAGCCCGATCATGTGCAGCTTGCCGATATACACCCAGCCGCCGTACATCAACAGGCCGCAGTAGGTGAGACCGATCAGCACCGCGACAGTGGTGCAGATGCGCCGCGCGGTGCGCGGCAGCAGGCGCACCAGGGCATCGACGCCGATATGGGCGCCGACCTTGAGTCCGTAGGACATACCGAAAAGCACGAACCAGGCGGATATCGTCTGCGTGAGTTCGCCGATCCACAGGATGCCCATGCCGAAGCCGAAACGCAGCACGACTTCGACGAATACCAGCAGGGTCATGGCGACCAGCAGTGCACTGATGCACCCTTCTTCAAAGCGCTCGATAAAATTTTTTATAATCATGACTAAAGAATCTCAAGGCGGCGTGCGCCGCTCAAGCGGATATTTTCCCATTTTTTCCGGTAGTGCCGAAGGGCTCGTCCTGCGGCCACACTTTACCGGGATACCCAGTTATCGGGATGCCCAGTTATCGGTTGGCTGCCTCGGCGGCGGAAATCAGATCCCGGCCAATTTCCCCGTCAAACTTCTTCCATACCGGCCGCATCTTCTCCACCCACTGCTGCCGCTGCTCGGCGGTCATCGAAAGTACCTGGCTCTGGCCGGAGGCGATAATGGCCTTCTTGTCCTCCTCACCCTTGAGCGCGGCGATTTCGTTGCCGTAGGCGATGGACTCATTCAGGGCTTTCTTGATTCCCGGGCGCAGATCGTCCGGCAGGCCGTGCCAGAACTCGGCAGAGGTCACCACCAGGTAGTCGAGAACGCCGTGGTTGCTTTCGGTGATATAGGGCTGGATCTCGAAGAATTTCTTGGAGTAGATGTTCGACCAGGTGTTTTCCTGGCCGTCGATGGCCTTTGTCTGCAGCAGGGTGAACACTTCGGAGAAGGGCTTTTTCACCGGAATCGCATCGACCGCATCAAACTGTGCGGCGAGCACGTCCGAAGACATGATGCGGAATTTCTTGCCCTCGGCGTCCTCCGGTAAACGGATAGGGGAATTGGCGCTCAGCTGTTTCATGCCGTTGTGCAGATAGCCCAGGCCCATCAGTCCTTTCTTCTCCATGGAGTTTAGCAACTTCTGCCCTGCCGGGCTCTGCTGGAAGCGATCCACCGCCTCCATATCCTGGAACAGAAACGGGAGGTCGAACACCTGCAGCTTGTCGGTGTATTTCTGGAACTTGGACAGGGACGGCGCCACCAGTTGTATATCGCCGAGTATCAAGGCCTCGAGCTCCTTGTTGTCGCCGAACAGTTGGGCATTCGGGAAGACCTGGACCGATACGCGACCGGGGAAACGTTTTTCCACCAGTTCCTTGAAGCGAATGGCCATCTGGCCTTTGGGGGTATTCTCTGCCACCACGTGGGAAAACTTGATTTCAATCGGGGCGCAAAAGACTGTGAGGCTGAAGGCGCACAACACGGTGGCTGCGCCGGCTTTGATCAGGCTGCGAATGGACATAATGTTTCCTCTCTATCGTGTTGATTATTGCTATGTTTGCGGGAGTGATGTAATCCAGGTAAAAGCGGTTATCGAGTTCGTTCTCCTTGACCTGCGCGACCGTGCCCGTTCCTAGCACCACCACTTTCCTAATTGTGTTTCCCCAATTTCCCAATGGGATATTTGTGCCTGCCACAGCTCCGCGGTGGCCAAGGCATCCACCAGGGCGTTATGATTTTCATAAGCCGGCAAATGGTAGCGTCGGCGGGCGTTTGGTAAGCGCACAGAAGGTAACGACCTTCGTAAGAGTTTCTCCAGCCAGGACTGTTTTTGCTTAACATACTGCGCTTCCAGCGCCAGTGTATCGATGACGGGAAACAACCAGGTTTCCCCATAAAGTGACAATGCCACCCGATGGAAAAAATCCCGCTCCATATGCCGGTAATGCACTACGATTTGCCTGCCCGCAAGACAGGCCATTACTTCAGGCATAACCGATCGCAACCTGGGGGCGTCAGCCACCTCGGAATGTGTAATGTGATGCACAATGACTGAATCCGACGTCAATTGCCTGGTTCTCACCAACCAATGCTGAGCCTGTGCGAGGTGGATTCGCCGGGCATCGAAGGGAACAAGGCCAATGCTGATTATGTCATCTTGCTTAGCATCCAGCCCCGTGGTTTCAATATCGACCGCCACAAACTCTGTCGATTGTATGGTCTGCTCTTCGTCCGCCGGAGGCTGGGCGTAAAACACCTGTAAACAGTCAGGCAGTTTATTTTGCATCTGCTCACGGTAAAACCGGTCCCAACTTTCAGGCAGTGTTTTGGCGGAGTACAGTCGCACCCGATGCTATCCCGTCTGGCTTATCTGGTTTGTAGTGTAGCGAAACTTCAGAAATTTCTGGGCGAAACTCAACACCTGAAATGCCTCCTTTAATCCCCGGCGTTCTTTACTGGACAACATTTTTGGATCAACGGTATTGTCGGGTTCTTCATCCATTTCGATAGCCGATACCTGCTGGCGAATACGTACCATGGACAGGTATTCCAGAGCATCGGACAATTCATCCCGGTTACCTTCCGGCAGTAGCGATGAATTGGCGATATCGTCCAGGCGATCAAAGGAACTTTGTGATAGAGATCCCACCGCAAGCGCGTGGATACGAATAACGTCCACCAGCGGGGCGGTACCGCGGCGCTTCAGGTTGAGGGTATAGCGCTGGAGTCCGTCTTTTTCCAAAACGAAACTTTTGAAAAAGCCCAGCGGAGGTGTTCGCTTCAGTGCATTGCGCGCAAGACTGGCCAAAAAGCGCCGGTTATGTTTCGCTTTGTTAACGATAAAACACGTAAGCTGTTCCGCCCAGGCTGTCCTGCCGGCAACAGCTGATAAATCGAAAAAAATACAGGCATGCAATAACGCCTCCGGGTCGGGGTTATCGATCCACTCACTGAACTGCCGCTTCCAATCCTGTAAAGTCATCCGCCACTTGGAGTTGGATGCCATAATGCCGCCTTTACAATAAGGATAACCACAAGCATTTAATCCGTCGCAAACAAATTCTGACAATTGTTTGAAATACTCACCGTGCTTTTGCTCATCATAATGTGGCGATAGAATCAAAGCGTTGTCCTGATCTGTGACCACTAACTGCTCCTCACGCGCCATCGATCCCAACGCCAGGAAGCAGTAGGGCACGGGGGGAGAGCCCAATTCTACCTCGGCCAGCTGCAACAGGCGTTGCTTAAATGATCGACCGATGACCGACATGGCAGTGCCGATCATATGGGAGTTGGCATCCTCTTTCTGCATACGCACCATAACCGCGGCAACTTGTGATGACAGCTCAATAAGTCCCTGCACGGAGTCCGCCGTTAATATTCTACGCACCAGCAATAAACTGTTTTGAGATTCGTGCCGCATGAGATCCGACAGTGCCACAAGCCCCGTCACTTTGTGTTGCCGTACCAATGGCAGATGATGAATGTTGTGACGTAACATCAGCAACATGGCTTCGTAAACATAGGAGTCGTCTTTAATGGTAATTAAATCCGTTGACATAATGTTTCGAAGCGGTGTGTCATAAGGCAGTGCATTTGCCAATACACGCATGCGTAAATCCCTGTCGGTAACGATTCCGGCAGGTTGTATAATCGTATTACCGTTACGGCCCGCTTCAGATTGCACTCGATCGTACACAACCACGGATGAAACTGTTAGCTCAGTCATCTTAACGGCGGCCGCATAGACGGTTTCATCGGCATACATATAAATGGGATCATCCTGAATGATGTCACGCACCCGTACGGTGGTCATGTCGTTCTTATCGGCATCATTCGACACAGCCTGGCGCAAGGTGGAGTACTCGTTGGCTTCAAAATAATCACCAAACTCACCATATTGCTTGCACAGTGCTAAAAATATTGCTGAGGGAATCTGGTATATCAAAGTATCTTCGAGTGCTCGCACCGGATAACGGACATGACCATTCATCAGAATACCCATTTGCCCGAACAGCTGACCGGGTTCCTGCCGGTTGTACAGTTCACCGGTACGACGAAGCACTTCAACCGAGCCGGAGCGAATCAGAAACAGTGAGTCAATCGGGTCGCCATAATTCAATATCTGGGTATTGGCCCGGTAGTAACTGACTTCAATATGGCCGCACAACGCACGAACTTCATCCTCTGGCAAATTGTCAAAGGGTTCGTGTGAGCTGACAAAAGTAATAATATCCTGAATTTCGACTGACATTGATAGGCTAAGTCCACGGCGACCTGGTATGTGCGCCAATAGTACCGCTGAAGTACAATATACCCAAAGCGTTTGAGATTTAGATGCACAGAGCACGCCCCTTTTTGTCCCTGGCCGCGTTGCTCCTCCTCACATGGGACCTGCCATGCAGCGTCGTCGCGCCTTCCCAGGAACAAAAATTGACGCACTCTGCACACCTAAATCTCAAACGCTTTGGGTATAACTGGAACACAACCAGTACTTGATATTGTCCGTGGGGGAGGCTATCAGCTGCCAGCGGCCCCCGTCGCGGATGACGGGTATAGATTTCTCTCGTGATGGAGCCCCATGTAGAGCGTTAAACACATCGCCAGCAGCACCACGGTGAATGGCAAACCGACGGTAATCGCGGCGGCCTGCAGGGCACCCAGTGCATCGGAGCCGCCACCGACCAACAGCGCGATGGCAATAACACCCTGCATTGTCGCCCAGAAGATCCGCTGGGGCACGGGCGCATCCAGTTTGCCGCCGGCGGTAATGCTGTCAATGACCAGCGAACCCGAGTCTGAAGAAGTCACAAAGAACACCAACACCAGCACAATGCCAATGAAAGAGGTCACCGAGGCCAACGGCAGGTTCTCCAGCATCTGGAACAGCGCCAATGATACTTCGGATATGCCATTGGAGAGATCACCAATACCGGCTTCCACCTGCTGCAGCGCGGTATCACCAAACGCAGTCATCCAGACAATGGTGACCACGGTGGGCACCAGCAGGACCGCCGTAATGAACTGACGAATTGTGCGCCCCTTGGAAATCCGGGCGATAAACATACCCACAAAAGGCGACCAGGAAATCCACCAGGCCCAGTAAAACACGGTCCAGCCATGATAGAAGGTCTGGTCTTCGCGTCCGATCCAGTTACTGAGAGGGATCAGGTTGGAGACATAGTCTGTGGAGGTTGAGACAAACCCACCGAAAAAACCGAAGCCCTGCCCGAGCGTGATAACAAATAACAACAGCACGAACGCAATCATCATATTGATATTACTGAGCAGCTTGACGCCTCCATCCACCCCCCGGATAACCGAAAACAGCGCTACCGCGGTCACACAGGCACAAATAATAATTTGCAGCCTGATCCCCGCGTCGAAACCAAACAGGAAGTGCAGGCCACCGGCGGCCTGCTGAGCGCCAAACCCCAGTGATGTGGCCAGACCGAAAATAGTGGCGAACACCGCGACCACATCAATAATATGACCGAACCAACCCCAGCAGCGATCCCTCAACAGTGGAAAAAACACCGAGCGAATGGTCATGGGCATGTTTTTATTGTAGGTAAAGAAGGCGAGCGACAGGCCCACCACCGCGTAAATCGCCCACGGGTGGAGCCCCCAGTGGAACATCGTGGCCCCCATCGCCTTATGTGCCGCGTCTATCGTGTGAGCCTCGGCGTTCAGAGGTGTTCCATACCACCCGGTGTAATAGGCTGTGGGTTCGGCCACGCTCCAGAACATCAGGCCGATACCCATGCCTGCGGCAAACAGCATGGCGAACCACGACATCAACGAATGCTCGGGTTTGGCGTCGGGGCCACCCAACCGGATACTGCCTACGGGCAAGGCAATCAGAACAATGCAGAAAATGACGAAAATATTCCCCGCAACGATGAACAACCAATCAAAATTATTAATTGACCAGCCCTTGGAGCTGTCAAAAACACCCTTGGATTCACTGGGAAACAACAGGGTGCCGATGACAAACAGCAGTATCGCTATGGCGGAAATGCCAAACACCGGGTTGTGGACATCCATCCCCCATCGGCGTATATTATCCTGCCCGACGGTGTAATCGGTATCGTATAAATCTGACACAATGGCTACTCCTCTGGTAGGGGACATCAATCCGACGAGTCGTTTCTGAGCCCCAAACACTAACGTTGGTACACGGGACGAATGCTATACTATCGACAATGTATGCTCGATGCATTCTCTAATTATTGGGCTTCTTTGGCAAGCGAAAGAAAAACACTCGCAAAAACCACCAGAAGATATTTTTTAACTTAGGCCCTGTAAAGAAATAACTTCACATTCTCGCTGCCCCCTCATCCCGCCTGGCGGTGTTGCTTGAGCTCGAAATATCGGCAGGAGTCTTCAGCTAATAGAAAAGCCTTCAGCTAATAGAAAAGCCTTCCGTTAATAGAAAAGCCTTCGCTCAAGCGCCTTGCCAGACGGGCGATGGAACACCGAGAATGTAAAGTTATTTCTTTACCCTATCGTTGCATAAATTTTCGGCCCAGGACCGCTTCGCTCCTTCTATAGCCGCATTTTCAGGGCCGTGCTCAATTTTTCTATTCCTCACATAGGGATTGCTATGCTCCGGTTAGAAAAATCTGCGCGTGCCTCTGAAAATACCGCTCTAAGGGACGTGCACGAAAATTTATGCAACGATAGGGTTTACAGGCCCTTATGATTTCCTTTTTGTTCTTCTTCACCTGCCCTGAGAAAAAACGCTGGACATCCGCATCATTCGTAAGTTGGTCAATCTTCCCTTGTAACTCGTTCTCCGCCTGCTCCGTATTTCTTATCTCGCGCCCCGCTGTCACATACATTTGCATTTTGCAACTGTATCAAAACCGCGGCTTTGCTTGCACCGCTATATACCCAAAGCGTTTGAGATTTAGGTCTTCAGAGTGCGTCAATTTTTGTTCCCCCTTTTCTTTTAAGAACAAGGGGAGCGACGACGCCGCGTGGCAGGCCCCACGCAAGGAGGAGCGACGCGGTCAGGGGCAAAAAGGGGCGTACTCTGGAGGCCTAAATCTCAAACGCTTTGGGTATAACATGCCG
>JARROD010000050.1:0-29265 GCA_037384225.1 Exilibacterium sp.
TTTCTTCCGGTTATACTGGCTTCTGTGTCCGGAGCCGCTATAGCCCAGGCCGTTTTCGGTGAAGGTATAGCCTTCTCGGTAAATTTGGCCACTACGGAGACGGCTATCAGAAGCATCCACATGACCAGCCTCTGGGAGCTTCCCTATATAGCACTGGCGGGCGTAGTTGTGGCTGTGTTCGCAGCACTGATTATCCGTCTGCAGCTACTACTGTGCCGATTCCAGCATCTGCCCATTGCCTTACGCCTATCACTGGCGGGGCTAATAAGCGGCGCCGTCGCCCTCTATATACCCCATATCATGGGGGTTGGCTACGACACCGTCAAAGCGGCAATATTTGGGGACTTAGGTCTAAACCTGCTGCTTTTAATCATTGCGGCGAAGCTTTTCGTGACCGCCACCGGCATCGGACTGGGTATGCCGGGAGGCATAATCGGCCCTACGCTGGTGATCGGTGCCTGCCTGGGGGGAGTGCTGGAAATCGTCGGCAATACGCTCTCCCCCCTCTCCTTCGATGGCAACATAGACACCGGCATTTATGTATTGCTGGGGATGAGTGCAATGATGGCGGCGGTGCTCAATGCCCCCTTGGCAGCGTTGATGGCAGTACTGGAATTAACCTATAACCCCAACATGATATTTCCAACCATGCTGATTATTGTCATCGCCTGCATCACCACTCGCCAGGTGTTCGGCTGTGAAGGTATATTTCTCGCGCAACTAGCGGCCGGAGGCAGATCCGTACAGTTTAAACCACTGTTCCAGGTATTGCGCCGCGCCGGTGTGCGTAGCGTAATGGACACCCGCTTTGTCTGCAGCAGCCAAATGATTTCCTATGACGAAGCGAAAAATGTGCTTAGTAACCACCCCATGTGGGTCGTGGTTGAGGAACTGAACAAAGATAAGTACCTGCTGCGCGCCACTGACCTGGCCGCCTACCTGGATCAGGCTTCGGAACAGGAACTGGCGCTGGAAAAGGATATCGATTTGTTGGAAATCCCCGCCCGGCGTTATAAACCATTGCCGATTCATCAGCAGGCCAACCTTTACGAAGCGCAAAAGCTCTTGCAAAAGGGCGCAGAAGCGCTGTATGTCGAACGCTTGAGTTCACCGCTGACAACACCGGTGATGGGTATTGTCACTCACAGCACCATCGACAACTACTATCAGGTGTAAGTGCCTTTAATTGACGCACTCTGAAGACCTAAATCTCAAACGCTTTGGGTATAGCAACATCTCCGGAGTCAAGATAGTATTGCGCATGATTTCATAGCGCACTGACAAATCAGAGACTTTCAAATTTATGCTTTGGGTGAAGTCCTTACATATTATCGCCGTCATCTGCTGGTTCGCAGCCCTGTTCTATTTGCCGCGGTTATTTGTCTACCATTCGATGAGCGAAGACCGTATAAGTCGCGAGCGTTTCCAGGTTATGGAGCGCAAATTGTACCGGGCAATTGCCACCCCCTCGATGCTCGCTACGATAGTACTCGGCGCCTGGACGGCCAGCTATAACTGGAGCTATTACGCAACCTCAACCTGGTTTTGGATTAAACTCGCACTGGTGGTAGTGCTGGTGGGTTACCATCATATGTGCGGCAAGTTTATACGCAAATTCGCCACCGACACTGTCGCCTATAACCACAAATATTTTCGCTGGTTCAACGAGCTTCCGGTCCTGTTGCTGATTCCTATTGTTATTCTGGTGGTAGTAAAACCGGGTTAAAGGTCTTTAAAAACTTTTATACAAAATAAGACTCTAACCGGCAAAAAAGGCAAATTTAAAATGCTGTGATAGACTAAGGTAATTATCAACGGATTATTTAACATGACCGAGCTTGGCTGTACCACCCCAGTGGTAATGACAATTTCCAATCACGATCCTTCCGGCAGTGCTGGCATCCAGGCTGATATAGAAGCAACCGCCAGTCTTGGCTGCCATAGTACCCCCATCATCTCTGCGCTCTGCGCCAAAGACACCCGTGAATTGAAAGAAATCATCCCGGTGGAACCTCCACTACTGATTGAGCAGGCACGCGCTATTTTAGAGGATATGCCCGTAAAAGCCATTAAGCTCGGTTTTATCGGCAGCGTTGAAAACGTTGAAGCAATTCACACTATTTTACGGGATTATCCACATATTCCCGTAGTGTTGAATCCGGTCACCAGTATGTGTAACAGCGAACTGCTGGGGACTCCGGCCATTATCAGAGCCATACAGACACTGTTGCTACCCTTGACCACCATTGCCACCCCGGACTTGGTCGAGGCACATGACCTGGCCCAGCAGGGTGACAACATCGATGCCTGTGCCCAGGAAATTCTCGAAACCGGCTGTGAATACGTGCTCATCAGTGGCACCCGCCGTACCCACGAAATCTATGAAAACAGTTTCTACGGGCGTCAGGGGCTCATCAAGCGCAACGCCCGGGAAAGGCTAAAGCTTTTCAGTCACGGCTGTGGTGCGACACTGGCGGCGAGTATTGCCGCTTACCTGGCACACGGCCTGCGCCTGATCGATGCCGTCGAACAGGGGCAAAATTTTACCTGGCACGCACTGGCCAACAGCCGTCGGCTGGGGATGGGAATGCGCATTCCCAACCGATTTTACTGGGCCGACAAAAACGATAAGCCCCTCACTTAAAACCCGCTAAGAAACAGGTATCCAATGCGGGCAAAGCACCTCTACGCTATCACCGGCAGCCGCGAGCATTTGCTTGAATCCGTCACCGCCGCGATTCAGGGCGGTTGCCAAATTATTCAATACCGCGACAAATCCAGCGATAACAAACGACGCCTAAACGAAGCCACCGGCTTGGCGGCACTGTGTGAGGCACACCAATGTCAATTGATTATCAATGACGATATTGCGCTAGCTAAAGCGGTTGCAGCCCACGGTGTCCACCTGGGCCAGGGCGATGACTCCATAAAGCGCGCCAGAGATATACTCGGGGCCGGCGCCATCGTCGGAGCAACCTGCCACGCTTCACTGGAGTTGGCACTGCGAGCCCAGGAACAGGGAGCCGGTTACGTTGCTTTCGGGCGCTTTTTCACTTCGCTGACCAAACCTCAGGCCCCGCAGGCCGACATTGAAGTACTGAGCGCCGCCAGAAAAGTACTGGCCATCCCTATAATCGCCATCGGTGGAATTACGCTGGAAAACGCGCCCCAACTGCTCGCAGCGGGTGCGGATATACTGGCGGTAGGTCACGGCCTGTTCGGCGCGAAAAATATAAAATCCCAGGCGCGGCTGTATTGTAATATCATCCAGGGATCCCCTGCTTAAAGTTACCAGGAGTCAGTTAATGAGCCATTCCGCCTCTTCCACAAACCTGTCCGAACAGTTGTTCGAACAAGCCCGACAGCATATTCCCGGTGGCGTCAACTCGCCTGTGCGAGCATTCAAAGCCGTCGGCGGCACACCGATTTTTTTCAACCGCGCCGAAGGCCCCTACCTGTTTGACGTCGATGAAAAACGCTACCTGGATTATGTACAGTCCTGGGGGCCGATGATACTCGGCCACAGTCACCCGAAAGTTATCGAGGCCGTTATAGATAAAGTCAAACTGGGACTGAGTTTCGGCGCCCCGACCGCCATTGAGACTGAGCTTGCCACCCGACTCTGCAACCTGATACCAGGTATGGATTTGGTGCGCTTCGTCAATTCAGGCACAGAAGCTACAATGAGCGCCATTCGTCTCGCCAGGGGCGTCACCGGGCGCGATAAAATTATTAAATTCGAGGGTTGCTACCACGGCCACAGTGACTCTCTGTTAATCAAGGCCGGTTCCGGTGCGCTGACGCTGGGCGTACCCAGTTCACCCGGTGTTCCCGCCGTACTGGCCGATCACACAATTACGCTGACCTATAATGATGCAGAGGCTATCATCCAGGCCTTCGCCGAACTCGGAGAGCAGGTGGCCTGTGTCATTGTTGAACCCGTGGCCGGGAATATGAACTGTGTACCCCCGCTGCCCGGGTTTCTCCAGACGCTGCGCGAACAATGCGACAAGTACGGCGCGCTGCTGGTTATCGACGAGGTGATGACAGGCTTTAGAGTGGGTTTGACCGGTGCCCAGGGGCATTATGGCGTCGACGCCGATATAACCACTCTCGGAAAAGTGATCGGCGGTGGTATGCCGGTGGGCGCTTTCGGTGGACGCCGCGAAATCATGGATCAGATAGCCCCCAGCGGTCCGATCTACCAGGCCGGCACACTATCCGGCAACCCGGTAGCCATGGCGGCGGGGTTGGCCACACTGGAATTGATATCCGAACCTGGGTTTTATCAGCCGCTGTTTAAGCGCACAGAAAATTTGATGGCAGGGTTGAAGCAACGCGCCGATGCCGCCGGTGTCGCCTTTACTACCAACCATGTTGGCAGTATGTTTGGCGTTTTCTTTACCGATGCCGGTTCAGTCAGCAACTATCAACAGGCCATGGCCTGTGATATGCAGCGCTTCAACACATTTTTTCACGGAATGTTGGATGCCGGCGTTTATCTGGCCCCGGCGGCGTTCGAAGCCGGGTTTATGTCTGCGGCTCACACCGACGAGAATATTCAATTTACCCTGGACGCGGCGGAAAAAGTGTTCGCCAATCTTTGAAAGGGATTTTCCGGTGGGGTCATCTCGTTTTGACCCCGAGGGGCGCGCCCCCTCACTGAGCACTATTGGCCGACTCTTCCAGCAGTTGGACCAGCCTGTTGATGTCATCTTCGGCTTCAACGGATTTGTCGATAATATGAAAACCCGACCAGTGTTTGTTGTGATCATCCGATTCCTTCACCCATAGACAATCCACTCCGATGTGGATGAGGTCTCTGCCGTTGATCGGTTTCGGAAGCTGCAGAGCCAATTGGTATAACCTGTCAACTTCGACCGCACTATCCCCCATCACCATTAATCCTTCAGCGTGGATATTCACCAACCGCCCCAGGTAATGATCGTGTTGGGTATCGTAAACTTCGACAATATCGTTGATCAAATGGCGTTGAAGCTTACGCTGCTGGGAGCGTGTGTCGATTTCACTCACGGCCTTTTTCCTCTTGCTTTATCGCTTCGACCCGGGCATTCAGGCTGTGGAAAATATTCTCAAGTGCACGCTCAAAAAACGGCTTGCTACTACCGGCTATGATTTTGGCATTGCCCGCCAGCATCTCTCTGGCCAATTCCACTCCGGATGTCATCGCCACCTTTTTGCCCATCTGATTGACCAGCATATAATGAAGCGTTTTCGAATTGTACCAGGCCACCTTAAGACGTTTGCCGCCTTCAAATTCAAACCAAGTCCCAAATTCAATCATTTTCAGATTTTCCACCATTTTTTGCTCTTCCTGTGTAACCTCCTCTCGATTAGTATTCTGGCCCGCGCGTTCAGCGGCTTGAGTTTCCAGCTTATCACGCATGGGTGCGGGTGCCGGTTTTGCTCGTTTGCTTTGCAATGCCATTTTTTGCAGTGAAACCAGGGCCTCCAGGAGTTTTTTCCCCTTGGCCTGATCGTAACCGATAATTTCAAAACCCGCTTCTATAGTATCCAGCAGGTCGTCGTGTAGTTCCACTTGGCGGGTTTTATCTGCAATGTCCTGTTTCGGTTGAATCGACCAAAGAATATAGTCCACTACTTTCAGTGCCCGCACCCAGCTATCCGACTTATCACCATAACGCAGCAATACAAAAGCCAGATAATCTGACCATGGCTGCAACAGCAACAGCAATACGGCCGAGGGTAGTTCGCGCCCATCGGTGCGTCCACGGACTTCATCGTTGACCCGAATTTTCACTTCACGCAGTTTTTCCTCGCCCTGAACCTTTTCCATGGCTCGGCGTTCCACGAGATCCTGACGACGTGAGATTTTTTTGGTATAGGCGCTGAACTCCAACAGCAATTTCGTAAACAGGCGTACATCGTTTTTAAACTGTTCCAGCAGTTGGGAGACTATTGCTTTGATTTTCTCGTAGATTTCGTACTGGGACGTTCCGTCGTTACCCACCCAGCGGACACCGGCTTCTGCCAGGTTATTGAGCAACAGTCGCGCAGGATGCTCAGCCTCCTGGAAAAAATCCATATCTATAAACGCGATTTTCAAAAAAGGTGTATGCAGGTAACTTAACAGGGCTTTTACGGAGTCGGGCAGATTGTCATCCGACAGCATGTACTCAAATAACATACCCACCAAATCAATGGTGTACATTTCTTCCGCATCCACCGCCCCATCATCTTTGGATTGCCGCAATTGTGTTGCAAGCTGGCTGTTAAAAACAGCGATGGTTTGTACGGGAATTGGTTGACCGGAATCGTTTTCCTGAATCTGTTGGGTCGCGGAAAGTGCCTGCCCTTGGAGGTTCTGCAGAGCCCCCATCAGTTCCTGATTGGAATACACCGCCGCCTGCGGTGAGGCCGCCGCGGGAATCCCGGCAACGGTGGAGCTTTCCTGGCGACCGTTGAAACCTGTTACATGACCTTGCAAAGCCCGGATAGCATCGACCAAACTGCTCTGGTATTCGTTGGAGGGCAACGCTGGATCCGGTGCCGGCAATACGCCGCCGGTATTGTTTGACTTGCCACCGACCTTCAGCTGTAGATCGTTATCACCATCATCGGCGGCGTGCGAAGCCCCCTCCTGTTGCCCTCGATGCTCCCTCATCGCTACGCCCGTAGCGGTCTGCGGATTGTAGCGGAGATTGGGTAAAATACTTTGCTCTACCAAATAATGATTGATTTGCTCGTAGAGGCTGCTAAGTTGGGAAATAAACTCTTTATCAAACACTTTATAGGCGATAATTTTCGCCTTTGTGCCAACCGGCATTATCATCAGCGCTTTACGCAGTGACTCGCAAAACTGAACCGGCGCCACAGGGTTGCCGCGCTCGTTGACTTTTTCCCCGTCATTGATCACCGAAAAACGCTGGTTCAGTGCCCACAAGGCTTCACCGTAATAGGTTTCGGCACGGTGAGTAATGGATGAAATCGCAATCGTTTCTTCCAGGTCTTCATTTTCCACCAGCGACAACATATCGCCCTGAAACTTCTCTTCGCCAGTGTGAGTGTCGAGCTGTTTATTTTTAAACTTTATGAAACCTTCACCGAGATAACCGCAGAAATACTGCTCCAGTTCGTCGCTGCCAGCGTGGAAATCCCGCTGGGTTTCAATAAGCTGATTCTGCTCCTGGTTGGACTTGGCATTTCCACAGAACTCTGTTAGGCGAGCATCCAGTTTCTGCAAAAAACGCCCAAATAGCTCACTGGAGTTTTCCACAGCGATGCTTTGACAAGTCTTGATATGCCGAATCACCTGTGATTCAGACAAAGGGCTCGACCGGCTGCAGGAACTTGTCTGTGGGATGCTATATTTATTCATAGAATTCCAGGTCTTATCAGTACTTCCATGACATAAATACAAGGCGCCGCATTTGCAAACGCATTGAGGTAGGAAAATTCCACACTGGGACGACAGAGTACTAATCTTTTATCTCTGAGGACGCCCCAAGCAAACATCTCAACTTCTCAATAATCCGGGGTAAGCACAGTGTCAGGTGGACGTCCGCCGGATCGAAGGCACAAATACCCGGGTTATTGAGAAGTTACCAAACATCATCTAAATCTTATAGGCTATTAAGATACTAGCACCTATTTACCTGACATCGCAAAGTAGGTTTCAATTTTGACTATTGGTTCTCATGAGTTTATTGCGGCCTGCTATAGACACTTGCAAGTTTTCCAATTAGAGCTTACGTAATCTGTTAGTTGAAGGAAGAAAGCAGTGTCTGCAGTTGTTCGGTAACGCTCCCGTTGCGACTGTAACGCAGCCCCTGATGAGCAAATGCCCGTGCTTGGTCCGGGTCATCCAGCGCCAGGTAAGCGCGTGCAAGTAACAGGTACAGTTCCGCAACCCGGCGCTGAATTCTCAAGCCTCGCTCCGCAGTGGCGATAGCTTCCTGCCATCGCCCTTCGCGATAGAGCGTCCAACCTTCCTGCACCAGACTGAGAACCGCCGCCGGTGGAGCCGCGGATTCCCGAATTGTGGGAAGTATCCTCCGGGAAGGGTTTTCTTCCCGTGTATCTCCCGGTATTTGTTGCTTTGTTGGGGGTTGCTGCTCTACCGCTTCGCCAGCATCGGAAGTGTCCGGATTCGGCACCGGTGGCAGGGGTGACGGCGGTGGATAGGACGGCCCGCTGACGCAACCATTCAGAAACACAATAAGAACCGCCAGAAGGCTCCCGAACATCAAACGTCGGCAAAATTTCCAAGCGATAATTGCTTTCTGCCTCCGGTAAACTGGAGTTATTTTATGCACTTTCTTTAGTTCCATATGTTCTTAAACCATCGAAAAACGGGGCTTTCAATCCACTCACACTGACCTCTTAGTTGCGGTTCACTGCCGCTAATAAAGGGAAGCCATTCAGCGCCTCGGCAGTTTTCTCCGCTGAGCAGTCCAGTGGTACCATCAACCCATTGATAAGATACCTGTGGAGGTTGCTCAAAAACCAGTGAACGAGTCGCTAACCCCGCATATATATCTGTCCAGACATTGAGCGCACCGGTGCTGCCGGTCAAGGGGGTCTGACCATTGTCATCCCGGCCCAGCCAGACCACTGTTAAATGGTCGCCACTAAAGCCGGCAAACCAGCTGTCGCGCTGATTATCACTGGTTCCGGTCTTACCGGCCAGAGCCAGCTCTTGCGGTATCCGGCGGTAGGCCGCACGACCAGTACCCTTGCGCATTACCGATTGCATGGCGTACTGCAACAAATGAATGGTATTGTCAGAGAAACGCTGTTCCACATTCAAGGGGTAACGTTTAAGCTGATGCCCGTCGGCGGCCAGTACCGCACGGATCGCCCGTAGCGGGCTATACACACCTTCAGCGGCAATGGTGTGGTACATTAACGCGACATCCACCGGCGACAGTTCAACCGCCCCCAGAAATACCGAAGGCACCGCGGAAATATCCTTTTCCGCGCCCAGTTTGTGCACTGTCTTCAGCACATTTTCCACTCCCAGTTGCATACCCAGGCGCGCCGCCGACTGATTGTAGGAGAAGGTCAACGCATTGTTCAAAAGCACTTCACCGTGACTTTTGAGCGAAAAGTTACGCGGTTGCCAGAGACTACCATCGGGGCCCACGACACTCACTGGGTCATCACTGATTTTGGTCACCAAGGTATATTGTCCAGGATCCTGCAAGGCGGTCAGGTAGATCGCCGGTTTGATCAGTGACCCTATCGGTCGTTGCGCATCCAAGGCTCGGTTAAAGCCGGCAAACTGCGGCTCCCGCCCACCGACAGCGGCCAATACCTCACCGTCCCCTACCGATGTCATTACCACTGCCCCCTGCAATGATTCAGCCTCCATGGAATAGCCGTTTTCCAGTGCTGCAACCCGCTTGCTCAGAGCCTGCTCGGCACGGTGCTGCGCCGAAGGCGACAGAGTAGTAAATATCCGCAGCCCTTCGCTGCGCAGATCTTCCTCGCGATAATCCTGACGCAACTGGCGTTTTACCAAATCAATAAAGCTTGGGAAGGCGTGCAGTTTGCGCTGATTCGGCTTCACCACCCCCAAGGGGTCAGTGGCAGCAAGGGTATTTTGCCGTGCCGAAATTAACTCGTTGTCAACCATGAGTTTCAACACCAGGTCGCGCCGTTTCTTCGCTCTTTGCGGGTAGCGCCAGGGGTTATAATAGGAAGCGCCCTTGACCAGCCCCACCATCAGCGCCAGCTGAGAGAGTTTCAAATCTTGTAACGGCCGCCCGAAATAGTGTTGTGCCGCCAAGGCAAATCCGTGAATGGCCCTGGGACCACTTTGTCCCAGGTAAACTTCGTTGAGGTAAGTCTCCAGTATTTCGGCCTTGCTATAGTGCAACTCCAGCAACACCGACATAATGGCTTCCAGCACTTTGCGGGAAAAGCTCCTACTTTGGCTCAAATAAAAGTTCTTCACCAGTTGCTGCGTCAGGGTGCTGCCGCCTTGCACGATTTTATGCGCCCGCATATTGGCCCAGGCCGCGCGTAGCACGGCTTTTACAGATACACCGGGGTGGTGGAGAAAATCCTTGTCTTCAACCGCGATCAGTGCCTCGCCGAGCAGGGGTGGGACATCTTGGAGACGCACCAGTTGGCGATCTTCCATATGAACGGGATAGATGCCGCCGATCTGCTGCGGGTCCAGACGCACTACAGCGATCGCTTTACCGCGCTGATCGGTGAGCGCGGCGACAGTATTGTGACTGATACTCAGCGTTATTTTGCGCGCGGGCTCGCGCTTGTCCCAAAATTGAAACCCCCTTGTGTATATCCGATACCGGCTTCCATAATTGACAACATCCCCGGGCTGGCGCAGGGACGAGGTAAACTGGTATTCAAGGCTGCGCAGCTCGAACTCCAGATCCTGCCCTGTCAGCGGTAGCCCCACATACAGCTCCAACGGACGAGCGTATACCCGAGCCGGCAATGCCCACTTTTTACCCTCGAATTTATCTCTGACAATATAGTCGACATAGACAACCCCAATAATCGAGACGAACGCTACTAGCGCCAGAAGTTTCCAGTACCACTTGCGACCTGATAACAACAGTATTTGCTTCCAGCGGAGTTGCTTCCTTGCGCCTCGCGTCCGGCGCCGGGAACCACCTCTCTTTCTTCGAGCCATAAATTAAAACCAGTTTCCCCTGAATCTGCCATAGGCATTGTACAGGATCCCCAGCCTTTGAAGCAGTTCCAATTGTGCTGCAAAACACGTTGTTTATCGGCGCCAAGTTGGCGCAAAAATCATCAATTAGCCCGCGCTCGCGCTACGCTTTCCACAAACGCCCTAATCGTGCCCTTTATCAGCACCGGCTTATTCATCATAATACCCACCGAGACCAAAACTCCTACTCACGGGAAATCACATATGAATCAATATCATATTTACGGAATAGGCGCCGCGCTTGTGGATACTGAAGTGGAAGTCAGTGACGAGGATCTCGCGGACCTCGCGATTGAGAAGGGGGTAATGACACTGGTGGAGGAACAGCGCCAGCACCAGTTATCGGACTATTTATCCGATCACCTGGTCGCTTCCAAGCGCGCCAGCGGCGGTTCCGGCGCTAACACCATTATTGCCGCCAGCTATTTCGGTGCTAATACCTTTTATTCCTGCAAGGTCGCCAACGATGAAAACGGGGAGTTTTATCTGAACGATCTGCGTAGGGCACAGGTAGACTACCCCCACAATTATCACAAAAACGGCGCAGAGCCAGGTATTACAGGCAAATGCCTAGTGCTGATCACTCCGGATGCAGAAAGGACCATGAACACCTTTCTCGGTATCAGTGAAACTATTTCTATCCGCGAACTGCACGAAGACGCCATTGCCAACTCCCAGTACGCTTATATCGAAGGTTATCTGGTCAGTTCCGAGAGCGGTCGCGCTGCGGCGATTAAACTGCGCGAAGTGGCGCAGCAGAACCGGGCAAAAATCGCCCTGAGCCTGTCCGACCCCGCCATGGTGAAATTTTTTCAGGCGGGTCTCAAAGAAATGATTGGCCCGGGTGTCGACCTGCTATTTTGTAATCAGGCCGAGGCCCTGGGTTTTACCGGCACCGACACCATCGACGCAGCAGCTGCGGCTCTACAACAATATACAAAAACATTTGCCATCACCCGGGGGGCAGAAGGCTCGTTGGTATTTAATGGAGAAAAACTGATCAATGTCCCGCCTCATACCGTCAACGCGGTGGACACTAACGGAGCCGGGGATATGTATGCCGGTGCGTTTCTCTACGCCCTGACCCAAGGTTACGATTTCGCGCAGGCAGGCAGACTCGCCAGCCTTGCCTCCGCAACTGTAGTTTCACAATTTGGCCCCCGCTTACGAGCAGAGCAACACGCCGAAATTCTCCGGCAGGTTTTCCCTAGCTGACCTTTTTCCCTACGACCTTTTGACCCATAGCGATTTCAATCGGTCGTTCAATACCGTACCCCTGGGCATAATCCACACCGATTTTGCGCAGGGGTTCAAGCAGCGCAATGTTCTCCACGTATTCGGCAACCGTTTTTATCCCCATAACATGGGCCAGGTGATTGATGGTACTGACCATGGCAAAGCTGGTCGAATCCACCTCCAGCCCCTTTACAAAAGACCCGTCTATTTTAAGAAAATGCACTGGAAAATCCTTTAAATAGGCAAATGAGGAGAGTCCACTCCCGAAGTCGTCCAGATAAAATTTGCACCCCTTTTCGCCAAATAACTCCATAAATTCAACCGCTTTTTCCAGGTTGCTGACAGCGGCTGTTTCGGTAATTTCGAAGTGCAGCAGCCGCGGTGGAACCCCGCTTTCGGCCAATTCTGACCAAACAAACTCGCAAAACCCTTCGTCGCCCAGACTCGCTCCCGACAAATTTACCGCATAACTCTCTTCGGGCAGTGCATTTTCCTGACGTTGGCGCAGATACCCCAGCAAGTTTTTCAGTACCCAGCGATCCACCTCATCCATCAACCCGTAGCGTTCCGCCGCCGGAATAAATTCTGCCGGTGAAATCAATTTTCCTTCCGAACTGCTCAATCGTACCAACACTTCAAAATGGGGAAGACTGTCAGAATCCACGACAGTGGCCTGCAATGAATTGAGTGCGGTGATGGGCTTTACGGCCTGCCGATATAATACCAGGCGGTTATCTGTCAGCGCCTCGTTAATTTTAACCACCCAGTTCATTTCACTGCGGCGTCGAACCATAGCGCTGTCATTGTGATAAAGATGAAGTCGATTGCGCCCCGCCTCTTTGGCGGCACAGCAGGAGGCATGGGCCGCCGATAGCGCCTGCGCTTCCGATTCAATGGTTTTATCCAGCATCAGTGCACCAACACTAACCCCAACTTTGAAACACTGATCATTCCAATGAAAACGAAATCCCTGCATTTCGCGCAGCAGTATGTCTGCCACTCGCTGGGTACCGGCCAGTGTACAATTGCGCAACAGAATACCAAACTCATCGCTACCCAGTCTCGCCAGTAAATCCTGGCTACGCATTTTCTTGCCATACAGCTCTGCCAGTTGCCGCAGCAACTCATCACCTGCGGTATACCCACAAGTATCGTTGATCAATTTAAACTGAAACAGATCGACATAAATCAGCCCGTGGCACACTTTCCCCAGCTGCGCCGCAGCCACCGCTTTTGACAATTCCGCCTCGAAATAATGGCGATTAGGCAATTGTGTCAACAGGTCGTGATTGGCCTGCCAGTTCAAATGCGAAGAAGCCCTTGAGGCCTCATTAATGGAACGAATGACCAAGACACAACCGCTGAGCTGGTTTTGGCCGTTGCGTATCGGTGTGGCCTGGATCGAGACAGCGACGGCATCCTGCTGCTCAGAGGTGTGCAATTGCACATTCGCTTCAACCTGAATCCCCCTGCCGCGCCGCAATACCTCTTCCACCAATGATGGCAAGGGTAGCTGGGACTGCTCGTCAATCAGCGTCATCACCTCATCGACTGGCACCCCCCGGCCAGCGTGCAATGATAGTCCCAGTAACTGTCTGGCAACCGGGTTCAGTGATTCAATTTCGCCCAGGGTGTTAGTGGTGATAACACCGTCGGCAATATTTTGCAATGCGGCCTGATTGATTTCACGCAGGTGTAGTAAATCTTCTCTATAGGCATTTGCCGGTGAAATATCGCGCAACAGCAACTGGCAACAACTGTTATCGATCACTCTGGCTGCAACCAACAACAGGTTTAATTCCCGTCCGTTAGTACCGATCGCCCGCAAACTACCACCGCAGCTTATAGAGGTTTTCCTCAATAGATCACTATTTGCACCGCAAAGCTCCCGGTCAGTTAAAAGTGGAAAGATCTGACGTAGCGGTTTGCCCTCATACTCACTAAAGGAAAGGCCGAATAGACTCTGCGCCGAGAGATTGAGAAAGTGAATCCGCCCCAAGAGATCAAAAGTCACCACAGCATCGCTGATAAATTCAACAAAATCGTCAAAAACACCGGACCCTCGACTCCCCCTTGATGATGGGGGAGTCTCACACACAGAGTTCAACGTTGACTGACTTGACGGTGACTCCTTCACGATACGTTACAAACCACCCAAATGACGTGAAATATTTTTATTAAATAATAAGAGCAGTCAATCATAGTTTGGAATCTACTTCAAACGAAAAGTGTGCCTTAGCAGACGACTGAATAATAAATAAACCTGATTACGCTTAAGAAGAAGTCGGCAGATCTAATGAATTCTTGACTATTCCTAAGGTTAGCCCTGCCCATTACTCACAAGTCACTGCAGGGATTTGCGAGTAATGGGCAAGGCTAGCTGCACAAGTTTACCGTCAAATCAAAGACTGCTGGAAATCAATTATCTGCATAAAAGACATACCGATAAAGTGCAGAATTGTGTCTGCCTCCGGCACCAGATACTTATCTACATATAACTGGTAATCGAGTGGACTGACGATACCCCGATGCAAAAATTCAATCGGCTGCTGCGAGAATACCTTCATAATTGACTGATTGATGAAACTTTTTCGCCAGCAGAATCCAGTCCGAACGCACATTTTCCAAACCTTTAAAAACCAGCTTCGGACTGCCTTCGGGCTCCATCAGATAACGTTTAGGCGGGCGGATATCGGCTTCCCAAACGGGAATATAGGGTGAGCTATGCTCCGGTTAGAAAAATCTGCGCGCGCCCCTAAAAAACCGCTCTAAAAGATCCTGAGCTCGAAAATTAATGCATCGATAGGGTAAAGCTTTCTGACAGTGTTTAACCCTGTGCCAACAATTCGCGCAAATCGATAATCGCAGCGTTAGCGCGAGAAATATAAGAAGCCATTACCAATGAGTGATTAGCCAGAAAGCCAAACCCGCTGCCGTTGAGAATCATAGGGCTGTAGACGGTCTCCTGGGTTGCCTCCAGTTCGCGGATAATTTGGCGCAGGGCATTAGCGCCCAGGCCGTTCCCCGCGCCTCATAAAAAACGTCATCAATTTGCAACCATGGGGTTTTTTCCACCAATTCAGCCGGTGCAACCGTAGATTGGCGGGCTCCACTTTCACCCACCAGATCGATATTGACACGGCGCTGTCCGACACTGGCGGTAAGGCGCTGGGAAAGGCTGCCGAGGCGGGTTTCAACCGTGCGCAGCCAATAGTTGAGATTATCGGCGCGGGCAAAGAACTGTGCGTTGTGCTGGTCGGCATCGACAATACGCCGCAGATACTTTTCCAGAAACTGGCCCCCTTCGCGATATTCATCTTCGGGCATAGGCATGACCCAGATATCCTGCTCGATGATAAAGCGCGATTCGGCTTTCGCCAGATCGGGGTCCTCGGTGGATTGGGATTGGGAGCGACTGAACGCCTCGCGCATGGCCTTGCTGAGGTCGCGAGCCTGGATCAAAACACCTTTTTCCCAGTTGGGTATATTGTCCAGCCACATGCCCGGAGGGGTTACATCGTTGGACAACAGCCCCCCGGGCTTCTCCAACAGGATATCGATAACACGGATCAACGCTGCCGTAGTCACCACACCGGTCACTCTTCTATCGGCGACAGCGGCATTTTTTACGCTGCTTTTACGGGCCACCAGGGTATCGGCATTGTCGCGCACGCTGAAAATATCGGATTCCGAACTCCAGTAGCCCCCCACAAACACAGCGACCAGCAGATAAACCCCCACCGCCAGCAAGACCAGCTTCATCCAGATACTGCCGGTTTTGATATCCGCATGTAAATCGACCAGCCAATCCCTGACAAAACGCATACAACCAACTCCCCATCCCTTTAAGCGTTTAAGTATCATAGTTCGTCCTATTTAAATAGTCGTTCAACTCTGCTTAGGGCTGCCACTTTATCTTTATGGCCACTCTATGTTTATGGCCACTCTATGTTTATGGAGAGGTGACCTGGGCGACCAACGATAGTGCTCCACCGCCCGCAAATCTTAACACCAGTGGCAAGGTGTCCCCCACTTTCAATTCTCGTTTGAGCCCGAACAGCATAATATGGTAACCACCGGGCTTGAATTCAAATTCGCTGTGCGCCGCAACCACGACCTGAGAGACTGGGCGCATCATCATTTTGCCACCCTTCAGATTATGACTGTGAATTTCAGCGCGCTCAGCCAGGCTTGAGCTGACGCCCACCAGTGTCCGGGCGCTCCCGCCGTTATTGTGTAAGGTCAAAAACGCAGCGGTGACCCTGACCCCAGGCGGCAATTCCCGCACATAGGCACCCTCCACATTTACATCGGGAACCGTATCTCGCTCTGGCTTGGACAGCTCTATTGCGCTCTGGGCCCAAACCGGGATCGGCACCCAGGCAACCAACAACAATACTGCCACCAGCCATCGCTGCAACCGATAACCATTCCCATTACTCACCTAATTAATCTCCTCTCTTTCGCCATCGGGTCTGCCCAACAGGAACCCTTGCCCACCGTCAATGCCAAGCTCCAGTAGTGTCCGCCACTCCTGCGCCGATTCCACACCTTCAGCCATTGTTTTTATGTCACAGCTATGGGCAATCTGCAGTAGTGATTTCACTAAAAACTGATTATCGCTATTGTTATGTATAGATTGAATGAAACAGCGATCGATTTTCACCATTTCAAAAGCAATGCTTTGCATATAGCCAAACGTTGACATAGCGGTGCCGAAATGGTCGAGCGAGATGCCGGCCCCATAGGGCTGCACAATATCCACCAACCGGCGCACAGCCGGCGGAGACGTTACTAATACCTGTTCCGGCAATTCAAATATCAGGCGCGTAGCAAATTCAGGGTGCTGCTGCAGTGTCTGCTGCAGCCACACTAAAAAGCTATGCTGTTGAATCGAACGCGGCGATAAATTTACACACAAACGCGTAACCGTATCGGTGTGGGCTTCATACAGTAATTCCAGAACCAACCGGTCCAGCTCTCCCCCCAGGTCAAACCTTTCGGCTACGGGGAAAAACACCCCCGCCGGATACAGACGCCCTGCAACTTCAAGCCGACATAAAACTTCCATGCAGAGGATATCGCCGTCACGATTAACATTTGGCTGATAATGCAACAATAAACGACGTTCGGCGATGGCACTTTCCAGCAGTCGCCGCCACTGACCGGCCTCTAATGCCCGCTCGTCAGGCCCCGGTCGTCGATAAAAACACCATCCAAACGGATCACGGTGCCGCGCTTGTCGTAACGCCGTGTCCGCTTCACTGAGAAGATGGCTGCCGAGCGTCACCGCCGCGGAGAAGGCTGCACCGACGTACAGATGCAGCGAGGTTGAATCGTCAAACCAGCTCAGGCGGTGCAGTGATGTGTACATTTTTTCCACAAAACTTTCCACCTCCTCGCTCTGTGCGGCGGGTATAAAGACGCAAAAGTCCGCTCCTGAGCGACGTGACAGAATTACTTTGCCGGTGTCGGCGGTCAAATGCTTCAGCACCCGGGCAATATCAATCAGGCACTCGTCTCCGGCATCGCGGCCGCATTTATCATTAAACTGCTGCAGGTTGCCGATATGCACCAAAACCATAAGCCCCGGGCACCCACCAAGATCCGACCTGATCATGGCTTCAAAGCGGGCGTCGAAATCGCGGCGGTTGGATAGCCCCGTTACCGGGTCCAGGTAGGCCTGGCGGTGCAGGGACTCGGTCAGCGTAACCTGTTCCTGAAACATATCCCGCGTGTTCTGCACCATCCGGTTCATAGCCTCCACCACACGCCGCAATTCCCGGCTGCGGGGAAGTTCGCCGGCAAATCGCCGCGGCCTGTGTTTCAAGTTTGCGCAACGGGCGCAGTAAATACCTCAACCCCAGGCCGGCTAGAGCACAGCTGAGTCCCACGCTGACAGCAAACAACCACAACTGTTCCTTGAGCACGCGCCACAGATCGCGATAGGCGTAGCCAGGGTGGCCTTCCACCACCAGTTCGCCGACCTGTAGCCAACCCGAAACCACTTCGGCCCGCCCCAGGGGCGCCGGCAACTCAACCGAGCTTACAAACCAGGAGGGCACGTTTTCTATCTGGATCGGGCGTTCGCGCTCGACCACCGCCTCCCCCTTCAGATCCAAATAGGCAATGCGGCGGTAATAACCGCGATCAAAAATCACATCGATCATGGAATTAAGCATGGCAACGTCCTTTTGCTGTGCCGCCCGGGATATGGTAAAACCCAAAAAAGTCGCCGTATCCTCGGCGTGAGCCTGCATCTGTTCATAAAAATAACTACGTGCGTTGTACACACTGACAAACAGATTTCCCGCCAGCAAACAGGTAAATAATACAGTGAGGGCAATAACCAGCTGCCTGAATAGAGTCATGTTTCCATTTTAGTCTATCGCCGGCAATAACAATATTTTAGGCTCACGTCCCAGCTTGATATCCCCTCGCAGGCGAAACCCCGGCACGGCCTCCTTCATCTGCTGGTATATCCAACGCCCTTCGGCGTCACTGCGGGCAACGATGAGCAGCGAGTTGCCACTTTCGCGGGCCTGTCGGGCAATCTCCTGCAAATGATCAACCACCCCCACTCCTTGTTTGTCGAGCTGATCCTTAGCCAGGGGGTATTCGTTGTCCGCAGCCGTGGAGCCGGGCTGGTTTCTCTTCTGCGCCGCCGATGCCGCGGCAATTTCGCGGGAAAATTGCTCTATGTCTGGGTCATCTTTATCCACCCAGCGCGCCCGCTCCAACAACGCGCGCGCCTTCCCGTATTCCTCCTGAGAGGCAGCCGCTCTGGCCAGGACGAGATAGCGCAACAAAATTTTTCGCAGCCCGGACTGCGCCTGGGGATTATTCGGCTGCAATATCAACACTGCCTGAAAGCGGTCAAACGCATTGTCGTGGATTGGCGATGTCAAACGGTCCGCACTCAAAGCAAACTCGGCATCGGCAAGCAATTTGGCAACATCATCCTCAACTGTGTGAGCGGGAACCGGCGCAGGTTTCTCCTGCACGGGTTCTTTCGGTTTCTCCTCCATGGGTGCGAGCACAGCAAGCGGTCCCTGGGCAGTGGCGCATCCAGCCAGCCCTGCAGTCACCGCCCATAGGATCCAAAAAGGCCAGAAACCAATCATAAATTGCCTGTTGAAACTCATGTATCACCTAAATTGATATGTTTCAGTTTACTGTGAACAGCCACCGGCATAAGCTACAATGGGCCGAAACTCTGCCTGAAAGCGCAGGTCAAAGCAACGCTGAAGCCAATATGAGTTAGTTGTTATATGCGCCACTTATACATGCTGAAACTTACTTTTCTATTAATTCTGCCACTTTATCTGACAATTGGCTCTCCGGTCCAGGCAGCCAACCCATTCGGTAATGATACAAGTTCCCAGGAAGAATTCCTCCCCGTCGAAAAAGCCTATCAATTGCACGTCGACCTGCGTAAAAACACACTGAGTTTACTCTGGAACATTACTCCGGGGTATTACCTCTACAAAGATCGCTTTAAACTGAAGGCCAGGGATCAAAACACCGGCGAGCCCATCGAATTGGCGGCACAGTTTGTCGACAGCGGCAAAAATAAGTACGACGATTACTTCGAAAAAGAGCTCGAAGTTTACTATTACAGCACTGAAATTACAGCCGAGATCCCGGCGGGTATCAATCGCTTTGATCTGACTGTCACCTCTCAGGGCTGCGCCGACGCCGGGCTCTGTTATCCGCCCCATACCCAGTATTTTCATATTGATGTTGAAAACGGCCAGGCCCAGCCGGCACAGCCGCCTACTGCAGCTGCCAGTACTTCCGGGAGCAGCGCAACAGCAGTCAGAACAGTAGTCGATTCGCAGCCTCAAGCACAATTTCTACCCTATATCCTATTGCTGGCAGCACTTGGCGGCGCAATTCTGAATTTGATGCCCTGTGTGTTTCCGGTTCTGTCGATCAAAGCAATAAATCTGGCGGAGGCAAGCCAGACCCCACACCATCAACACCTACACGGCTGGGCTTACACCTGCGGCGTGGTGGCCTCTTTTCTGGTTGTGGCCGCAGCGATGCTGGCAGCACGCTCCGGCGGGCAGGCAGTGGGCTGGGGATTCCAGCTACAGTCGCCGGTGTTTATCAGCTTTCTCGCCTACCTGTTTTTTACCATGGGGTTGAGCTTTTCCGGATTGATAGATTTTGGCACCCGGCTTATGGGAATCGGTCAATCTCTCACCGGCGGCCGGGGTCTGCGCACATCCTTTTTTACCGGCGTATTGGCAGCGGTAGTCGCCAGCCCATGCACCGCGCCCATGATGGGGACAGCGCTGGGTTATGCCATGACACAACCTGCATTAACGGCATTGAGCGTATTTGCAGCACTCGGGTTTGGCATGGCGCTACCGTTTCTTATACTCAGTTACACCCCCCATCTGGCACGCTATCGTCCCCCACCCGGCGCCTGGATGGAAACCCTGAAACAATTCATGGCATTTCCACTGTATCTGGCAGCGATCTGGTTGCTGTGGGTACTCGGGCATCAGTTGAACAGCGACGCGGTGATTCTACTCAGTGTCGGTGCGGTGTTAATCAGCTTCGCCCTCTGGCTGCTGAGACAGCGCTTTTCCCATTCAGGTGCCCGCTTGGCGCGCAATTTTATCGCCATGACGGCGGTTGCCGGGGCGGCGGTGATTCCCTTTTCCCCACCGACACCGAACAACGATAAACACTGGGAAGTTTATTCAGCGGACAAACTGTCGCAGTTGCGTCAGTCAGGTGAACCGGTTCTGGTAAACCTCACGGCGGACTGGTGTATTACCTGCCTGGCCAACGAAAAAATCGCCCTAGGAACTGACAAGGTAAACACCGCCATTGCGGTTGCCGGAATTCGCACGCTAAAGGGAGACTGGACCAATTATGACCCGGAGATCACCGCCCTGCTCAACCGCTATGGTCGCAGTGGCGTTCCCCTGTACCTGCTTTTCCCCGCGCAAAAAGATGCGGAAGCCGAAATTTTGCCGCAATTGCTCTCGGAAGAAATCGTTTTGCGAGCCATAGAACGCGCCACCCCGACACAAACAGCGCTAAATTAACAATGATCGGTGCTATTTACCCGAAATTCGATACATTTCCTACATTTTCTAACATTTAGGGGCTAAAATACACAAACAGCTTGAAAAAATCGGGGAAAAGCAAATTCAAGCACCACTTCTTAAGCAAACGTCGCCAAACTTGCTGGCATTTGCCGCTAAGTTCATAAAAAGGTAACGACATCGTGGACACCGCTTGTTTTTTGCGGCAAACTGCCACCTAGTTTTCTTGTGCCTGGCGCAGACAAAATCAAATAACAGGAATTTCCATGGCAACCATTCTCGTTCTACATGGACCCAACCTGAACCTTTTGGGAGAGAGGGAGCCCGGTGTTTATGGCTCCACAACCCTGGAGGAAATCAACCAGCGCCTGACGCAACTATGCATCAATGAAGGGCATCATTTGCAAATACTTCAAAGCAATGCCGAATATGAACTCATCAACAGAATTCATGATGCGCGCCGGGAAGGTGTGAATTTTATTTTGATCAACCCGGCTGCCTACACCCATACCAGCGTGGCGATTCGCGATGCACTAGCCGCGGTGGAAATCCCCTTTATCGAGCTGCATTTGTCCAACGTATACAGTCGCGAGGCCTTTCGCCACCACTCTTACTTTTCGGATATTGCAACGGGTGTTATCTGCGGGTTTGGCGCCATGAGCTATGAACTGGCCCTGAACGCAGCTTTTGCACAACTTCGGCACACCGCTTAATACCCGCCCGCCGGATTGATTCATTTTGGGCCAAACTACAGATAATGCCGCTTCATTTGTGCCTATGCAAAGCAATGCATCGCGAGTAGAAAACGTACAATTAAAATGTAAAGAGAGTTATCCATGGATATTCGCAAGATCAAAAAATTGATAGAACTACTTGAAGAGTCGGATATAGGTGAATTGGAGATTAAAGAAGGCGAGGAGTCTGTGCGTATCAGCCGCGGCACAGCCGCTCCTGCTGTGGCTTACCCGATGACCCCGACTCCGACGGCACCGGCTCCAACGGTCCCGACAGCCCCTGCCAGTACACCTGAGACAGAAACCAAAAACAATGCCGCTCGATCAGTGAACGGACATGTCATTAAGTCTCCCATGGTGGGTACTTTTTACCGCGCCCCGAGTCCCGGATCGCCACACTTTGTCGAGATTGGCCAACATGTTAAACCCGGCGACGTGATCTGCATTGTGGAAGCCATGAAAATGATGAACCAGATTGAAGCCGACAAGGCCGGCACCGTAGAAGCCATTTTGGTGGAAGATGGCGAACCGGTGGAATTCGATCAGCCTCTGATAACCATTGTTTAGGCAGTAAGTCACGCAAAAAGTAGTGAGGAGCTGCCAAATGTTGAAAAGAATATTAATTGCAAACCGCGGTGAGATTGCATTGCGGATACTGCGCGCCTGTAAAGAGCTGGATATCAAGACCATCGCCGTGCACTCGCAGGTTGATCGCAACCTCAAGCATGTACGCCTGGCCGATGAATCTGTCTGCATCGGCCCCAACCCCTCGCCGGAAAGTTACCTGAACATTCCCGCTATTATTAGCGCCATGGAAATTACCGATGCTATGGCCGTGCACCCCGGTTACGGCTTTCTGGCGGAAAACGCCGATTTTGCCGAACAGGTGCAGAAAAGCGGATTTGTTTTTGTCGGCCCTGACCCCGACGTAATTCGCCTGATGGGAGACAAGGTCTCAGCCATTGCGGCAATGAAAAAAGCAGGAGTCCCTACAGTGCCGGGCTCAAATGGGCCGCTGCCTGACAACAAAGACCGTTGCCTGGAAATCAGCCGGGAAATCGGCTACCCGGTGATTATCAAAGCCGCTGCCGGGGGCGGTGGTCGCGGTATGCGCGTTGTACACACAGAATCAGCACTGCTCAATTCCATTCATGTCACCAAAGCGGAAGCCAAAGCGGCGTTCGGCGATGATACCGTGTATATGGAAAAATTCCTCCAGAACCCACGTCACGTTGAAGTGCAAATACTCGCCGACAGCTATGGCAACGCTATTCATCTCGGCGACCGCGATTGCTCTCTGCAACGCCGCCATCAAAAGATACTTGAGGAGGCACCAGCGCCGAACATTCCCGACGATGTGCGTCGCGATGTGCAGCAATCCTGCGTCAACGCTTGCGTTGAAATAGGCTATAAAGGTGCCGGGACTTTCGAATTTCTGTACGAAAACGGCTGCTTTTATTTTATTGAAATGAATACCCGTATTCAGGTAGAACACCCGGTAACGGAAATGATAACCGGCATTGATCTGATCAAAGAGCAAATCCGGGTTTGTGCCGGCGAAAAACTTTCATTTTCCCAGAATGATATAAAAATTAGCGGTCATGCCTTTGAATGTCGTATCAATGCCGAAGACCCGAAAACGTTTATGCCCTGCCCCGGCAAGGTTAATAACTTTCATGCACCGGGAGGCCTGGGGGTGCGAGTGGATTCGCATTTGTACAGCGGCTATACCGTTCCCCCCAACTACGATTCCATGATTGCGAAAATTATTACCTACGGTGAAAACCGTAAAGTGGCCTTGGGGCGCATGCGCAACGCACTCGATGAACTTGTGGTGGACGGTATCCGAACCAACACCGAGCTGCAGCAGGAGTTGGTCAGAGACCCTGTATTTGCCGAGGGAGGCATGAACATTCATTATCTGGAGAAAAAGCTGGGACTTTGAATTTGATAAGTGTAAATGTCCGCCGGGAAAGGTAGCTTCTCAATAATCCGGGGTAATTTGTGCCATCGATCCGGCGAACAGTGTGCCCACCTCGGCGTGAAAGCTGCGAACTTGTAAACGAAAAAGGTAAATTTTTACATGCCCTGGCTACAACTGCATATCGATACTCACCGCGAACAGGCCGATCGGGTCGAAGACGCCCTGATTGCGGCGGGCGCAGTCTCTGTGACTTTGCAGGACAACGCCGATCAACCCATTCTAGAACCGGCTCTCGGCGAAACGCCGCTGTGGAACGAGACCCGAATAACCGGGCTGTTTGCAACAACAGTTGATCCCGAGGTGGCTGTCGCGACAGCCACCTCGTTCTTTGGCACTCCGCTTCCACCCTACCGCTGGGAAAAGGTTGAAGACAAAAACTGGGAGCGCGAGTGGATGCAGGGCTATCAGCCCATTCAATGCAGCGACAAGCTCTGGATTTGTCCCAATTGGATGCCCCCTCCCGACCCGGAGGCGACGAATCTATTGCTGGACCCTGGACTTGCCTTCGGTACCGGCACCCATCCGACAACCTTTCTCTGCCTGCAATGGCTGGCAACTCAGCCTCTGCGGGCTACCCAGGTTATTGACTATGGATGTGGCGGATGCGGCTCGGGTATTTTGGGAATAGCCGCCCTCTTACTTGGAGCGACCCGGGTAGTAGGTGTTGACATCGACCCTCAGGCACTGCAGGCCACTCACGAGAATGTCAGACGCAATGGCCTGACTCCGGAGGATTTCCCCGTGTATCTGCCCTCCCGCCTGCAACAAGATAAAGTTGTCGCTGATGGTGCCGACATTATCCTAGCCAATATTCTGGCGGGCCCTTTGACAGAACTGGCGCCAACTTTGACCCGACTAACCCGGTGCGGCGGGAAGCTGTGCCTTTCCGGTATTCTCGCCAGCCAGACGAGCACAGTGATGGAGGCCTATCAAGGCGATTTTTGGTTTGACCCTACCGTCCAGCGGCAGGAATGTGTACGCCTGACCGCCAACAATAAAAACTGACAAGAGTTTGCTCTGCTGTTATTGAGAACACAGTATGACTTGCCCGCCAAGTATGAAGACAAAAATTGCACATCGCCGGGACAACCCCAACCCGCCTGGAAAGTCTGTTCAGTGACATGGGGCAGTTCCGGCCCGTTCGAACAAGAGGAAAAGCCTGCAATAATCAATTTCGACAGATAAACTTAGATTACGTATCGTCAAGCAAATGAGATAAGCTGATCACAATAGGACGAGCAAACCCTATGGCGGACATGGTTACGCGTTGCCCACAGTGTGGCACCTCTTTCCGTATTACCCAGGCACAGGTGCAGACTGCCAAGGGCGCTGTACGCTGTGGCTCGTGTCTGCAGATTTTTAAAGCTCTGGATAACCTCTCCGAACCCAGGCAACCCGGTACAGACAAGCAACAGGGCCAGGTTGAAAAGTCTACCCTACAAAAAGCAGCCGCCACCCACCCGGCCAGTCACAAAAACTCACCGCAACGGACTGAAAAGCAACAAGCCGTAGTTCAACGAACCGACATCAAATCACCTTCTCCCGACGCCAGAGCGGCAACAGGCTCTGGGAGTAGCGATGACCGCCTTTTGGCTAAACCGACCAAGGTTACCAATATCGCTCAGCCCAAGGCGACAGGCGCCCCCTCGACCAATAAACCGGCTCACCCGCCAACCAAAGAGCGCCTCGACTTTGACCAGGCCGCAATAGACAGTGAATCGGAAATGTTGATCAGCGATGATATGTATGACAAGGACTTGGACGATGATGATCTCTTGATCAGCGACGACATGGATGATGTGCAAGATAGCAATGAAGTGAATTCCGCCTACAAGAAAAGCGACTCTTCGAGCAGCGTTTTCAGCGATAGCTTTTTAAAATTGGACCATTGGCAGTCTGAACAAAAAACATTGTTTGATCGCGAGATTAAAGTCAATGATTCCGAGGAAAAAGACACGGCAGACGAGTCCTGGGCCGTGAGCCTGCTGGAAGAGCTCGAAGAGGAGGAGGCCGCCGCAACGGAAAAGGCAAGTCAAATCAAGCCAGAAAGCGACGATAATAATGAACCGCCAGATGAGCTAAAGGATGAGGACCCAGAAGAAAACTTTGCGACTTTTGATGACAAAAATACAAGCATCACCGCAGATGACGAAAAAGCAAATGTCGCCGCTTTCAACACAAAAGAGAATTTAGAAGAGTTTGAACACGATAAGGCAGAGTTCTATACCCGGGGTACAGACCGACACCCCCTTCTGACAAGCATTGAACCCGCCCCTGTGGAAATGCACGCGCGCAGAGACCGCCTGAAAAGAAGTTGGCTCTCACGAAGGCAGAGACCGCCTGAAAAGAAGTTGGCTCTGGCAGCTTCTGACAGTGATTACAGCGCTGGTGTTGGTTATGCAGATAGCCATTTTTCAATTCGATCGTTTTAGTCGTATCGCTCCCTACCGGAGTTGGTACGGCAGCATTTGCCACATTGTTGGCTGCCAACTGCCGGAAATTATCGATTACAATAAAATCCGTGCCTACAATTTAGGGATCCGCAGTCACCCGCGAGCCGACAACGCCCTGGTGGTGGATACGATATTGCTGAACACCGCCCCCTTTAAACAGCCTTTTCCCAATCTGCAACTAAGCTTTAGCGACCTGAACGGCAACTTACAGTCAGCCCGCGAATTTGCCCCCAGCGAATACCTCGGAGGAGAAATGGTGGGACAAACGCATATGCCAAGCGGACAACCCATTCACCTATCGCTGGAAATAGTCGACCCGGGTCGAGAAGCGGTAAATTACAGCATCGCAATTTCAAAATAAGTATTGACCCTATCGTTTCGGCCCAGGACCGCTTCGCTCGTTTTAGAGCGGTCCTGAGCTCGAAAATTTATGCAACGATAGGGTTGACAACGGTCATTATTAATACATTTGTACTATTTGGGGAAATTTATTTGGCTTAATAGATTAAATATCACCCAACATGTGCAAATTCTGCTTTCCCATTCCCCCCGACAACAGGTATTATAGCCGACCATTTCAGATACTAATTCTGAGAACCCAGTCTCCAATCCCCTGGTAACTGGGACAAATTTACTTAACGCATTTGAGATTTCGGTGTTTAAAAAGTGTCCATTTTTGCCCCCCCTCTTTTCCTGGACAGGTGGGGTTAGGGGTGCGAAAACTTAGCGGTTAAACTGGAGCCAGCGGCAAAAGGAGACTCGCTATGGACACTGAGATTGGCGATGCCTTGGGTATTCTGTCTAGAGAACGTTCAGTTCGATAGACACATGGCGTTTTACCGGGAAATGGTAAACACTGCAGCGGTTTGGCGGGAGGTACCGGGAAATTGTGCCTACACTCTTGAGGGGGGAAAGTGTTTCAAATTGGCCCATATAGCATCGACAGCCATGTCGTGCTTGCTCCAATGGCCGGCGTTACTGATCGACCTTTTCGCCAATTGTGTCGACGTCTCGGCGCAGGCTTGGCGGTATCCGAAATGGTTACCTCGGATACCCGCTTGTGGGACAGTCGCAAGTCGAAGCACAGGCTCGATCACTACGGTGAAAAGGAACCCCGCTCGGTTCAGATCGCGGGGAGCGACCCGGTGATGATGGCACATGCGGCCCGTGCCAATGTTGAACGAGGCGCCCAAATTATCGACATCAATATGGGTTGCCCGGCAAAGAAAGTCTGCAAAAAGGCAGCGGGTTCAGCTTTATTGCGCGACGAGGCCCTGGTAGAGGAAATTATCAGAGCGGTCACTGCCGCAGTGTATGTCCCGGTAACTTTGAAAATTCGCACTGGCTGGAGTCCAGACAATCGCAACGCCGTTACGATTGCGCGAATAGCGGAGGATAATGGTATTGCTGCGCTCGCTGTTCACGGCCGCACCCGCGCCTGTGGATATCAGGGTAGCGCCGAATACGATACCATTGCCGCCGTAGTGGACCAGGTATCTATCCCGGTTTTTGCCAATGGCGATATAACGACACCGTTTGACGCCAAACAGGTATTGGATTACACCGGCGCCAGCGCGGTAATGATCGGTCGCGCGGCTCAAGGTCAACCATGGATATTCCGGGAAATTAATTGCTTCCTGCAAGCGGGGAACTTGGTTCCTGAACCGTCTATGGAAGAGATTAAAGGCATTTTGTGCACACACCTGTGTGAACTTTACCGCTTCTACGGCGAATTTATGGGGGTGCGCATCGCCCGTAAACACGTAGGGTGGTACATGAAAACACTCGCTAACCCCGAGTCGTTTCAAAAAACCTTTAACCAACTAAATACAGCAAAAGAACAATACGAAAGTGTTCAATCTTTTTTTGAACAGTTGATAATAAATGAGGATCAAGCGGCATGAATACAGCGGATACGCTTATGGCAGATGCACCGGTCGAAGACTCCGGTACACCAGTGACAGCATTTTCCGGCATCAACCACAATCAGTCACTACGCGATTGTGTGGAGCAAGCTATGGACAACTATTTCAGACACCTCGACGGCCAGGCGGTTACCGATGTTTACGACATGGTTATGGCTGAAGTTGAAGCGCCCATGCTCGAAGTTGTCATGAAATATACTCGCCACAACCAAACGAAAGCAGCGCAAGTTTTAGGCCTTAACCGCGGCACATTACGCAAAAAGCTAAAGCAATACGGATTGCTGTAATCGTTTTACGACTGCCTCGTACTCAGCAGAGGTAAGCCCATTAAAAGGGGGTGAGTGATACTCACCCCCTTTTAACATTTACATTCGGCTTTTATAACACATTACAGGCACATTTTTTTATTACAGGAATAGAGATGACAACTCCCAATACCACCTCTCAGGAAGTATCGGATAACGTTCAGATCAAGCGCGCGTTGATCAGTGTTTCAGACAAAACCGGGGTTGTGGACTTTGCCCGGGCTCTGCAACAGCAAGGTGTGGAAATTATCTCCACCGGCGGAACCTATCGGCTGCTGCGGGAAAATGGCATTGCGGCTGTGGAAATTTCCGATTACACCGGTTTTTCTGAAATGATGGACGGACGCGTCAAAACGTTACATCCCAAAGTCCACGGTGGCATTCTGGCACGCCGCGGACAAGATGACGAGGTTATGGCCCAACACCATATAAACGCAATCGATATGGTAGTTGTCAACCTTTACCCTTTCGAAAAAACAGTGGCCAATCCAAGCTGCAGCAGGGAAGACGCTATCGAAAATATCGACATCGGCGGCCCAACCATGCTGCGGGCGGCGGCGAAAAATCACACCTACGTCAGTGTTGTGGTCAATACCGGAGACTATTCCACTATTGTTGAAGAAATGGCCGTAAACGCAGGTTGCACCTGCCACCAGACACGCTTTGATCTGGCCGTCAAAGCCTTCGAGCACAGCGCCGCATACGACGGCGCGATCGCCAACTATTTCGGTCGCATGGTGCCGGGCGGCAGCGAACACTTCCCACGCACCGCCAATATCCAATTGCACAAAGTTCAGGATATGCGCTACGGAGAAAACCCGCATCAACAGGCGGCATTCTATGTTGAAACCAAAAATCAGCCGGGCGCAACGGTGA
>JARROD010000051.1:0-36862 GCA_037384225.1 Exilibacterium sp.
AGCCCGGCGAAATTTTTTACCGGCATTCTCGTATTGACGCTGATTCAATTCCAGCCGCCCCAAACGCTCCAGGGCGGGAACAAAGGCGGCGTCCGCCTCCAGCGCCCTGCGATAGGCCAACTCCGCCAAATCCGTATTGCCGAGCTGCTGGTGAATTACACCGATTTTCACATAGAGATCAGGATCGTTTTTATCAAGAATAAGTGCGCTTATGTATTGAAACAAAGCTAAGTCCGTATCTCCCATCACCAGCGCTGTGTCGCCACTTTTTACATGCTCGGCCTTCTTCGACACGCCCACATCTTCAACTGAAGCATTTCTTTCGCGGTCAAGTTGGGTGTTCGACTTGGCGTTTTTCATTTGCTCCGCTTTAATTCGGGCCTCGTCGATGGAGGGATCGTAAAGTTCGTTGTCTGAAACCACCTGGTACTGAGAGGATATTTTTTTCTCATCCACAGAAGCACAGGAAGTCATCAAAAACGCCAGGAGTGGAACTATTACTGTTTTCGACATAATCTTGTTTTTAATTTGGTTATTTACACTGTGCATACTACACCTCTCCGCTGTCAAATAGTCTACTTGAATACTTCAAACACTTTTAAGAGTGCCGGGCCTACCGCCACCAGAAAAAAACCGGGCCAGAGACAAAACGTCAGCGGAAATATCAGTTTGGTACCGATTTTAGCCGCCGCCTCTTCTGCCAGTTGCGTTCTTTTATCCCGGAACTCTTCGGAATACACCCGCAGGGTTTCAGCCATGCTGGTCCCGAACCTGGCCGCTTGATCCATTAGACTTACCAGCCCCCGGATTTCATCGAGCCCTGTTCTGGCCGAGAGGTTTTTTAATGCTTTCATTCGCTCCACGCCCAGGCGCATCTCCGCTGATACGGTTTCAAACTCCCACGCCAGCTCCGGGTGGCTGATGCCCAGGTCCCGAGAAACCCGTTGTATCGCTCCCGGCAGGCTGAGGCCGGCCTCGACGCAGATAACCAGCATATCCAGCGCATCGGGAAAGGCGTGGCGAACTTTTTTAATCCTTTGCTTTTCCAGATAGTCCAGCGCCATGTTGGGTACAATCATACCGAAGTAGGCCCCGCCCAGGACGTAAAGCAGTACCTGGCTGGAACTGAGCTGCGGAAACCACTGGGTAATCAACAACGCGACAAAACCGACAACCAAAGTGAGCAACGTTTTAATGGAATAGAATATTCGCAGTGAATACTCCTGGCGAAAGCCGGCGTGAATCAGCTTTTTCTCAATTTTCGACACTTCAGCGGTGTCTACCGGTACTGCGTAGCCGGATATTTTTTCGATTACAGCGTTGTTAAAGGAATTGTTGAATTTTCGCCACAACTTACTTTGCCCCGGCTTCGATAAATCCGTTGGCTCCTGCGGTTTGACCGCGAGTTTTTTCAGGCGCTTTTGCAGCGGGCCACTGAAGGAGGAAACAATCAGCGCCAGACTGATTCCAAGGGCAAAGACGGCGGCCGTAACGAAGACTACAAAAAACTGACGTTTGATTTCTTCGTTATGCGAGAAAACCGAAAACAGCTCTAGCATATAATCCATGACTACACCTCGATACGGATGATTTTTCGCATCCAGAGTATCCCCAGCCCCATCGCCAGCATAGCGGCGACCACCAATTTTCTGCCCAATTCACTCTCCACCAGCACCGGGAGGTATTCCGGTGTCGTTACATAGAGCATGACAAAGAGCACAAAAGGTACCAGCGCCAGTATCCAGGCGGACATTCTCCCCTCGGCCGACAGGGTTCTCACTTTGCGGCTGAAACGAAAACGCGCGCGAATAATCTTGCCGATATTGGATAAAATCTCAGCCAGGTTGCCGCCGGTTTCGCGCTGGATCAAAATGGACGTTACCAGCGCCATGATATTGACACTCTGCACCCGTTCCAGCAGACCGAGTAAGGCCAGCTTTAAATCACAGCCGTAACTGAGATCGGAAAAGGTCACGGCAAATTCTTTGTTTATGGGCTCGTCCAGTTCCTCGGCAACCAGATGCAGACATTCCTTGAAGGGGTGACCCGCCTGCAACGCCCGGCGCATAATATCTACAGCCTCCGGCAGTTGTTCATCGATACGCGCCAGCCTTTTATTCTTATCGCTGTTTACTTTCAACAGAGGGACGTAAAACCCGACCAAAAATCCCCCCAGCGCCAAGGGCCACACCCGGCTCAACGCAAAGCATAAAAACGCTGTCACAAGCCCGACGAGCAACGCCAACAGCACTAGCTGGTAGGCTTTCATCGTGTGTCCCGCCTGCTCCAGGTTTGATCTCAAACCCTGTAACAGTGCGCTGTTTTCCAGGGCGACTTCCCAGGGCTGCAGGCCTTTGAAGCGGTCTTTTCGTATCAGGTCCACCGCCGCCGAGGCTTCGGTTTCCAATCTGATTTTATCCAGACGCTGCCGCAACCGTTTGCCCGCCTGACGGTTCTCACCGAATACCGGTATGCTCAACCCCATGGCCAAAGCGAATACCGCGAAAAACACAAAGACAGCAAATAAATACACCTGACTATTCATAGTCGGCACTCCATTCATAGTCCGGATTAAACAATTCCAGGGGTAATTCGATACCGCGCTGTTTCAATTGATCATAAAAACCGGGAACTATACCGGTGGCGGCGAATGCACCCAGCACATTGCCGTCCTTGTCGTGCCCTCTGCGTTTAAACGACAACAGTTCCGACATGGTGATGACATCCCCTTCCATACCGTTGATTTCCTGGATGCTAACCAGCCGGCGGCGGCCATCCTCCTGGCGCTGGACATGCACGACGACATCGACCGCAGAGGCGATCTGCTGCAGCACGGTACGCACCGGCAGATCCAGCCCCGCCATGGACACCATATTTTGAATTCTCGTCAGAGCATCCCGGGGCGAGTTGGCGTGTATGGTGGTCAGAGAGCCGTCGTGCCCGGTGTTCATCGCCTGCAGCATATCGAAGGCTTCGCCCCCGCGCACTTCCCCCAACACAATGCGTTCAGGGCGCATGCGCAGCGTGTTTTTCACCAGGTCCCGCTGGGTGACTTCGCCTTTGTTTTCGATATTCGGCGGTCTTGTTTCCAGTCTTACAACATGGGGTTGCTGCATCTGCAACTCGGCGGAATCTTCAATAGTAACGATTCGTTCATCCTCTGGGATGTAGCCGGATAAAATATTCAGCATGGTGGTTTTTCCCGAACCCGTGCCACCGGAAACAATTGTATTCAGGCGCCCCTTCACCACCCCTTCCAATAACTCGGCAGCGGCCGGCGGCAGCGAGCCTTTACGCACCAGATTTTCCATATTCAGACGCGTCACGGTAAAACGGCGAATCGACATCATCGGCCCGTCGATGGCCAGCGGCGGGATAATGACGTTAACCCGCGAGCCATCTTTGAGACGCGCGTCCACCATGGGCGAGGATTCGTCAATTCGTCTGCCCACACTGGAAACGATGCGATCGATAATATTGCGCAGATGATTTTCATCGACAAAGTGAACACTGGTCAGTTCGAGCTTGCCGTTGCGTTCCACATAAACCGCGTCGGGTCCGTTAACCAGAATGTCGGCCACGCTGTCATCGGCCAGCAGTGATTCCAGTGGTCCCAACCCCATGACTTCATCTTCGATCTGTTTGACAATGCGTTTGCGGGCCAGAATATTGATCGGCAGTGACGACTCTTCGATCAACTGCTGGCAAATAGCCTGAACCTGCCGGCGCGCCTCGGTCTCCTCGAGCTGGTTCAAGCGGGTCAGATCGATGACTTTCAACAATCGCTCATGAATCTGGTTTTTAAATTCCAGTTCCTGTTCATTGCGCTGCCGGCTGCCGGCCTCCGATTGCAATGCCGCTGCGGAGTTTGCGGGCTCACGGGATTCTGTTTTCATCGGTTATAACTCCTTAATTTTATTCAACAACATGCTCAGCATAGGGCGCTCGCCCCCCTGAGCGCCGCCGACGACGTCTTCACAAATACCGAGCATTGCCTTGGTAATGGCCGAGCGTTTGAACTTGCTGTAGAGCAGTTCACCTTCGTTGATGCATTCATTGACCTGACCGTAGGAATTGGGAATGGCTTTGTCGATCGGGTGATTTAAAGCCTGGGCGATTTCCTGCAATGACAGTGCCCCATAATCGCTGTAGCGGTTGACGATCAGGTCGATGGATTTTGCGCTCACGCCCAGATCCCGGGTTAATATTTTCAGCAGCCTTTTGGCATCGTGCAGGTGGGAATAACACTGTTGTAAAACCACCATCAGCTTGTCGCAACGCTCGATCACCGTACTGGTCACTAAATCAATCTGCCGCGGCAAATCGATAATGACGTGTTTATAATTGTTGGTAAGATGAACCAGCAGGCTATCCAGACTCTCGCAGTCGATATCTTCCAGCATGAGCAATTCATCGGACTTGACATCCAGAACGTGCAGCCCGGAGGGGTGCTTCACCATGTAACCGTCAAGGGCTGCGCTGTCGATATCATTGACATTGTTCAAGGCATCGACCAGCCCGTACTCCGGCACCAGATCCAGATAACTCAAAAAACTGCCGAACTGGATGTCGAGCCCCAAAATAGCCGTGCTTTCACCGGTTGTTTCTTTAATGATATGAGCCAGATTGCCGGCGATAAACGTCGCACCGGCGCCGCCTTTGGCATTGATCACGGCGGTTATCGAGCCCCTCTCGGGTTTATTTTTTACGTTGTACTCGTCCTGCACCGATTCAATCGTGGCAATCAATTCGCTTTTATCGATCGGGGCTTGAAAATAGTCTATGGCACCGGCCTTCATCGCCATGCGCATGGCGTTGCGGTCATCGGTATTGCTTAAAATAATAAGCGGTGGCTGCCCGCTGTGGGCGTTGTTGATGAGTTCATGAAGTTCGAGTTCCCACTGATCACCAATCCAAAACAGTAGCAGTTGCGGAACGTCCGCCAGGCTGTACAAAGGGGACAAGTGGCCGTTGCAGATATGATTGCTGACAACCTTGCAGTTGTCGATATTGTTGACCAGAGCACCCATTACTTTGAGCGCGTCCTTGTTTCTGCTGGCAATCATTAGGGTGAAATCCGTGGTGGACTTCATACGTTCCAGTTTGGAAATGGTGGAGATATTCATGGCAGCCCTCTTTAATCGAATTCAATAACTTATTTTTGGTTTAACACGACGTCGTTCCGGTTCCAGGCGGACTAACACCGAGACTCTCGGCCAGCACGGTGGTCGAGTATTCGGACGGAACGATTTCCGGGAACAGTAGCGGAATCAGCATTTGGTGCCTGTAGCCCGTGATTCTAACCCGGACATAGACGATATCGATAAACTGCGCAACGGGATCGGCAATAATATTTCCGGCAGCGTTCAGGTATTCCAGTTGCACATGTTCCACACCCAGCCCGTTGACCAAACGGCCTTCCAGTATGGCCAGATTTTTAACCTTTGCGTTCTCCGTCACCGGACATACCGAGGCCAGGCGGGCACCGCGTCGGGTCACTTCATCGAAGACGTTGAGCGTGTACATCAGGCGGCTGACTTCAATGACGCCGAACATAACCACAAAAAACACCGTCGCCGCTATCGCCAGTTCAACCGTCGCCAGACCTTTTTGTGTGCGTACGTTTAAGTGTTTCAATTGATTGCCCTCATGCGGGTTGTTGTGACCAGCGGCAGTAACAAATCAATGTCATCACCATAGCCAAAGCTTGAGAATTTGGCCCCAAATAACGGTATAAACGGGTAGTTGACCGTCACCGTAACCATATCGCCGCTACTGCCGAGCGTTATCTGGTCAGCCGACAAATTGGCGATTACCGGGTAATCACCACCAGCTTCGTCGCCGTAGACCATAAAATTTTTAACCGCCTGAATTTTTTCCGGTGTTAGATCTATGCTTTGAACCGAACCGGTATAGGCCCGGGTCGAAAGAAATCTGGCGCCATCCAAAGAAATTTTTGTCAGCGTATTATAGGTGTACAGCAGTCTTCCGATATCAAAACACACCAACATGGTTAACAACAACAAAGGTAATACCAGTGTGATTTCCACAAGCGCCGCCCCCCTTATGGGTTTGATTGCCATTATTCTGGTTTCACGTTTGCCGCAACGTTTGTTGAGCGCGGGAGTAATGGTATTCATTTCAACATTCTCACGAGTCGACACTGCCCGGATCCTTGTAGAGCACGATTTTTGTCGGCGCCGGGCCGCTCCCCGGCGCCATTTGGAAACTGCCATTCGCATCGCACTTGTCCACGATCTGTCCGAACACATGGGCTTCAATGCCCTGCTGCTGGACGGGTTGAATCAGATACATGCAGGAAAATCCCAGTATTGGCACTTCCCCCTGACCCGATACCGTTCCAGAGCAATCGCCCATGGCGATAGTGATTATGCGGCGGTGGCACTGAGCGGGATTAACAGAACAATCCGGATAACCCGTCTCATAGTCACCGTAGTGAAAACTCATATCCGTATAAGTGTTGTAAGCACTGCCATCCTCGAATTCAATATTGCCACTGCCATCGAGGCGCAATCGCGGGTCGGGAGCGTTGGTGACAAAGTCACCGGGGTATTCATTGGCACTCAGGCCGCCACTGTATTCACCGAAGCGGGTATTGATGCCCTGCACCAGCGGCCCGACGGTATTGCCCGGCTCGGTTTCGATAACGTCATTCTCGCTCAGGCAAGTTTCCGATTCGTAACCGCCGGCCGAGGCCTCTCTGATCTGGCTGCCGCCCTGGCCGCCGGGCAGACGGGCGAGTTGAAAATTGCCGTTGCCGATGTCACTGTCCTGGTTGGATCCGTGTTTGAGCACCAGGGTTTGATGGACCGGGTAGCCGAACAGTTCCGTCGGATCGTCGGGGTCATCGGGGACGGCGCAAACGATCATCGGCGCTATATCGCAGACATTGCCGTTGAGCGATGGACTCGGCCCGGCTACAGCGGAGGCGGAAATACTCAACTGGTCGGTGCCCACTATCTGCACCAGCCAGGCATCCAGATCCAGACCGGTGGCGACAACCCGCACAAATGTCGGCGGTGTGGAGCCCGGAACAAAGGGCACCAACGTACTGGAGAACTGTTTTTGCAATGCAATGTCGCCACCCGCAAGCGCCTGCGCAAGTTCCGGTGAGTTGGCATTGGCGGCAAAGGCAGTGTCCGCCGCACCGGAGGCGGCGCTGGTATCGGCGGTCTGATCCAGCGTCCGCGCCGCACTCAGCGCCGCCGCGTCCACGGCATTCTGGAGCCGGGTTTTCGATAAAAAAGCATGCCCTCCGTCAAGTGCCAGCCCCAGTACCCCTAAGATCGATACCAGCGCGATAACCGTCAGCACCATCGCCATGCCCCGCTGCTGTCTAAAAGTCACTGGTTTCATAAGATTTACCTGCTTGCGATTCACTTGCTTGGGTTACGTCACCCGGCGCTCAATCCGAGCCTACATCCAGTTCAATATTGCTTTTCACGTCCGTGGTTTCGCCGGCGCCACGATATGCATGCAACACTTTTTCTCCCAGTTCGCCATCCATGCCGGCCAGAATTCCCTCGGGCGGTTTGCTGGCGGCGGATTGGTTATAAGTCTGATTCGCCCGCATCTGCTCCAGGGCACTGCCAAGTTCATAGTCATTCAGCTTATTGCTGCCCAACTCCCAACCGATACTGGAACAAGCCGAGGTGAATAAAAATGTTGATACGATTAATGTTCGATGCAATAGTGCCGTTTGAGCCATCATGGTGAAATCCTCAGTTGATGCTGTGCCCGAACTGACCATCCACTCCGCCGGTTTGGGGAGAGACTTCCAGTTGTGCGCGCTGTGATTGTTCCTGGTTGTCGATTACTTCATCCGTGGTATTGGTGCCGTTGTTTGAATCATGGTCGCCGGCTTTTTTGCGTCTCGGCGCGCCGTTGATTTTACCCATCAGATAGAACTCCATATCGCTGGGCTCTATGAAACTGTCGGTGGGGAGTTTGGATATCGGCTGACTCATCGCCTGGACCAGGGTCGGCGTTACCAGAATAACCAGTTCCGTTTCACCGCGCTCGAACTCCTCGCTGCGAAATAAATGTCCGAGAATGGGAATATCCCCAAGACCGGGAAATTTATTCACCACCCCCCGCATATTTTCACTGAGCAGACCCGCGATACCGATACTCTGCCCATCGCCCAGCTCTATGGTGGTACTGGCATTGCGGGTAGACAGCGAGGGAATAAAAAAGGTGCTGGAGGTAAAACCACTGCCGATGGCAACACTGTTTGCACTGGTCAGCTCCGATACTTTAACGTTCAGCTTTAAATTTATAGTGCCATTGGTAAGCACCACGGGAAGAAACCTGACACCAACGCCAAACTCCTTGAATTCAATGGTCACCCCGTCATCGTTATCCGGTACCGGTATGGGAAATTCGCCACCGGATAAAAACGCCGCTTCCTGGCCGGACAGCGCGGTCAGTGTGGGTTCGGCCAACACTTTTGCCAGACCGTTCTCTTTGGCCGCCTCCAGCGAGGCGGAGAACACGAAATCATTGGTCAGGAAGGAACTGAACAGACCTTTGTCGGTAATCGATAAATCATTGGGGAAAAATTCATCGATGGCGGGGCCGACTATCGGGGGATTGCCTCCAATCAGCTCCCGCAGACCGTCTTCATTGATAAAATCCGGAAACGCACCACCACCGTTGACACCGCCAAAACGCCACTTGCCACCGGATAAGTCATTGCCAAACCATTTGATACCCATCTTTCTCATGGTCCTGCGTTCCAGCTCGGCCACTGTGACTTTGAGCATGACCTGCTGTGAACCACCGACACTCATCAGATTAACCACCCGGGGGCCGGCAGCTTTCTCAGATTTTCCACCGGTTTTTGTCAGCGCCGCCTGGGCGAAGCTCTCGGCAATACTCACGGCTCTGTCCATTTTGACAATATCGGAAACCTGTCCCCTGAGTACAATCGCCCCTTGGGAGCTGTAGGTTTCGACCTGCTCATCGGGCATCAACTGATAGAGTTTCTTTTTCAATTGTGTGAGATCGTGGATCACTTCCACATCCAACACTTTTATCAGCTTGTCGCCGGCGCTCCAGAGCAGCACATTGGTTGTGCCCAGTTTTTTTCCGAGTACATAGAGTTGATTGTGTTTCAACACGACTATATCGGCGATACCGGGATTTCCCATCGATACCCGTTTAATCGGTGTATGCATTTTTATAACGCGGGATTTATGAATAGGCACATCGAAATTATCCGGAAAACCGGACAACCCCTGCGCCCAGGCGCCGCTGCCGGCAAATGTCGAAATCAGAATCAAACCGAGGTAACCTGCCGCTCTCTTTACTCTCTTCAGCATTCGCATTGATTGTTGCTTGTTGAAAATCATGGCGATACCTATCTTTATATGTGGTTCGTGATAAATGTGTTAACGAGTGACCAGACTGACATCTGTTCCCCGGATAACCGTAATTCGTCTATAGGGATAAACTCTGCTTTTTGCCACCTTCTTCACCGTTTTCGGTGGTTCGGGCTCTTCGACCTGGTTGTCCAGTGGATTGCGCAGGGCCAATTGAATTCGGCCTTCGTCCCGGGCCTTTACCAATTGCTCGGCCTGCGAAGGGGTCATCTCCAGGGTAACGGCCCTGACGATAACAGGCTCAGACTTATCCGTGGCCGCGGTCTGATCCACAGCCAGCACTTTGATATCTCTGAGAATGGTGTCGGTTTCCACTTTTTTCCGGCTCCTGTTGGTTTTGGTCGCCAGAATATCGACGCGGTTTCCCGGCAGCAGGAACCCGGCCACCCCCACCACATCGTCAACCCGCACGGTAATAGCCCGTTTCTTTTTTGAAATCATAGCGGCCAGCGTGCTGCCTTCAAGATGGTTGGCAAAACGCTCTTTCCTCAGAATGTCGCCCTTGAGCTGAGCCGTGTTGGCAACTTTACCGATGAGTTCCTCTTTGTTTGTAAAGGCATTGGACACCGTCAGTTTTTTAGGTATTAATACGGCTTTGAGGTGTTTCTCTTCTATCTTTTGCCCGTAGTCAATATCCATGGCGGCAACCAGAACATGTACATTGTTTTCATCTTCATGCGCTTGTAACACCGTTCTTGTAATAGCCCAGTTATTGGCTATCCAGGCCGCCCCCAGCGCCAGCAGGGCGGAGAAAGCTATCAGCAATGTGGTTTTTCGCTTAATCATCGTTATATACCCTTATTTATCATTTATAAATCTCTATCACTGATTGGCTGTTCATCATTAAATCGAGCGAACGTTAACCAAACTGTTCAGTTTTTCAGTGTTGACAAAATAGTTTTCCCAGGCCCAGTTGATACACTCGATCGACAGACCTTCAGTGTTTCTCAAATAAATTTCCTGGGTTAAAGCGATGTTAATCAGATCCCGGGGGTGGCACGGGGACAAAGCAATATCGGAGTTCGCATAGAGATTTTCCAACACATGTTCCACTATTTTCTGGTCGTATGTCAGCCCGCGCTTATTCAATTCCTGGATCCAGATATTGTGAAAATCGTTGGGGTTTATATGGGTGAACATAATCTTAAAGCCTATCCGCCTGAGCGCGGCTTCATCGGCGAGTTCACGGGGATCCAGGTTGGAAGAAAACACCAGCTGCACATCAAAGGGAACCTCGAAATGCTGCCCGGTGTTCAGGCTGAGATAATCCCTGCGCTCTTCCATAGGCACAATCCAACGATTGAATATCAACTGTGGTGAAACCCTTTGGCGGCCAATATCGTCGATAAAGAAAATACCACCGTTGGCTTTCATCTGCAGCGGCGCCTGAAAGACTTTTAACGCTGTATCAAACTTCACCTCCAGAAGATCAGCAGTCAATTCCCCACCGGCAATGACAATGGGCCTGCGACAGGGAATCAGCCGTTTGTCGAAGGTTTCGGAAAATCTGACAATGTCTTTTTCCTCATCCAACGGCAGGCGGACATGAAGCTGCGGATCAAAAAGCTGGATGATGGATTCATCAACCGCAACCGCATGGGGGATAAGACAGGCATCGCCGAACAGTTGCGCCATTTTTTTAATGGTATAGGTTTTTCCACATCCCGCCGGACCGTAGACAAAAATAGCCTGGCGGGAATTGAACGCCGAGCCCAGTTGATCCAACAGTGATTGCTCGATGACAAAGCCGGAAAAAAGGTCCGCTACTGCGCGTTTTCCAACTTTACATTTAGCCAGTGAAAAATGCTCGGTTATGGCGCTGTAATCCGAGAGCGGTACGGGCGCGGGTCCCAGATAACCGCTTCTTTCCAGCGCATCTCTGGCCGCCTGCCGGCCCTGTTCGGTCAAGGCAAAAGCAACACCCGCACCGCTGCTGCGCGATACACTCAGCTCCAGCAGTGCGTCCTCCCGCAATAGCTTTACTATCGTCTCGACGACGCTGCCGACCAGACACAAACGTTCCGCCAGGCAGCGTATACTGGCCACGCCTTCGTTGAATACATGTTTCAGCGTCAGGCTTTTCAACAGTTTTACCGATAACCGGGTCTGTTCGACAGAAGTCGGAACCGGGGCTATCGCCGAAAAGCGATTTTTCAGACTCTGGTTTACATCCACAACCGCAGTCGAAACAATGTCTATCTTGCCGGCAGGGGCAGACTCGATACTGGTATTGGCAGGACACATGATTAAAAACCTCCAAGCACGGCAGTTAGCGCCTTTTGTAATGCTGTTGCGTCAATTAAATCCCGACTGATTAAAACCCATACACTGCCCAGTGCGATGGGAAGCGCATAGGCTAACTTCATTCCCGCAATATCCGTCGATTGCGGCGGTTGATAGAAAAACTTACCTGTACCTATATAGATGCAAACCATGGCGTAATATCGCCTTGCCAACGCCGCTAAGCCACCGCTTAACAACACGGTAATCAACGCCATCACTCCGCCGGCAATCAAGGTATAAATTGCCGCCTGCAGGGTCGGCAAAGGCCCGAAAAAACAACCCACGGCGGCCAACAATTTGACATCTCCCGCCCCCATGGCGCCGGCGATATAGAAGGGCAGAAAACAGCAAAGCCCCGCCACCAGACCGAGAAGTGCGGAAAACAAACCTTCAATCCCCGCCAGATACACTTGAAAAAATGCGCCGAAACAGACAATCGTTATGTTGAGCCAATTGGGGATCCGATGCGTCGCCAGATCATAGGCAACGGCTACCACCAGAAAAATCACCAGGCAAATTACTGAAAGGCTATTTAATTCCATGATCTTTGTTATCCGGCATAAACTATTTTTTGGAAAAAATGCCGGGGCCCAAAACACCGGCCCCGGTGCAACGTACACCACTGATCTCAGGGAGAGGGAGCCGGTGGTGTTTCAATAACAGCTTCCATGTCGCCTACCGCGGTGCCTACGGCGTCGCCCAGGTCGGTAAAAGCCTGTGCTACAGCCAATGCCACGAGGCTACCGGCAATTGCGTACTCGACCGTTGTAAGGCCTTCTTCTTCCTGTAAAAAATGCTGGATTTTTTTAACTAAGTTACCCATAAGAACGCTCCTTAAGCTGTTAAAATGGTTGTCAATTTGATTGGGGTACAGCATTTAACTCAAGGATCGAAAAGATCTTCAAATCGATACTGTCATCTTCAATTTAGGTGAGCAAAACAAAGATGCGTAGGATTTTTGTGCGCTAATACAGGATTATTTTGGCGCCTTTTTCATCAGCACAGAATCGTTATACAAAGTTTTTATATATAAATAGATGGCATTCGACTTGCCTAAGGGCCGTGCACGAAATAACTTCCGGCCCCTTTATCAGTAATTGAGAAAACGCAGGCATAGTGGGTCTACGTCAAGTTTTCGCAACGGCGCCAGGCGGGATGGATCGGAGGCTAAAACCGGAAGTTATTTCGTGCACGGTCCTAACCAGCCAGGCGAGGCATAAAACTGCCATATACTCAATAGTTCATATGCAACGATAGGGTTCACTTCGCCATCGACAAGACCGCCAATCAACAACAACGGGTAACGTCTCAATAATCCGGGGTAATTTGTAGCTTCGATCCGGCGGCCATTCGGAGGTCCGCCTGACAGTGTGCCCTGCCTGGAGTATTGAGAACTTACAACAATTGGAATTAAAAGGGCCGATTCGCTATTTTTTAGCTACAGAAAATTCCAACCCTCTATAGATTTTTCTGAATGTATTAGCAATTAATTTAAAAAAGCCATTAATACATATTTCAATTGCCACTGTTTAAGTGAAGAATACCTCCACATTAAACCCAACCTGAATAGTCTTAATTATTCTGGAAATAGGGTGTTTTCCACGCCTTCACAGATGCTATACGTTAATAGGCTTCGTTTTTCATGGATAAGATCACAGCGGTTGAAAAGGTTTTAAAAAACGCACATTTCAACTCATCCTCGCTCGCTGGGGAAACGACGCTTTTGTGGATTAATCTAATGGAGGGAAGTGAGCCATCCAGGTTGGAGGCATTATTCGCTGAGTATTTCCTCATAAAAACCCCAGAATATTACTATCAGAATGCAGCCGAAAAGTCATACGATAAACCGGCGTTTCTATGCTTCGAATACGATTACCCCAATTGTCACTCGTTAAAAATATTAAAAGAGTTTTGCCAGCTTTACCCCTGTATTCCCGCTATTATGTTTACCGTTCACCACTCCGAAGAGCTGGCGGTCTGGGCCCTGCGCAACAGGGTCTGGGACTACCATTACAAACCGCTCGATGAGAGAAAAGTCGGGGAAATTGCGCAGGAAATGCGAAAGTATCTTCAGGCGTCTCATTCAGATCAGAGCGTTCTCAGCAGCCAACACCTCAACAGCAGTTACCCCGATGAGGTAAGATTCGGAAGCAGAGACAGCAGTCAGACAAAAGTCGACATTGCCGTCAATTTCATACACCAGCATTATTCACCGGTTTGACGTTTCAAAACTACCTGTTGAACTACCGTATCAATATAGCCAAAACACTTTTGCGCAACCCTGACGCTAAAGTGGTGGACATCGCCTTCGCTGTAGGCTTTAAAGACCCATCCTATTTTGCCCGCGTATTTAAACGCCTGGTGGGCACGCCACCTTCCGATCACCAGCCGGGCTGGCATTCCGGTAACGCCGGAAATTCACTGCTCACAATCAAAAAGCCAAAGCAAGTAAACGTGTCTCAGGCGATAAAATCCGAGCTTTAGGGGCGCTTTAGGGGCGCTTCCGGACCAGCCGACACCGGTGTGCGCCTGGCTAAGAGTAGAGTTTACCAGCAGTCGCTGACCGTTCCCGTACCGGACACGGCGCGGGTACCGTCCCGGCTCAGGGTCATGGTGCCGCAGAGGGTGTCGTTGGAGGCCTGTGCCAGTTGTGGCGTGGCCACCACATCAAATGCGGTGGTGCTTACATTGGCGAGGGTAATCTGATATACCCGGTCCGAGCTGGCCGCCGCAACCAGGGTTCCTTCATTGTTTATGTAATAGTTGGCGACCAGGCCTATATCAGTAAAGTCGGTGGTATAGGTCTTGTTGTTAAGAAAATACTGTTCTTGGAGGTTGGCGATATCCTGCAGCGCCGCCAACGCCACTGATCGCCGGGACTTGGTGACCGATTTCATATAGGAGGGGTAGGCTATCGCGGTGAGAATCGACACTATCACGATAACCATCATAAGCTCTATAAGACTAAAGCCCCGCGCTAAACCCCATCGACTTTGTTTTTTCATTTTTCCCAAACCTCGCCGTAAATCATTTGACACCTCCCTGTTCACGCCACTGGATTAAACAACCCACTTTTCTCTAAAGGTTGTCCACCCCGGTTTCACGCCAGTAAATTTTCCAGCGGGTTTTAGCACTGGTTTCAATAATCTGCCGGCCGCCAACCCCCTTACCGGGCAGCAACAGATTGCCCGATCCCAACGGCGTCACACCGGGGGGAATCCCATAACCGGCGTCGACATAGCGATCGGATTTGGTCGGGTCTGTGACACCAAAGACATTGGTATCCACCGTGCCGCTGCTCAGGCGTACCGCGTAAATCAGTCCCGCACCTTCGGATGGTGCGCAATTCCCGGCGCCCAGGCCGCCTTCCGGCAGATAGGAGGTAAAGAAGATGGTACCGCCGGCGGTGATGGGTGTGGACAAGCCTTTTTCGCCATTGGCCTCCAGCGCCAGTCGCCAGCCATTGACAAGGTTGGCGCCGGTACAGGCTACTTCCACACCGGTAATACACAAATCGGTGATGTCCACCAGATCGTTTACCACCAACGGTGTCCTCGTCTGCACAGCGGTGGCGCCGGACACCAGTTGACGGTCTTTAATCACGAACAGAAAATTATCCACTACGGTATCACGGGGGTTCGCTCTGTCGCCACTGGAGGCGATAACAGCCGTATACTCGCCCTGATTGTCCTTGGTGTTAACGGTATCGGCGGCATGGAAAAAACGCCGGTCGTCGGCGCCGCCATCGGTGCCCAGTTCCGCCAACTTGGTAACAAACCATTTCGAGGCGCGGCTGAACCCCGCCCCGGCGCTCTCGTCACCTTCGGGCAAATCGACCCGCCATATCGCGCCACCGGTATCGCCCACATACAGCCTGTCGGTAATGCCATTGCCGTTGGAATCCACAATGCTCACAGGCGCGGGAATAGCGTCCACCATATCCGCTACATAGTGCACGGTATTGGTGTTGACACTGCTACCCTGCACCGCTTTCCAAATCAACGCCCCGGTGAGCGCATTGACGATATAGATAGCATTGCCCTCATCGTCATCGGCACTTGCACCATTGTCTTTATCGGGGTCGTAGCCGCCGCCAAAAATTAATACCGGCGTGATGTCGGAATCATATTTTACGGTGGTAATTTTAGGTATTGAGAAGCTCAGCCCCATTTCAGTAAAGTCCGCTTCACCCTCCGTCGTTACCGAATAACTGACATTGCTCGCGGCATTGATAAACTCCGGCACCGGATTGCCACCGCTGTCGGTATCGTCGGCCACTGTGATCGTCCCGTCATCGTTGGCAACCACATTATAGTAAGGTTCATCATTGTGAGGCGCCGTGGTAATAATTAATTTGCCGCCTTCGAACATCCCCGGTGTCAGTGTCTCCCCGGCCTGCAGCACCGAAGTATTAGCGCCAATGGAGCCGTTGGTGGAACTGAAACTGATCGGCTTGCGAATTTTCCACAGCAGCGAGGGGGTAACACTGTCACTCGGGTCACTGACGTCGAGGGCAAAATAGGAGCGCCCCCCGCGGCGCAAGCCAAAATAAATATACACCTTGTCGCCGTCGACGGTTTCAATATTGCCGTCGCCGTCCAGATCGATAACCAATGCCACAGGCGCGCCATCGACGCCGTAGGGGTGGGCATCGGCGGCGTTATTGGCACGCAGTGTTTTGGTATTTTTCATCAGCTCACGGGGCATAAAACTGAACAATTCCTTTCCCGTTGCCTGGGTACCGCTGCTGGCGTCTTTCAGCGCCCGAAAAAAACCATCGTTATCGCCGAAGAAGATTCTTAAATTGGGGTTATCCTGCGTATAGCTTGCGCCGGTATCGCCGTAGTTGACCGCAATGGGACGGCTGTGGATGGGGTCGCCCATCAACCAGGGACGCGGATCGGTGGTGGTGGAATCGCCGTCGAGATCATCCACATCATACCCACGCAGCCACTTCAACAGGGTTTCGGCTTCGGTGGTATCCGCCGCGGAGAGGCGATTTTGCAGCTCCGCGGCCAGGGTACTGTTGGCATTCAGCGCCATCAGTCCGTTGCCCGCCGAGTCTACCGTATAGAGTTGCCGGGTGCCGGCGCCGTTGGCCAGGCCCGGGTCACCGCTCGCCGTGGGATCGTTGGGGTCGAGATAACCGGGTATCTGCTGCCCGGCACCGCCTCGATTGACGGAACGCCCATCGCGCCCCGACACATCCTCCGGCTGTGGGGTCGCCACCACATCGTAGCCATCGGACTTGCTCCAATGGGTGAGCGCGTCGGTGCGAATTCGGCCATCGGTGGAAAACGCCGAAATACCGGTGTTTTCCACCGATACGATTTCATAATAGGTCTCGGTACCCGTATTCTTTTCAACAATTTTCAGTTTTTTGACGTTGCCGTTCCAACTGGGTGTGGACTCCGCCTTGAACAGCGCAAAATACACATTGTCCACGACTTCGGTGCGGTTAAAAACGTTAACCGGAACCGAGGCGGCGACGATGGTGGTACTGACACTGAGAATTTCGCGGAATATCGACCTCAGGTCCTCCAGTAACTGCTCGGGTTCGTTCAGGTTAAAGGCGCGCCCCGTGCCCCCTTTAAACGCGTATTCATCGGCCGCATTGTTATTGTTTTTCGATGTTATGAAATAGGACTGAACATTTTGAATACCGTCGATATTCGGCCCGATGGTTCCGTCCGCCATATCATTTTGGTACATAAATTCAACTATGGCGCTGGTATTGGTCTGGTCGCTTCCGCTCATGGAGACACCAGTGCCGCCGGAGGCCACGGCGGCGGCGATGGCGCTGTCGGAATCGGATTGCTGCACATCGCTGAAATAAGTATTGACCATGAAGGTCTTGGCGCAGGACCAGTCCTGCCCGCTCAAAGCCACATAGGGGCTGGTGTAGGTGGCGGCACTGACGGTGCCGGTTTCTATGGTATCGTCCCAGGAAAATGTCGTCGTGTCAGTCAACACCGGGCTGCTGGTGTCGGTTTTATAGGTATTGGTGGTATCGTTAAGATTTTTTTCATCGTCCGTGCTGGCAAAATCGTCGTAACCGAGATGACCGTTGTAAACATCACCACCGGTCAGATAACGGAAAAACTCAAAGTACAGCTCCCGCATTTGATACTTGTGGGAAACGTTGCCGTGGGGCGACGGCACCTTCCCCAAACGCTGCAGAAAGTCGTCCCGCGCGGAGCCGGCGACAAGGGCACCGCTGTTAAAATCAGCGGCGGAAAACAATTCAAAGCCGCTGAGAATGTAACCGCCGTTACTGCAACCGGATTGATTGGGAACAGGGAGCGCGCTCGGACCGGCGGTGGTACCACCGGTGCAGGTATCGTCGTGAGGCAGTGAAACACCAAGCGCCAACCCGTTCATTTCATCGCTCATAATAATGGTGCGCAACACCGCCCGCACCATATCGAAGGGTTCCACGACCGGAACGTCCAGCATGCCATCGGAATCCGTATCCCGATACAGCATGCCCGGGCCTTCAATATTGTCCACCAGCATCGGGTAAATCACCGGCCCCATTAGCGTCTCACAACTTGCATCGCGATAATCGGAGCACAGCGTACTACCCAGGCTAGGACTGTAATCAAAGGTGAGCATTATCAACGGCGGCGCGGCATTGGGATTATTGGGGTTGAGATAAATATCGGTATCGTCTCCAGTCACCGGAGATGAGCCCATTGCACAACACGCCAACATCAACAACCCCAGGAACATCACGCCCTGCACAACCGTCGAAACCCCCTGTGCTGAAGCGCTGCCGTCATAGGTCGCATCCAGTTCCATCGTCGCCACCTGATAGGCACTGCTGCTGGAGGCCAGCTCTTCATTCAGCGGCGGCACGGCCGACACCAAAGGCCCCATACGCGTAGCGTGATAGCTCACGCTACCGCCGGTCAGAACAGCGGACACACTCGAATCCAGAGTGACTGTGCTGGAATCGCAATCGACGTCAGTATCACCAATCGCGCACAGGGTGTAGCCGACATCGCCCGTCAATGGGGTATTACCGCTGTTGTCCAGAATCGCATCGATTACTGTCTCTGCGCGCTGGGTCGCTTCGATGCGGGACTGTTCATTGCCAGCCATCATCAACTGCTGCACATTGATATTGGATGAACTGATGCCGAGCATGGCGATCAACAGCAAAAACACCAGCGCCACGATCATGACAGCTCCACGCTGGGCATGGGGCCCTTGTATCGAAGGTCGAACAGTCAAATACGCGGTTTGCATAACCGTCTCCATCGTTTCATCAGTTGTCGATAAAAATGTATCGGAACTCCGTGCGTATGCAGACACGCCGGACTGTCCTCTTTTTTAACACGCATTAAAGGCGCACCGGGTTGCGTAAATTTACCGTCGTATTGAAAATCCGCCGATAGAAACCATCATTGAACGCTTGCGGATCGCCGTTGACGTCAGGGTTTATCGCTGTAGTGCCCAGGCGATAGACTTTGTCGTTGGTATAACCTGAAATGGTATTGATACTTCTCATCAGCAGAAAAATGCGTATTGCGATGGCGTTGCCCATCTCCGCCGAGGAAGGGCTGGCGGTGAAGTATTCGGCCTGCTGATCGCCATTGGTGTCCACACCGAATTCCACCTGCATATTCTCGACACCTTCGACATAGCACACCGATGTAAAACTATTACCCACTAACGCGGTGTTGCAGAGAGAAGGGATACCGTCGCCGGCATTAATTGTGTAGTTACGCACGTAAAAAATATTGGCGTAATACTCCCAGTAATCGACAAGATTGCCCGCCACCAGGTCGCCCGAGGGAACGCTGGCGCCGCTGGCAATACGCTGATAACCGGTGGTCGCACCGTAATCGACAACACGCAGATACCACTGATCGTCATCGACGGCGCCATTGATCAGAGCACCGTTGTCCACCGATTTTTCATCCCCCGTGCGCTTGACGGTAAACAGATCGGAATCGGTCGACAGATCGGCGGCGTTGAGACAGTTGAAGGTGGTTCCCGAAGCAGTGGTAATCGCACCGCCGTCGTAATCATTCACCAGTTCCACAAACCGCCCAGGCGTCAAAGCCCAGCTCGAGCCCGTCACACAGCCCGACCCTACCGCCTGGGTTGTGATATCGGAAAAGCGGATCAATCGCCCCATAAATCCCGACATGCCGAGTTCCCGGGACAGCAATCGCAGCGCGTAACGCGCATTTTCCTGCATCCGCGAGAGTTCGTCGTCCTGCACATAATTTATTTTCGATCCCACATATAAATTCACCAGCGCACTGGACATCGCCAACCCCAGTGTCATGGCGACCAACAACTCAACCAGAGAAAAACCGTTGCGCCGATTGACCTTACCGCTTCCTCTCAGCATGCTTTTAACCATCTCAATGTCACAGGTTTTGGGTCACAAAAGTCGTTATCGTCAGCAATTGCCGACGTGCGTCATTGGTGTCGTAACGCCCCAGACCGCTGCCACAGGCATTGGCTATTGGATTACTCAACAGCCGTGCGCCCAGCCAGGCAATAGACACGGTCACCAGTCCGCTGTTGTTTTGTATACAGGCCGTCGGCGATACCAATCCGCCGGTCTGCTGGCCGTTGCGCAATTCCCCCACGCCGTCAATCGCCTGTTCCCATTCCCACAAATCGTGGGCGGCCAGTTGCGCGGCACTGCAGCTCGAAGCCTGGCTCTCGCACAAAGGCGTCGGTTCCGCGGTGATGCTCCCTCCGCCCAGACCGTCTCCCTGGGTGACATAACTGGCCAGAGCACTGGGATTGCCGCGGATGCGCTCCAGAATATCCTGGGCCAGGGCGGCGGCCGTCGACCGCTGAACGGCTTCCTGTCCGGCTTTTTTCGCATTCAGCTGCAACCTCGCCACACCGAGCATGCCGATGCTTAAAATCAATAGGGCTACCAGTACCTCTATAAGCCCAACACCGCGTATAAGCCCAACACCGCGCATTGAAAAACATTGGTATACACTGCGGCACCGGGGTCTATCGCCTTGGCAACCCGGCCGCGGCCGGTTTCGATTCACAGACGTTCTCAACATGCCGTTACCCCCTCGGTGATCCGTGGACGCCCGGCAGCATTGACAAAAATGCTTCGGCCATTGGCTGTATTCTGGTCAGGCCCACAAATTCTGAAACCGTCGGTAACGCTTCCGCCGGCGGCCAGTGCACCGGTGGGCAGGAAGGCCAGGCTGTCGGCAAAGCTGGCCGAGGCCGAAATGGTATAGCCAGTGGAAAGTGCGGAGAACTTCTGCAAAATAGGCTCGCCCACATCGCGAACCATGTCGGCGTCGGCGTCGACAAACACAATCCATCCCTGATCCCAGTCAGTACTGTTATCGCAACTGGAAAGGTTGCTGCTTTTACATAAAGAAACCTGTAGATTGCGTTTTGCCGATTCACTTCTTGCCAGTGCCAGTGCCCCCTTCAACAAGTCGGCTTTGGAACGCATTCGATTTGAATTGATAATGTTTTTAAAGGATGGCACCGCCACTCCCACTAAAATACTGGAAATAACCAATGCGACCAATAACTCCAGAAGCGTCAAACCAAATTGTGATTTTTTTGCTTTCGACATGATGATTACATTTTTATGTCCGTTAACAACGCAACCTTATGTATAGCATAGGGCTTTCGCGTTCGAGCCAACCCGAGACAAACGGCGGAATCGAAAGGACCAACGAGTGAACCAACAAAAGAACCACCGATAGGATAAGCCAGAAAATTATTGATTTTATTTTATTTATAATTAATGTTGTTTCTCAAACAATTAATTTTTCTCTGAAAATAACTACAGAAAAATTCCAAAACCACTCTTAAAAAACTGCAGAACCGTACAAAAACGCCGAAATTGCAGCAGCAAAATTGGTTATTGGTTAACTGTGCAATTGGCATCAACACTGCTATTTGAGATTAATCATTTAAAAAAATTCAGTGAAACACATCACACTTTCTATTCAAGTGGTAAAAAAATAAAAGCACCATTATCAAAAACTGGTACAAAAAACCAATTAAAAAATTGCCAGTAATAAGCCAAACCGAACAGGAGCTAGCAGTTTAATGTTGTGGTTCGATTAACCCCATCGTCGCATAAATTTCCGAACTCAGAATATTTTAAAGCGCTATTTTCAGCGTCGCGCGGAATTTTTTCCGGATTGAGCGTAGCCTTTTACGTGACATCCTGAAAATTTGTACCTTCGCCCCAGGTTATTGGGAAGTTATTTCGTGCACGTTCCTTATTTCGTGCAAGACAGAAGTGAGCAAAGCAGTATTGAGTTTGTGGAGGAATAGATTCTCAGGATAACTCAGGTTCTGTCCAAAGACAGAAAAACGAACAAAAACATGAGTTGCCGGCCCTTTTTTTCACGCGATTACCAGCCGGTAATCTCTTTCAGGGCATTGCCGATCTCCGCCAGACTGCGCACGGTTTTCACACCGGCATCTTCCAGCGCCGCGAATTTTTCATCCGCGGTGCCTTTGCCTCCAGAGATAATTGCACCGGCGTGGCCCATGCGTTTTCCGGGTGGCGCGGTAACGCCGGCAATATAGGAAACCACCGGCTTGCTGACATTTGCCTTAATATAAGCCGCCGCTTCCTCTTCCGCCGTGCCGCCGATTTCACCGATCATGACAATGGCTTCTGTCTGCGCGTCGCCCTGGAACATACCCAGAATGTCAATAAAGTTGGAGCCGGGAATCGGGTCGCCGCCGATGCCCACACAGGTGGACTGGCCGAAACCGAAATCAGTGGTCTGCTTCACTGCTTCATAGGTCAGCGTACCGGAGCGGGAAACAATACCCACTTTGCCCGGCAGGTGGATGTGGCCCGGCATAATGCCGATTTTACACTCGCCCGGCGTGATCACTCCCGGACAGTTGGGGCCGATCAGACGCACCCCCAGTTCGTCGCACTTAACCTTGGCATCGAGCATATCCAGGGTGGGAATACCTTCGGTAATACAAACAATCAGTTTGATACCGTTGTTGGCCGCTTCCAGAATTGAGTCTTTACAGAAAGCCGCCGGCACATAGATGACAGACGCATCGGCTTGAGTCTGCTCCACAGCTTCGCGCACGGTGTTGAATACCGGCAGGCCCAGGTGGGTCTGGCCACCTTTGCCCGGCGTCACACCACCGACCATCTGAGTGCCGTATTCGATCGCCTGTTGCGAGTGGAAAGTGCCCTGGGAACCGGTGAACCCCTGGCAGATGACCTTGGTGTTTTTGTCGATCAATACGCTCATTTATTTGCCCTCCGCCGCTTTGACGACCTGCTGAGCCGCATCGGTGAGGCTGGTGGCGGCAATAATATTCAGCCCGCTCTCGGCCAGGGCTTTGGCTCCCAGCTCAGCATTGTTGCCTTCCAGACGCACAACGACAGGCACCTTGACACCGACCTCTTCGACCGCGCCGATAACGCCTTCGGCAATCAGGTCGCAACGCACTATGCCGCCGAAGATATTGATCAGAACCGCCTCGACGTTTTCATCGGAAAGAATGATTTTAAAGGCTTCGATCACCCGCTCTTTGGTGGCGCCGCCACCGACGTCGAGAAAGTTGGCGGGCTTACCGCCGTGCAGTTTCACGATATCCATCGTGCCCATAGCCAGGCCGGCGCCGTTGACCATGCAGCCGATGTTGCCGTCCAGCGCCACATAGTTGAGTTCCCATTTGGCGGCGTGGGCTTCGCGCTCGTCTTCCTGACTGGGATCGTGCATTTCCTTGATCTTCGACTGCCGGTACAAGGCATTGCCGTCGATATTGATTTTGGCATCCAGACAGTGCAGATCGCCCTGTTCGGTGATCACCAGCGGATTGATTTCCAGCAGCGCGAAATCCAGCTCCTGGAACATTTTTCCCAGGCCCAGGAAGATGGTTGTAAACTGCTTGACCTGGTTGCCCTTTAATCCCAATTGAAACGCCAGATCGCGGGCCTGATAAGGCTGAGGGCCCACCAAAGGATCGATAATGGCTTTGAGGATTTTTTCCGGCGTCTGCTCGGCAACCTTTTCGATTTCCACGCCGCCTTCGGTGGAGGCCATAAACACAATGCGCCGGGTGGAACGGTCCACCACGGCGCCGAGGTACAGCTCCTGGGCGATATCCGTGCAGGATTCAACCAGAATGCGGCTGACGGGCTGGCCGTTCTCATCGGTTTGATAGGTTACCAGGTTGTTACCCAGCCATTTTTTGGCGAAGTCTTCGATTTCCGCTTTGGAGCTAACCAGCTTTACGCCGCCTGCTTTACCGCGGCCACCGGCGTGTACCTGCGCTTTTACTACCCATTTATCGCCACCGATAATGCCGGTGGCATTGACGGCTTCAGCCGGTGTTTCCGCAGCCACACCTTTAGACACCGGCAGCCCGTACTCGGCAAACAGCTGCTTTGCCTGATACTCATGCAAGTTCATGATATCGTTCCATTAACTCGCGACTTTACAACTCATGCCCGGTTTTAAGGGGCAAAGCAAAAGACGCCCGATTAACAATTGCAGTGCCGACAACATTGTTACGACACTGCGCCTGGTTTTATGGTTTTTTACCACCAAGGGACGATCAAACGCCCTTATTCACAAATCGACGATCCCGGCTATTTCCGTTTGCGGCGGTTGACGGCGTGAATGGCGTGACCATTGACCGCCAGGGCCGCTTCGTGGACAGCCTCCGACAGCGTCGGATGCCCGAATACCGTCATGCCGAGATCTTCCGCGCTGGAGCCAAACTCCATCGCAATCGCCACCTGCTGAATCAGATCGGCCGCGCTGGGGCCGACGATATGGCAACCCAGAATGCGATCTGTTTCAGCGTGCGCAATCATTTTGACCATACCTTCGGTATCGTTGGCGGCCATGGCGCGACCGCTGATCGAAAACGGAAACATGCCGACATTGTAGGGTTCACCGTCAGCCTTGATTTGCTCTTCGGTTTTGCCCACCGATGCCACTTCGGGGTGGGTATAGATAACGTTGGGAATAATGTCGTAGTTCATCAGGGTTTTCTGCCCGGCGATGCGCTCTGCCACCATCACCCCTTCTTCCATGCCTTTGTGCGCCAGCATCGGTCCGCGCACCACGTCGCCGACGGCCCATACACCCGGGGCGTTGGTGGAACACAGATCATTGACGTAGATATAACCGCGCTCGTCGAGATTGACGCCGCTGTCCGCCGACAGCAGGCCTTCGGTGTAAGGGCGGCGTCCGACGCAGACGATCAGCTTGTCAAAGCTTTCTTTGCATTCCTTGCCCTCGGCATCGGTGTAGGTGACGGTCACAGTGTCAGCGTCGATTTCGGAACCTGTAACCCGGCATCCCAGGCGAATATCCAACCCTTGTTTGGTGAGAATTTTTTTGGTTTCCTTGGCGATCTGCTGGTCCATCATGGCGAGAAAGGATTCCAGCGCCTCCAGTACCACCACCTCGGCGCCCAGCCGGTTCCAGACACTGCCCAGTTCCAGCCCGATCACACCGGCGCCAATAACGCCGAGGCGCTTGGGCACAGCATCGAACTCCAGTGCGCCACTGGAGTCGACGACAATGTTACCATCGAGCGCCGCCACCGGAATGTTCACCGGCACAGAACCTGACGCCAAAATGACATTGTCCGCCTGCAGTGTTTCCACCTTGCCTTCGTGATCGGTAAATTCCACTTTGCGATTCGCCAGGAGTTTACCGCTACCGTACAAGGGCTTCACTTTATTGGAGGCAAACAGGCCGGCCACGCCGCCGGTAAGCTGCTTTACGATTTTGTTTTTGCGGGCAATCATGGAGGGCACATCCATAGTGACATCACCGGTATTGATACCGTGGATGTCAAAATCTTTCTTGGCTTCCTGATATTTATGCGAGCTGTCCAACAACGCTTTGGAAGGAATACAACCTACATTCAGACAGGTACCGCCGTTGACCCCCTTGCCTTCGGCATTGCGCCACTTTTCAATACACGCGGTTTTCAGCCCCAATTGCGCGGCGCGAATGGCGGCGACATACCCTGCCGGCCCCGAGCCAATCACTATCACATCATATTTTTCCGACATATATTCATTCCCAATTTTAAAAGTGATCTTTCCCGCGACGCCCCCACAGGCAAAATGTCATCACGGGATGCTGGTTATTGTAATAACACAACCCTGTTACGGATTTCCAACCAAAGCCAGCGCCTATAATTCCAACAAAATACGCGCGGGATCCTCGATCATATCCTTGATGGCAACCAGAAACTGCACGGCGTCCTTACCATCGATTAAACGGTGATCGTAAGAAAGAGCCAGGTACATCATCGGCAGGATTTTAACTTCGCCGTCGACGGCCATCGGGCGTTCCTGGATTTTATGCATCCCGAGAATAGCCGTTTGAGGTGGGTTGAGAATCGGTGTCGACATCAGCGAGCCAAACACGCCACCATTGGTGATCGTGAATGTGCCCCCAGTCATCTCTTCGATGGTCAGCTTGCTTTCACGGGCCCGCATTCCATAGTCGCGAATGGTGTTTTCGATCTCCGCCAGACTCATGTGTTCGGCGTTGCGCAATACAGGAACCACCAGGCCCTTATCGCTGGAAACGGCAACCCCGACGTCCTGGTAGCCGTGGTACACAATATCATCGTTATCGATCGAGGCATTTACCGCCGGGAAACGACGCAGCGCTTCGACGGCGGCTTTGACGAAAAATCCCATAAACCCGAGGCGTGTACCACTGTGGGATTTTTCAAACATCTCCTTGTATTTATTGCGCAGCGTCATCACTGGCGCCATATTGACTTCGTTGAAAGTGGTCAACATGGCCGTGGACTGGGCGGCGTCCAACAGGCGCTCGGCGATGCGCTTGCGCAAACGCGTCATGGGCACGCGCTTTTCCACCCGCTCGCCGGCGGGTACATCAACCACGACTGAACCCGCGGCGGGGCCGGGCTTATTTTCCGGAGAAGGTGCCGGTGCCGGCGCAGTCGCCGCCGGGGCCGGGGCCGGATTTTTCATCTGCCTGAGCACATCTTCCTTGGTCACGCGACCATCTTTACCGGTACCCGGCACCGCACTGAGATCAACATTATTTTCATCGGCCAGTTTGCGCGCCGCCGGGCTGACCAACGCCTCGCCAGTGCCGTTCAACCCGGTTCCGGAAACCGACTCAACCTCCGCTACCGCCGCCGACGTTGGCGTGCCTTCTTTGAACAGGGCAATGACTTCGTTGCTAAGAATGGTATCGCCTTCGGCCTTGATGATTTGAGCGAGAGAGCCATCGGCGGGCGCATTAATTTCCAGCACCACTTTATCAGTTTCAATATCGGCAATCAGCTCGTCGCGAGATACTGAGTCACCAGGGCGTTTGTGCCAGGTTGCCACAGTCCCGTCCTGAACTGATTCGGGAAAAGTCGGGGCTTTAATTTCTATCGTCATTCTTTTGTTTCCTTAGTCCGCAACAGAGACCTATTGCCAAGTCCGCAACAGAGACCTATTACCAATTTCTAAATAAAAGTGTTTCGTTCAACGGCCCGGGCGCTTACTCAACCGTCAGCGCTTCATTGATAAATTTGTTCTGCTCTTCGAGATGGGTGGACATGTACCCCGCCGCCGGTGCCGCCGAAGGCTCGCGTCCGACATAACCAAGATATATCTGCGGGTTGAGATTGTGTATGACCCGTCGCATATGGTGTTGGCTACTGTACCAGGCCCCCTGGTTCATCGGTTCTTCCTGACACCAGTAAATCTCCCGCAGTTGTGAGTAAGGCGACAGTGCCTGTTTCAACTCCTCTTCGGGGAATGGATACAACTGTTCGAGACGTACCAGCGCGACATTTTGCAATTGCCGCTCCTCGCGCGCTTCAAGCAGGTGGTAGTAAACCTTGCCGCTGCACAGTACCACCCGCGTCACCCGTTGCGGCTCCTCCAGCATTGCGTCCCCCAGCACATTGTGAAAGCGGCCATCGGACAGCTCTTCCAACGTCGACGTCGCCAGTTTGTGCCGCAAAATCCATTTCGGGCTCAGCACAATCAGGGGCCTGCGCATGGGCCTGACCGCCTGGCGCCGCAACATATGAAACACCTGCGCCGGTGTGGTCGGCATACAGACCTGAATATTGTGCTCGGCGCACAGTTGCAAGTAGCGCTCCAACCGCGCCGAGGAGTGCTCCGGGCCCTGGCCTTCATAGCCATGGGGCAGCAACATGGTCAGCCCGCACAGACGGCCCCATTTGTGTTCGCCACTGGTGATGAATTGGTCGATCACCACCTGGGCGCCATTGGCAAAGTCACCGAACTGCGCTTCCCAAACAATCAGTGCGTTAGGGGCGGTGGTCGCATAGCCGTATTCAAACGCCAGTACCGCCTCTTCCGACAGCAGTGAGTCGTAAATATCGAACACCGGCTGGCCTTCGAAAAGATGGCGCAACGGCTGATAGCAGCTGCCGTCCTTCTGATTGTGAATAACCACATGGCGATGGGAGAAGGTGCCGCGACCGACATCCTGCCCGGTGATCCGCACCCTGTATCCGTCCTGCAGCAGTGTCGCGTAAGCCAGGGTCTCGGCCATCCCCCAGTTGATGGGCAAGGCGCCACCCGCCATTTTGCGGCGGTCATCGTAAATCTTCGCCACCTGACGCTGAACCTGAATGCCGTCGGGAATATCGCACATTTTATGGGCGACATCCTTCAACGGTTTGATATCGTAGCCGGTTTCGGACTGTGTCTGCCAGTCGTGACCGATGTAGGGCGACCAGTCCACAAACAGAGAACTGTCCGGCTCGCTGACCAATCCCTGGGCCACCGATGCGCCACTGTCCAAAGCCGAGCGATAGTCACGGGCCATTTGGTCGGCCTGTTCCTGGGTGAACACGCCTTCGTTCACCAGTTTTTCCGCATAGAGAGTACGGGTGGTCTTGTGTTTGCGAATCACCTGGTACATCAGTGGCTGGGTGGCCGAAGGTTCATCGGTTTCGTTGTGACCGCGGCGACGGTAGCAGACCAGGTCGATCACCACGTCCTTTTTGAATTCGTAGCGGTAGTCCATCGCCAGCTTGGTGACAAACAATACCGCTTCCGGATCATCGCCGTTGACATGGAAAATGGGGGCTTCCACCATTTTCGCGACGTCGGTGCAGTACTCGGTGGAGCGGGCGTCATCGCGGCGGCTGGTGGTAAAACCGATCTGGTTGTTGAGCACGATATGCACAGTACCGCCGGTGCTGTAGGCGCGGGTCCGGGACATCTGGAAGGTTTCCATCACCACACCTTGACCGGCAAAAGAGGCGTCGCCGTGAACCACGATGGGAATGACCAGATTGCCCAGAGGATCCTGGCGGCGATCCTGGCGTGCCCGCACCGACCCTTCTACCACCGGAGAGACGATTTCCAGATGCGAGGGGTTGAACGCCAGCGACAGGTGCACTTCGCCGCCGGAAGTCATGACGTTGGAGGAAAAACCCTGGTGATATTTGACGTCGCCAGAGGTGTCGATCAGGCGTTTGCCCTGAAACTCTTCAAACAGGTCGGCGGGGCTTTTGCCCAGAATATTGACCAGTGTGTTGAGGCGCCCGCGGTGTGCCATCCCCAGCACGATTTCCTTGGCCCCGTAGCCCCCGCCCCGCTGCACCAGACAGTCCAGCAGGGGAATCAGGCTTTCGCTGCCTTCGAGACCGAAGCGCTTGGTGCCCGGGTATTTGCTGTCGAGGTGTCGTTCCAACCCTTCGGCGGCGGTGAGACGCTCGAGCAGCCGCTCACGGATCTGGTTGTTGGCAATGGGCTTCGAGCGCACGCTTTCCAGCCGCTGCTGCAACCACTGTTTCTCGGCGAAGTTAGTGATATGCATGATTTCCGGGCCGACCGAACCGCAGTAGGTTTTCTCCAGTGCATCGATAATGTCCCGCAGTGGCGCCTCATCGGTGCCGATAAACAGGTTGGCGGTCTGAAAAACAGTGTCAAGATCGGCCTGAGTCAGGCCGTGAAACCCCAACTGCAGATCCGGCACCATTTCGCGTTCCATGATCCCCAGCGGGTCCAGTTGCGCCTTCTGGTGTCCGCGGAAGCGGTAGGAGCTGATCAGTTGTACGACTTTGACCTGCTTGCGCTCATGCTCGATATTGGCGCCGCCCGAACCCGGCGCCACCAGCGGACGGGCACGGTGCTTGCCCAGCAATTCAAAGTGTTCGCGAACGATTGAATGAGGTGTATCCTGGGTCACAACCCCTTCGACACGCGGCAGTTGGTCGAAATAGTTGCGCCATTCGTCCGGTACCGCGTTGGGGTCGTGTAAATAAGTGTCGTAGAGCTCTTCCACATAGGAAGCATTGCCCCCGGAGATATGGGAGGTACTCCACAGAGCCTCCATTATGCTATCTTGCATTTAAGCCCACCGTCTAATCGAGAATAAAGTCCGAAATACCAGTTTCGAAAAAGTCGTATCGAACAGGGCAAGGCTATCTGAGGAGTACTTGTACCAACATTTCTACAAACAACGGTGCGCTGCTTTCGTTGCCTCTACACCGTTTAACGTTAAGAATACCGTCAACCGAGTCAAATGACCGTAAAATCCAAACAACGAAAGTGCGTGTACTCCGCGTATCCCGCACACTTTACAGCACGCGATCCACACAGATAGCGCGGGAAAATCCCGCACTCCCTGCTACTGAAAAAAATACCCATGCATCCGGCGCTTTGCTTTCGGCAAAACAACCAGTTGTTTTAATTTATAGTAGGCGCTGGGAACCCTGCCCGCTGGATTTCAAACCCGCGGCACAGACACCCAGCCTGGGTTTCCGCACGGCTGAAACCTCCCGCCCATTCTCTACAATGCTATCGGGAGTATACGGCGCCCCCTTATCGAGCGGCGCTTGCTATTAAACTGCATCGTCCCTGTAAGTGACACTCTCCAATGCTAGTGACACTCTCCAATACTAGTGACACTCGCCCTACTAATGGCGCTACCCGTCAGGTGGCACTCTGCAATAACATATTGCGTATATGGCCGATAGCTCGGGTGGGGTTCAACCCCTTGGGACACACCGCCACACAGTTCTGAATACCGTGGCAACGAAATACGCTAAAGGGGTCATCCAATTTAGACAGCCGCTCTTCAGTCGCCGTATCGCGGCTGTCGGCCAGAAATCGGTAGGCCTGCAACAGACCGGCCGGACCGATAAATTTGTCCGGATTCCACCAGAAGGAAGGGCAGGCGGTAGAACAGCAGGCACAAAGAATACACTCGTACAAACCGTCGAGCTTGGCCCGGTCCTCAGGTGATTGTAAACGCTCAATCGCCGGTGGTGGTGTATCGTTTTGCAAAAATGGCGTAATCTTTTCGTACTGGGTGTAAAACTGACTCATATCCACAACCAGGTCTCGGATCACCGGCAGACCGGGTAGAGGGCGCAGAATCAGGGTGTTGTGCTTGACACACTCCGATAAAGGCCTAACGCAGGCCAGGCCGTTTTTGCCGTTGATATTCATGCCGTCGGAGCCGCACACACCCTCGCGGCAGGAGCGACGATAAGCCAGGCTCGGATCCTGGGCTTTGAGCATTTCGAGCACATCCAGCACCATCAGATCCTTACCCTGGGTGTCGACCTTGTAGGTCTTCATATAAGGGGTCTTATCCGTGTCCGGATTGTAGCGATAAACTTCAACTTTCAACATTTTTCAACTTCCCCGATTAAGCTGGTCCGCTTCTACAGTTCAAACTTGGCCCGGTTATTAATATGTATGCGCATCCTTTAACCAATAGGTACATATCTTTTAATCAATAAGTGCGTATTTTGGGCTCAAACGCTTCCATGGTTTTAGGCGCGAAATTAACCGCGCGCTTGGCAACGCGTTTTTCTCCAGGGAAGTACAGCGAGTGACACAACCAGTTCTCATCGTCGCGCTCCTGGAAATCCTCACGGGCATGGGCACCGCGGGACTCTTTGCGCACCTCGGCGGCAATCGCCGTGGCCTCGGCAACTTCGAACAGGTTCTGCAGCTCCAGCGCTTCAATGCGAGCGGTATTGAAGGCACTGGACTTGTCGGCGAGCGTCACGTTTTCAATCCGGGGACGCAATGCGGCCAGCTTTTTGATCCCCTCCTTCATAAAGTCGCCTTTGCGGAACACACCAAAATGGTTCTGCATAATGGTCTGCAGTTCTTCACGCAGATCGGCGGTACTTTCGCCACTGTTGGCTTCATTGACTTTGTTCAGGCGCGCCAGTGCCGCCTCGATATCCGATTCGGTCGCTTCACGGTGGTCGATGCCCTCACGCAACGCCTTTTGGATAAACAGACCCGAGGCGCGGCCGAAAACCACCAAGTCCAGCAGCGAGTTCCCGCCCAGGCGATTGGCGCCGTGCACAGACACACAGGCTACTTCTCCACAGGCGTAGAAACCGTCGACAATGGCGTCATTACCGCTTTGATCCTGTGTCAGCACCTGACCGTTAACATTGGTGGCAAGCCCTCCCATCATGTAGTGGCAAGTGGGCACCACAGGAATCGGTTCTTTAATCGGGTCGGCGTGAGCAAAGGTGCGGGAAAGCTCGAGAATACCAGGCAGCTTGGCGTTCAGTGTCTCCTCGCCCAGATGATCCAGTTTGAGGAATACGTGGTCAGCCTGCGGGCCGCATCCGCGCCCTTCGAGAATCTCCAGCACCATGGAGCGGGCCACCACATCGCGACCGGCCAAATCCTTGGCGTTGGGCGCGTAGCGCTCCATAAACCGTTCGCCGTCCTTGTTGATCAGATAACCGCCCTCGCCCCGGCACCCTTCCGTCACCAGCACGCCGGCACCGGCGATACCGGTGGGATGGAACTGCCACATTTCAATATCCTGAACCGGGAAACCCGAGCGCAACGCCATGCCGACGCCGTCCCCGGTATTGATATGGGCATTGGTGGTGGAGGCGTAAATGCGCCCTGCCCCGCCGGTGGCTAAAACCGTCGCTTTGGATTTTACAAAGACGACTTCTCCGTCTTCTATATTAATAGCGATCACACCTACAACGGCGTTGTCCTGATTTCTGACCAGGTCGACGGCGAACCATTCATTGAGAAACACGGTGTTGTTTTTCAGATTGCCCTGATACAGGGTGTGCAGCAATGCGTGGCCGGTGCGGTCCGCCGCGGCGCAGGTGCGCGCCGCCTGACCGCCGCGGCCAAAGTCTTTGGACTGGCCGCCGAAAGGGCGCTGATAAATGCGGCCATTGTCAAAACGGGAAAACGGCAACCCCATGTGTTCGAGTTCGAACACCGCCTCCGGCCCCACGGAGCACATGTATTCAATGGCGTCCTGGTCACCGATATAGTCCGAACCTTTTACGGTATCGTACATGTGCCAGCGCCAGTCGTCCTGAGGATCGGAGCTGCCGATCGCGCAGGTAATACCGCCCTGGGCCGAAACGGTGTGCGAGCGAGTCGGAAACACCTTAGTGATAACCGCTGTTTTATAGCCGGATTGCGCCAGTTGCAGAGCCGCGCGCATGCCGGCTCCGCCGCCCCCAACCACAATCCCGTCAAAAGAAATCGTACGCAGATTAGCCATTGATTTAGAGTCCCCACAAAATTTCAATACCCCACACCATATAGGTGGCGGTAACCACGCCCAGTACCATTTGCGCAACGATGCGCAGTACTGTGGCTTTCTTGCCCAACAACCGCAATGTGAGGTAGTCCGTCAACACCGCCCAAAGTCCAATCCAGGCGTGTGCGGCAATGGAGAGCAGCGTCAAAAGACTGAATACCCGCATCCACAGCTGATCGTAGAGCGCCTGCCAATCGCGATACTCCAGCTCGGGGCTCAAAACAATAAAACCCACAATGAAAACGAGATAAGCGGCCATCACACAAGCGCTTACCCGCTGAATCAACCAATCGTATAGCCCACTGCGGCCAAAACTTGTTATCGACGTTACCATACCCATACCCCCGCCAGAACAATCAAGACAATAGAGACAAGCACAACAAGCGTAGCGCCCACGGTGCCGCCTTCCAGACTTTCGCCGATGCCGAAATCCATAAACAGATGGCGCACCCCCGCCACCAGGTGATAAGCCAGGGCAGCCAGCGTTCCCCACAACACAAACTGACAAACCGGGCTTTGCAAACCTTCCTTCAGGCTGGCAAAACTCTGTTCGGAAGCCAGGCTCAAATCCAGCATCCACAATAAAATGCCAATGCCGGCGTAGAGAATTACGCCCGAGACACGGTGGAGAATGGAAACATAGGCGGTGATCGGGAGCTTGATGGTAGAAATATCTAAATTGACAGGTCTATTATTCTTCACGATTGAATCACACCTTAATGCCCAACTATAGGGCAGAATTAGAAAAGGCTTTATAGTGTCTTGATGACACTTTCAAATGAACGGCAGTCCCACCTGCGCACTACTGCCCTGTGCAAGATCGCGCGAGATTATAGAGATTGAGCTATAAAAATACAAATGGAAACGGGCACTTATGATCATTAAAGTCAGTCGGTGTCAATATCTTTTCGCGTCAGACTTGCCTTTGAGCGAAAATGGTGAATTTAATGCCACACGGATCCGCCCGATGGAGAGATTACGTTCAAAAAATCGTCGTCAAGTAAATTCGCCCTATTTACCAATAGCGCCCCGATCTAGTGCAATTCGAACCAGATCGCATAGAATTAGCTATACTTCCGGTACATTAGCCATCAATATCATTTGACAATCCTTTCTGTAAGCTTATAGTTGTGCCCCGCTTAAGGCCTAGAGTAGAGTATGTATTTGTTTAATTGAGAGTGATATATCTTATTTAGCGTGTATATATCTGCTCACGTATAAGGCTATTTCTTTCCTTAGATATAGGAGTCCGCAATGACTGATAAGAAAGCATACCTTACGGTCGACGGTTTGGATGAACCCATTGAAATGCCAGTATATACCGGCACTACTGGACCCGAAGTCGTAGACGTTCGTGCACTTACAGGAAAAGGCTACTTTACCTACGACCCAGGTTTCGTCTCTACCGCGTCATGTGAATCCAAAATTACCTATATAGATGGCACCAACGGTATCCTGCTGCACCGTGGCTATCCAATAGAACAGTTGGCGGAAAACTCCGATTACGTCGAAACCTGCTACCTCCTCCTCAACGGCGAACTGCCCACCGCGAAAGAAAAAGCCGCATTTGTCCACTTGATAACCAATCACACCATGGTCCACGAGTCCATCGCCGACTTCTTTAAGGGCTTTCGCCACGACGCCCACCCGATGGCCATAATGTGTGGAGTGGTCGGCGCCCTCTCAGCTTTTTATCACGACTCCCTGGACATCAATAATCCGGAACATCGTCTGGTCTCGGCGCACCGATTGATCGCCAAGATGCCGACCCTTGCAGCCATGTGCTACAAACACCACGTCGGCCAGCCATTTATGTACCCGAACAACAAACTCAATTATGCAGAAAACTTTCTGCATATGATGTTCGGCACCCCCTGCGACGACCCGGAAGTGAACCCTGTGCTGGCCCGCGCTATGGATAAGATTTTCCTGCTCCACGCCGACCACGAGCAGAACGCATCCACCTCAACCGTGCGCCTCGCCGGATCCTCAGGCGCCAACCCGTTCGCCTGTATCGCCTCCGGTATCGCTGCCCTCTGGGGTCCGGCACACGGCGGCGCCAATGAAGCCGTACTGGCGATGTTGCAGAAAATTGGCCATGTCGACAATATCGATAACTTTGTCAAAAAAGCCAAGGATAAAGACGATCCCTTCCGGCTGATGGGCTTTGGCCACCGCGTGTACAAAAACTTCGACCCCCGCGCCAAGGTCATGAAAAAAGCCTGCGACGAAGTGCTTCAAGAGCTGGGGCTGGAAAATGATCCACTGCTGGCGATCGCCAAACGCCTGGAACAAATCGCGCTGGAAGATGATTACTTTATCGAAAAGAAACTCTACCCCAATGTGGATTTCTACTCAGGCATCATCATGAAAGCGATCGGCATTCCAACCGACATGTTTACCGTGATTTTCGCCACCGGTCGCACCGTCGGCTGGATTGCTCACTGGAACGAAATGATCAGTGGCAGCTACAAAATCGGTCGCCCCCGTCAACTGTACACCGGCTACGACACGCGCGATTTTATTCCGTTGGAAGAACGCTGAAAGCTTTTCCGTCATTCGTTTTTATTCCAGCTATCGCTGCAACCAAGACCGCCGTAGCGGCCTTGGTTTGATGCAAGCCATCAAGGCTTGATTTCCTCCTGCAACCGGAGATTCAGATCGCGCCATTGCGGCAGCGTTTTCATACTGTTGGCTTTGAGTTTCCGCCCCCGGGATTGGGCCAGCCACAGGCTGCCACCGCTGAAACTGTAGATAGGCAATAAATCCGTACGCTTCGATGCCGGCAATATGGTTTTGTTGATATTGTCCAGAATCAATGGCTCGGCATCGGGGCTGGGGTAGTAGGCCAGCACCATGTGTGCCTGGTTCAGCTCCAGCGATTTGACGTAGGTAATCCGCAGCTTATCGCTTTCGACCCGCGTGTCTTTCAGGGTGAAGTATTTACCGATGGAAAAATCCTCACAATCGCCGCCGTTGGTCGCCAGGGTTTCCACGGGTGTGGCCCAATAATCCTCTTTGCCCCAGTGTTCTTTATCACTGACCCAGTTGACGCGATTAAAAAAGGTATTGGCACTTTCCAGCTTTTGCTGCTCGACCGCGTCCGGCCTCGTATTGGTGTTTTCCATTAACAACAGCCAGTCCACCAATCTCTGCCTGGCTTCGGCGCCATAATGCTTCTCTACCTCTGACAACAAATGCTCACTCACGCCCAGGTACTGCCCTAACGCGCAGCCGGCTGACATACAGAGCAACAGACAACAGATCAAACGCAACGGATTAACCTCCAAATCGATACAGTCATTTTACTTCAGCGGTGAGTATCACTATACCCAAAGAACGCCATCGTGGCCGAGTGAATACTACAATTACTACACGTTTCCAACTCATGCAACTTCTACCCGATACAAGCTGCCAGCAAATTCAACTTCTTGTAAATCCGGACCGTCACTTTTCAATTCGGAATTAGGGGCAGTACTCGACGTTTATCAAAACCTTGAGCCATTCGGGTATATATACCCAAAGCGTTTGAGATTTAGGTGCACAGAGCACGCCCCTTTTTGTCCCTGGCCGCGTTGCTCCTCCTCACATGGGGCCTGCCATGCAGCGTCGTCGCGCCTTGCCAGGAACAAA
>JARROD010000052.1:0-16425 GCA_037384225.1 Exilibacterium sp.
ACTCGCTTCGCCACCATCACGCTCGGGCTGCATATGGTGCAGGTTGACCTTGAGGCCTTCGAAATCATCGCGGGTGATAAAGTTCACCACGCCGGTAACCGCGTCGGCACCGTAGATGGTAGACTGACCACCGGTCACCGTCTCCACACGCTCCAGCAGGTCCTCAGGTATGGTGTTCACATCCACCGCAGAGGTACCGATGGCGGAGCCAATATGGCGGCGGCCGTCCTGCAGTACTAGTGTACGCGAAGCGCCCATACCACGGAGGTCCAGCAAATTCAGGCCCGTGGCGCCGATAATCCGGCTGGAGTTGTTGCTAGAAAAAGTAGAGCGCAGTGCTGGCAGTTCGTTCAGATAGTCGCCGAGGCTGATGTTGCCACTCAACTTTATATCTTTGGCGCTTACTGAGATGATAGGGCTGGTGGTTTCCAGATTTGCGCGCTTGATGCGCGAACCGGTAACAATAACCTCTTCCAGTATTTGAGCATCGTTAACGCTGGGATCTATGCTTTCATTACTTCCCTGCGCATACGCAGTTGAAGCATTCGCAGTTGCGAAGATAATAGCAGCACTCACCAAATTCGTTTTGAATTTAATCTCCATGAAACCCTCCAAGGATTATGATTTTTAAATGCGATTAAACTCACGCCTTTGAATTCACCGGAAACCGCCACTGAGCTCGCCGATCCGGGAAGGGGAGCGCTTGTCGGGTAACCGAATGAGTCAGAGGCGTCAATTAAGAGCGTACAAGGATGTATTCACAATATACCCTATCTCAAGAGCCGGGAGTTCGTGGTACCATATTCACCAATAAAATACCTACTTGGGTGCGCCACACTCATCAAATCAGCCCCTGGTGAGCATCAACCCACTGATCCACTAATTCATTAAGTTCATCCATTTGAGCTTGTGTGTACTCTTCCGGTTCATATTCTTGTTCCAACCAACCAACCAACCGATAAGGTGGGCTTCAATCAAGTCAGTTGGGAAATCAGCAAATTCCCCATGAATGCGTTGAACTGATTCATCAATCGACAATCGTGCGCCGTCTGGCCAATTCAGCTGCTGATTTTCAGCAAGGTGAGGCCATCCAATCTAAAAAATCATCTGCCGCTGGATTTCACGTGTTCGGACTGTTTTTATCCCGTTGCATTGTTATCCACCTTCTGTTGTTTTCAATCTTCGTATTATTCAACAGTTTCTTCACATTTTTCTGGTATTTGTCGATGTACAAACTGCCACTGCCTTTGCATCTTTTACTAACAAAAAGAGAATTCAATGACTGATTTTACAACTTTGTAATTTTCTTTTTCTGCAAAATTCGGCACTGTCCTCAATGAGGATTGAATCGGGGAAAAATCATGCAATTGTGGATTTACTGGTTCGAGGCGATCTGGCTGGTTCGTCCCGCCTGTTCTCGTTTGAAAACCTTCATGTGGTTTATCGTCTGTGTCGCCGGGTTGACAATTCGCTTCGATCCCCTCGGTGTGACAAGCATTATACGAGCGCTTGGAATACACGAAAAATATTATCAAAACCTTCTCGATAATTTCCATAGCCCCGGCATTAATTTATCGCTGATGACGGCATTGTGGGCAAAAATTGTATTGCGATTATTTCCCAATCCAGTTGTGGTCAACGGTCGTCTGGTTTTGGTCGGCGCCGAGTATATCATGGGACATTCAATTCAGGCGGTCTCTCTGCTAATCCAAGCCAGCAACAGCTTTCTGGCTGTGCTTCTAAATGCCAAAATTCACGAGGGAATTGTGTTTTCCAACCGAAGCAAGCGCACACTGCTTGATAAGATGCTTGCACTGCTTGTCGATATTAATATCAATCAACCCTATTATTTTGTTGCCAAAACCCCAAAAACTTGCAGCAGAGCGGCGGCGGAATTTTTTCGCAGGGGTGGAAATCGCTCAAAACCAGCCCGTGAACTTCCAATGCATTGATGGCTGACTCAACAGCACAGTGCCTTTTGCGCGCTGATACAAACTCTTCTGATAATTCCCGTTCTTTATCTTCTTTACCCAGTTTTCCTTTTTTCGGTAATACAACCGTATTGATCTTCTATAACATTGACGCGTAGCCCCAGCTCTTGAGGAACCCCTGCTTTTCATTTGCTAATCCATTCAGTATGCTCCTGAAAAACAGAAAATATTTTTTCTTCATTTGGTATACGTTCTCCTTGGAACACTCGACGCAGTATCAATGCTATCTGATGCTATCCATGCCCGATGAATCTATTCACTTCAATAACCCGTTTTCCTGATTGTTCATCCAACTCCCTGGGCAAACAAGCTAATGTGAACTGGGCTTTCTCTATCAGATATTCCGAACGCTCAATTAACCCCATCGTTGCATAATTTTTTTGAGCTCAGAAGCTTTTAGAGCGGTATTTTCAGCGTCGCGCACAGTTTTTTCTGGATTGAGCGTAATCATTCTACGTGATGTCCAGAAAAAACGAGCACGGCGCTGAAAATGCTGCTATAGAAGCAGCAAAGCGGTTCTGGGCCGAAAATTTATGCAACGATAGGGTAAATTAGTATCCGTCGGGTAATGTACATTGGTTTCAACCACAAACGAATCGCACCGCCCTCTTAGCGCTGCAGTCTCATTGGCAAACTCTCTGAGTGCATGCTTAACAGCGATTTGATTAATTTGATCCAAATTGACGCCATCGACGTGTATTTTGCGTTGTTGTTATAGCCGGATTTTTATTCTCGTCCTCACGGCAACGGGTTTGCTTCAATTGCCTGTTCCAGCTAGCAGAAATCGTTTTCCATAAAATATACCCAAAGCGTGGAGCAACGCGGCCAGGGACAAAAAGGGACGTGCTCTGTGCACCTAAATCTCAAACGCTTTGGGTATATCTACCGGTTTGTGCGCCCGGCAGCCGGCACAGTGTACGGGTGGTTATAGGTTGAACATCGGTGTATGGCAAAGGGATCGGCGACAAATGCGTCTCATTTGTCACCTCCCCTCCTTTTACAGTTTACATTCCGGAGCGGGATTTTTCGCGGATCAGTTTAAATTCACTGCCCTCACTCCACGCCGGCCAGTCGCGGCTGTTGGCGAGTTGGTTCCCTATAAGATAATACAGTTCCAGGTCCTGTGCCGCGCCACTCAGGTCCAGGCCTTGGTGATACTCGTCAGCGGGTTTGTGGTAGCGTTCGGCGGTGTATTGCTCCTGCTGCTGCCGGCCCCACTCCTTGCCGTGTTCGACCGAATCCACGCCGCCTTCGGCGTAGAGCGCCGGGACGCCGAATTTTGCCAGGCTGAAATGGTCGGAGCGAAAGTAATAGCCTTTTTCCGCATTTTGGTCCTGCACCAGATAACGGTCCTGCAGGTCGGCATATTTGGCCAGGTAGTCCTGCATTTGATTAAAGCCGTAGCCAATTACGGTGATGTCCTTAACAGGCCCAATGGAGCCCAGGGCGTCCATGTTGATCGCGGCCACGGTCTTATTCAGGGGGTAGATGGGGTTTTCACCGTAATACCGCGAGCCCAACAGGCCCGATTCCTCCGCGGTCACCGATATAAAGACCACCGAGCGCTCCGGTTTGGCGGTCTGATAAGCCTGTGCCAGGGCCAGGAGTCCTGCGGTGCCGGTGGCGTTGTCTATGGCGCCGTTGAAGATCTGGTCTCCGTCGCGGGAGGGATCCCGCCCCAGGTGGTCCCAGTGAGCCATATAGACAATGTACTCATCCGGGTACCGGGTGCCTTCCAGTTTCGCAATCACGTTGCGAGACCGGTCGTAGCGGATCTTGTTTTGAAGCCGGGTTGAAAGTGTCGTTTTCAGGGGAATCGGTTTAAACCCGGGCCTGGCCGCGGCTTGTTTAAGGCTGTCGTAGCCCTGCCCGGAGGCCTTGAGCAGTGCCCTGGCCTGCTCCAGAGGCAGCCAGCCTTCCGCTTGCAGTTTGGAAGCGCCCTTGTCCGGCGACTGTAGATTTATCTGGGGCCCGGCCCAGCTGTTGGCGACAACTTCCCAGGGGTAGGCGGCGGGGGCGGTCTCGTGGATTATCAGCGCCGCTGCCGCGCCCTGACGGGCGGCTTCCTCGTATTTATACGTCCAGCGGCCGTAGTAGGTCATGGCGTTGCCGTTGAAATGCGCCGGGTCCTGGGTGGTAAAACCCGGATCGTTGACCAGTATGACGACGGTTTTGCCGCGCACATCCAGGCCGGCGTAGTCGTTCCAATTTTTTTCCGGGGCGTTGATGCCGTAGCCCACAAACACCATTTCACTGTCTTTGATCTCGATCACTTCCTGCTGGCGTTGGGTGAACACCATCATCTGAGGACCGTACTTGAGGCTGGCGCTATAGCCGCCGCCTTCGACCTCGAATGTAACGGACGGGTCGACGGTAATTTCAGCCACCGGCACCTGCTGGAAGTAAGAGTCGCCGTTGCCTGGCTTCAACCCCAGACCGGCAAACGCCTGTTGCAGATAGTTGACGGTTTTCTCCTCGCCTTCGGTGGCCGGCGCACGCCCTTCAAAGGCGTCGGACGCAAGTATTTTTGTATGCTTGTGCAACGTTTCTTCAAACCGGGCCACTCTTTGCGCAGAGGGTTGGCCGGCACTGGCCGCTGAGGCCACAGGTCCGGAAGTCTGGCTACTGCAGGCCTGCAAAAGACCCGCGAGGATGCCTGGCAACAGCCCCATTCGCACTGCTTTACTGATCATTGATTAATTCCTGTTGTTGTGGCAGAAAGCGCACAGTCTACCCTTTTGATGGTAAAGTCATAGCCTTGACGAACGACGCCACTTTTCTCTCAATGAATGTTCCATGCAAGGTTAAAACCCAGTATGTCGAAACCCAGTATGTCAAAACCCAGCATGTCAAAACCTAAGCCCCCGGATTCCGCCAATTACCTTGCCAAAAAGCAGTTTTACCGCCAACTGTTGACGATTTATGGCCGCAAACCCGTTCTGGAAGCGCTGCAGGAACCCGGCGTTGGCGTTCACCGGCTGCACCTGGCCAGCTCCAACGACCCCGCCCCCATTCTCGATCAGATTGTTCAGCTGGCACAGGGCCACGGGGCGGAAATCCTGCAACACAGCCGCGCCCAACTGGCGCGAATTTCCAAAAACGGCAAGCAGGATCAGGGCGTGGCCGCGGACTTGATTTGCGCCGGTTTCGGCGACTATCGCGACTTTCTCACCAAACCGCCCCGCGTGCATTACGAACTCCTGGCGTTGGACGCTGTCACCAATCCGCAAAACCTTGGCATGATTATCCGCTCGGTCTGTGCCGGCGCGATTGATGGTTTGATCCTTCCCAGCCGGGGCTGTGCGAAAATCGATCCACTGGTGATAAAGGCCAGTACCGGTACCATTTTCAAGACCAGGATACTGCGCTGCGATTCACTGGCAGAAGCGCTGGCGGATTTCAAAGCCACAGGCTGTGAGGTCTACGGACTGTCCTCCCACGCGGCGACCTCAATCGCCGGGCTGCAAGCAGACCGCGCCGCCATTTACGTGTTGGGGAATGAAACGCAAGGCGTTTCCGAGACCGTCGCCGGCCTCTGCGATACGTCCGTATCGATACCGATGAACAATGGTGTGGAATCGCTGAATGTCGCCGTGGCGGCAAGCCTGATCGCCTTTCGCAATCTATTGCGGCCCCCGGTTAATTCAGCCCCATAAGCGTTTGCGCCGTTTGCATAAAATTGTCCCGCGTACGCTCAGTGAAATTTTTTTCCACCGAACCGGACAATTCGTGATTGATTTGACGCGACAGTCTGTGCACCAGTTCAACAATGGTGGTGTCTTCCGGGGGGGCGCCGTCGTTTTGAATATGGGTAATCAACAGCAGCCGCAGCGCGAGAAACCTCACACACAGCGTCTGTGCCCAGGCACTGAGCGAGGTTCCATAGTCCCGCCCAAAGGCGGTTTGTGAAATTACAGGAAAGCCAATGCGGGTCATTTCTCCGGCGATATAGCGTTTTAGCACGGCATTGATTTTGTCAAACGCTCGGCCTTCATAGGCCTGCCGGTATAGGGGAAGCAACACCAACTTCGGTTCTTCATCGCCGACGCTGTTCGGCATCGAAAACGCACTGGCAACCTGCTCACGCACGGCGTCCGGAATGTGGTGAGTCGCCAGCATATCCCAAAGAATTAACGCGATATCGTGACAAGCCGCCTCTTCCTGCGCTTGCGCTTGCCGCTCCGCTTTCTCACCGAGACCCGGCTTGTCAAACAGGATTTCGAGCCGCTGTAGCCACGTATGGCAAGGCATGGATTCCAGCGCCTCGGAAACGGCAATAATCTTCAACATCGCCTCTTCCGCAGGGGTGTCCGGCGCCAGCGCTGCGTCTAAAAACGGCCGAGTAAGCGCCAGGGGATCTCCGCCCAGTTCGGGCAGATCAGTTTGTGTGGTTTCAGGAGGGATCGTCAGCAGCGTGCTTTCACAGTCAAACGCATTGTCTTCGAACAGACACAGCCGGGCGATTTCGGGACAGCTCATGCTGGCAGAGCCGATGGTATGCTCGTTGACAGACCTGTACATGCGCGGATACTGGCCACAAATATCCGGCAACGTGGATTCGCCATAGTCGATCTGCAGGCTGCACAGGCCGTCTTTCAACATGCTGCAGCTCCCCTCCTCGGTGCCCGCAATCTTGTATCCGCCGTCGTCAGTGGCCAGGATAGAAAAGAGCTCCTTATGGGATTTTCGATAATGGTTCGCCATTGTGTCCGAAACCGCAATACGCCACCCCTGGCAACAGGTATTGGAACATTTATCGGCGAGACAGTGAAAATTCTTTATGTAGTTATATATTTTTATCTTATTGGGTGAATTGGTATCGTGGAGTGTTTGCGCAGGATTGACTTTCATATATACAGCTCACCGGATTGTTTTGAGACTGAAATCGCCTGGGTCATCCCCGGGGTATTTTTATCCATAGGTGGCTATTTATAGCAACCAGTTCCCGGCAAAGTGATAGCATTTGCGTCGGCGCGGATTACTCTTCGCAGACAACACTGTTCTCAAAGATCAACTCCCACTCCAGTAGCTGCCCTACATCGAGATTGGCATGATCCTGAACGCTCAGCGTCCATTTACCACTGATGGGCTCCCCGTCCAGTAAACTTAATGAGTCCTCCGGCTCGACGTCATCCGGATAGGTCACCTGAAGGTTATCGGTGCCGCCACCGGACCTAAAGTGCAATTGCACAGGGGTGCCACTGGGTGAATGCAGCGTAACTTCCAGATCACCGATATAGGTGTGCTCAATGTCCACCCGTACTTTCAGGTTGTTGACGGTTGTACCCGGGCGCTCGATGTTCAGGCTGGAAGTAACCGCGGCACCGTTATCGGGAATACTGAGTGGCGTATCCTGGACCACGTTGTCGATCACCTTTTTACCCACCAAAAACTCGAATTTATCGGTACCGGAAAAAACCGATCCATTAATAATACCCTTATACGCGAAGCCGACTGTAAACGGCGTGTTACAGGATGTATCGTCGGGTACTTTGAACTGGAAGGGGGTACTGTTAACGGCTGTACCCGTGGCGGGAATATCCGTGTAGACGCTGTCGAGCGCAATGGCTTCAAAAGTGTCAGGCGGAGTAATAGTGCCGCTCACCTCTGTAACCGCCAGTCCAGTGCTGGTTAGCGGAATATCGAGGGAAACCGTTTCCCCCGGTGTAATAATAGCATTGCCACCGGCGCTGACGCTTAAGGGGTCAACTTTAATCTGCGCTTCAAGAATATTGTGAGCCACAAACTGATTGAAATAGATACCCGCGTGCGGCCCTTCGGGATACAGCTCCGCGGCGGTCTGCACCACAGACTGGGCCAACATGCGCATGGTCACCCCCGTCCCCAGACCAAACTGAGATTCCAATACGATGGTGTCAGCTTGTTCCCGGGGATAGCCGGCATCGATCAGAGCCAGCAGACTTTGAAACAGGGGCGTCGACCAGAGTTGATCGCCCAGCACGCCATCGACGACGCTGTGAGCCGGGTAGTTCCTGGCGGGGTTGTACTGCGCATCCAGGTCATTGAGAATACGCCCGCCCCAAAACTCATTGTGCCCATCCCAGGTAAATACCCTGTTGGGAAAAAATGTATCGCCGTTTTGGGTTGTCAGGCTGTATGAACCTGCCCAGTAGTCGCCGAAACCTTCCCCCATGGCTCCGGTGTCACCGCCGTTCCATTGATTGTTGATGCTGAAATTAATCGCGTGTCCGTACTCGTGCAGAACCACATCCGCATCTTCGCTGTCGTTGACACCGCCGTGGCCGAAAGCGACATAGTTGGGGCCGGGGCTGTAGTGGGAATTATCCTCGCCGTTCAAGCCGTTGGCATCCGCTCGAATGGGACCGTATTGTATGCCCGTTTCACCGCTGAATCCGAGCGATTGTATATACCTTTGGTTGGCATCGATATGGTAAAACACGTGGGTATCGTCGAAACCATCCTCACCCCGTTGGAACAGCCATTCACCATTGTCACTGGTGGCGGGCGCAACATCGGGGGCTTCCAAATCGCTCATTTCCACCCAGGGGCTATTTAGTGAGTAGACCCCGTTTTCCAGCGTCACCTCCGGCAGGGGATAAAGAAAGTAAGCATCTGCAAAACGTTCCGCAGCGTCGCTGTCAGTCAAGGTGTCATCGTTCAGCGTCGTGGCGGGGTCGGGGTCGAACACCTGCCCGATGCCGGTCGCCATGCTGGCCCTGCTCGCCCGCCGTTCGCTGGCGTGTCGGTCCGCCCGCAGCTCGCTCAAAGCCTCATCCAGGGTTGTCGTGGCAAGCTGCCTTTTGCCCGCGAAGTGATAGGGTTTATAGTCGTTGTTGTCGAGACCATTGTGTGTTTTTTCAAAAATGGATCGCTGTTCCAGTCGCAGAACTTCGCCACTTTCGGCGTCGACATACTGATACCAGTCCCCCAGCGGCTTGGTGACGGACAATGCTATACGGTAAACGGCAATCAGCCCCTTTGCGGTGGGCATCCACACTTTTTCTATAGCGGGTTCACTCAGCAGACGACCGCTGACACCGAGATTGCGCCAGGCCGTGTCCAGTGCTTTATCGGCACTGACGCCAAAACTGCGCTTGGCTACAGGTAAGGTCTTGGTGTTGACCAGGTGACTGTAGACCTTTAGCAGAGCGCCGCTGCTCAGGGAAACGGACAGCGACAGACCGCCTTTGTCCACCGGCACGCCCTGCTGATATTGTTGGTAATAGTAGTGTTTGGCGGTCAAACTCGTTTTAACGCTTTGCAAGCGAAACTCAGTCTGGTTGGAAACATTATTATTTTGTTGCTGCCATAAATCCAGATAGGCATCGGCATTTTTGCCCGCGGCCTGACTCGATTGTTTAGCAGGGGAAAAAAGCTCGCCGGTCTGCAAATTTGTGTCGTAATATAAATCCGCCTGTACAGATGCTGTTGCACAGGTCAGCAATACACCGGCAGAAACAGCGTTTAGATAAAATTTTTTGTTTTTTCCCATTCCATCACCCAAGACATGTTTGTGAAATTCAAACAACAAAATCCTGGGTTATGCTTGCAAAATTGAAACAATCTGTAAATTGATATTCTAAAAATATTAACGGTTACATTCAAATAAAAACCGGTGATGAAGCAATAGATTTTCCCGAAAGTGCTGGCTAAGACGCAATAAGCGGCATACCAATAAGCCAGCGATGCCCCCACCGCAAGAATACGGCATAGAGCACTAAACCACCGACGATGGCGATCACATCGTTATATTTGCTCGCGGGTGCCTCTTTTACCGGTCTGAGCGGGCGGCGCTTTAATGAAATTCGATCCACTACCGCCCACACTAAAAAGCTGCCAAACAACAGCACCTCGGCCAGATTGCCATTTGACAACAAATGGGAAAACGCCCAGGTCTTAACCGCAATCAGCATGGGATGTTTTACCGCCGCCTGAATGCGGCCCGGAAGATAAGTGGCAAGCAACAACGGGAACACGGGAAGCATCAATAAAAAGGTGATATGCCTGGTCCAGACGGGCGCGATGTAAATTACCTCAGGATTCAATCGCGCCGTTTGAAATCCCATAATGATCAGCACAAAACCAAGCAAAGCGATAAGAGAATACACAGCTTTCCAGGGCACCTCCCCCATTTTCACCACCATTCGTTGCCGCCATTGGAAAGCGTAAATGGACACTGAATGTGTGATAAAGAACAAAAATAAACCAATTAACAGCAGCGTCATTTTCCCGATTCCTCCTAGTGTATACCGGCCAGGGCCGGACAATGGCGCCTATGTTATACCAGAATACCGCTACTGCCCACTCTGCCCGGGTCTTCAAGATGATGGCTGCCAATCAACCTGTTTTTTAACCTTACAAGAGCTGATTATCGCCACGAAAGATGAAACAATCTCTTTGTGCTCAGTAAGCGTTGTTGTGGCGTACAAGGCATGATATACCCAAAGCGTTTGAGATTTAGGTATAGAAAACGATGACCTGCCGGTGAAGGAATATAAAGGCTCATGAAAATTTTACTGCTATCCGCCTACGATGTTGACAGCCATAAACGTTGGCGGCAGACGCTTGTGCGGGCGTTTCAACAGTATACGTGGACGGTGCTGTGTCTGCCGCCGCGGCATTTTCGCTGGCGCATTCGCGGCAACCCGATCAGCTGGTCACTGACGCATGACGCCGAGTTGCGCCGGGATTACGACCTGGTTATCGCAACCTCCATGGTCGATATCGCAACCCTGCGAGGACTCTACCCCTCTCTCGCCGACGCGAGGCTGTTGGTCTATTTTCATGAAAATCAGCTGGCCTACCCTTGTTCGCAGCAGCAGCACACCAGCATCGACCCTGCGATGGTGAATATCTACGCCGCGATGGTGGCCGATACCGTGGCGTTCAATTCAGCTTACAACCGGGATTCGTTTTTTCAGGGGGTGGAACAATTGATCGACAAGTTACCGGATGCGATCGAGCCCCGGCTGGTGTCCGCTATTGAAGCAAAAAGCCGGGTTGTTCCCGTACCACTGGAAGACGAACTGTTTGCCCAACCTCCCGCTGCGCACGGCAATGTGCTGACGCTGGCCTGGAACCACCGTGTAGAATACGACAAAGGCATCGAGCTGCTGTTAGCAATTCTCATCGAACTCAAATCCCGCCGCGTGGATTTTCGTCTGATACTTCTGGGACGGCGTTTCCGGCAGGTCCCTGCGGCCTGGCGGCAGATCGAGACGGAATTTTCCGCCCATATTGTCACCAATGGGTTTGCCGAAACCCGCGAGCACTACTGGCGCTGCCTGCGCCAGGCCCATGTGGTGTTATCCACGGCGGAACACGAGTTTCAAGGGCTCGCGGTGATGGAGGCGGTGGCGTTGGGCTGTTCACCGGTGGTGCCGGATCGTTTGAGTTATCCCGAAGTGTTTCCTCCTGGGTACCGTTACTCGACACCCGGGGAGGCCGTTAAGTTGATTCTCAGTGCAGAACAAAGGCGCACCTGTGATTTGAGTGGGTTTACCTGGGCGCGTTGGTTAAAGACATATGCGGATCTTTTGGTTGGGAAACCGGAATAGACAGGTTGTCTGGTAGATTGAGCACTGACCATTACCATGGTCAGTGTTCTGATAATGGGCCTTCTGCGCCGCGAAAAATTCGGAATTGCCAATATAGGCGCGGAAAGCGCAATAATCGGAGTACTTTATATTTTCAGCGTTCTGTTGGTATTCAACTGACCTGTTTGCCTGTTTCCGCACCAATGAGGGTATGGTGCAAAAGGTTCAAGTAAGGGTATGTCGCCATAATGTCTCTGGCAATCTTCGGCAGTACGGATATCGCTCAAAGGTTGGTCGCTGTGTCAAGCTGGACTTCGGGAAGCCTTTTAACGAGTCCGGGCAGCGCTGTTTCGACAAACTCAATCACCTGTCTGGCTCCATTCGCACTCCAGGAATTTTCTCCCTGAAGCGGGCGCTGGTCGGATGTTTCCGCCAGTTGCCGAGTCCAGACAATATCGTCACCCCGAACCAGGCTCACACGCAGACGCAGTTGAAGTATGGCATTGGGATGCCCGTGGAGGTAACAGTAGGGTTCAAGTATCAACCGACGGTCTTCACCGGCCATAGCCAGCAAAACCCGCCATTGCGGGTCGGCGTGTTGCCGGCTGAATTCCTCGTTCAAAACGGCTTGCAACTTCGACTGCAAGAGCAGCGGGTCCATGTCTCTAAATAAATCGACGGTTTTCGAAATCGTTCCCACGGCAATGGCGATGCCTAGAACGGCATCACCCATTGTGGAGAACACATTAGCGTTGTTTATCAGCAGCGGACGACCGGGTACCGCTTTAGCCAGACCTTCGCCATTGCCAGTTTTGCTTTGGTCGACCAAATCGCGGGCGCGAATTTGGAAGAATTGGTCGACGGGCGCTTTTCCGATATTGGTGCAACTGCAGCCCGCGAGCAATAACAGTGATAGAAGTATGATACGCATGGATATGCTGGTCAGGTTTCGTATTTATTGGGCCCAATATATCCCAGTATTTCTGTTTTTTCCAGATATGATGAAGTGCATAAACCGTTGTCGCCCCGCTATTGCGCCGGCAACCTCTCCATAAGACGAGTTTGGTACAACGTCAGGCGGATTTCCTGTTGAATTTATTGTTTATCACTATCCCAGTGATTTCAAACTCATTTTACGCTGGAAACAGGATTGCCGTTTAAATTCACCCTATCGTTGCATAAATTTTCGGCCCAGGACCACTTTGCTCCTTCTACCGCCGCATTTATGCAACGATAAGGTTAATTTCCTGAAACGCATGTGAAAAATAAATTATTATACGTTACACTTAGTAGAATCACTGAGTCAATAACGATTATAGCGTCACGCGACAGTCTAAGCTCTTTGGTTGAACTGAGAATGACCACCTCTGGCCATTCTCATTTTCAATTCAGCCTTGAATATTTGATTATAGCTTTCATGGACCTGTACACTACAATCAAAACCTTTCACATTATCAGCTCAACAATACTGTTCGGCACGGGCATTGGTATAGCTTTCTTTATGTTCCGATCCTGGTTTACGGATAGCATTCAGGAAAAGCTTTATGCCGCAGAGAATACGGTTCTTGCAGATTATCTATTCACTTTCCCAGCGGTTATCATTCAGCCCGTATCAGGGATTGCTCTTATTCATATGGCTGGGTTTGACTGGACGGCCTATTGGCTCATAGCAACCTATGTAATTTACATCATCATCGGGTTATGCTGGTTACCGGTTGTATGGATACAAATTCAGCTAAAAAACATGTGCAAAGAGGCGTTTGAAAATGGCACTGATTTACCAGAAAGGTACAACCATCTCTTCGCAATTTGGTTTTTCCTCGGATGGCCCGCATTCTTGGGGCTGGTTGCCGTGTTTTACCTAATGGTGGCAAAACCCGTATGAACTCATTGAAAGAAAAACACGGTATATGTACCCAAAGCGTTTGTGTATGATGGAGATTGTCCTATCTGTAACCAGGCAACCACAGCACTACGAATATAATGAACGATTTGAGGTGCTCAATTGACACGTGTACTTATCATCGGAGGTTATGGCAACTTTGGACGTTTCATATCGCGAAGCCTCGCCAGAGAAGATAATTTAGATCTTATTATTGCGGGGCGCTCTATCAGTAAAGCTCGATCTCTCGCTGAGGAAATCGATGCGGAAACTGCTGTACTTGACATTCATGACAAACTTGCAAAACGGCTACAGGATATCAAACCAGATATTGTGATCCATACATCTGGACCATTTCAATCGCAAGGATATGAAGTTGCAGAAACCTGTATTGAATATGGTATTAACTATATTGATTTAGCCGATGGCCGGGAATTTGTTTCAGGGATCAATGTACTTAACCACAAGGCAAAACAGAAAGGCGTGTTAATCGTGAGTGGTGCGAGTTCTGTTCCTTGTCTCACATCAGCTCTTATTGATTACTATAAAAATGAATTTAAGACGTTAGAAAGCGTTGATTACGGAATAACCACGACACAAAAAACCACTCGCGGCATAGCGACCACTGCCGCTATATTGAGTTACACCGGAAAGTCGTTTAAAACTTTGGTTAATGGTGAACAAAAATCTGTGTACGGATGGCAGGGATTGCACGCTCGAAAATACTCTGGCCTTGGGTGGAGGTTGCTTGGAAATTGCAATGTGCCGGATTTGGAACTGTTCCCCAAAATTTACCCGGAGCTAAAAACAGTAAGGTTCTATGCGGGCCTGGAGTTGCCTTTTATTCATGTTACTCTCTGGGCTCTGTCTTGGTTTGTCCGCGTTGGTATATTCAAAAGCCTGAAATCCACAGCACCACTTTTACTTAAACTGTCTTTCCTCTTCGACTGTCTTGGCAGCGCAAATAGCGCGTTTCATATGGATTTAAAAGGCCGAGGTAAGAATGGCGAGAATAAAACAGTACAGTTTGAGTTAACAGCTCGAAGTGGTGATGGCCCATTCATACCCTGTATGCCAGCAATTCTATTGGCTAAGAAATTGGCTAATGATGAAATCAAAATTAAGGGTGCAACACCCTGTATTGGAATTATTACTAAGAAAGAATATTTAGATGCTCTGGGAGAGCTAGATATTCGCTGGACAGAAAGCCAATTCTGAAAGACAGGCATACGTCACCGTCTCGTGGTATTTCTCCGTGCCCACGCCTAGATATGTGGTTAACGTCACCGACCACTTGAACTTTACATGACAGTATTGTTTTCTGGGTAGAAAACAGTTTCCTTAAGTATTTTTTAGTTTTTTCTCTGTATCATGCGCTTCTTTAAAACCAGGTATTTTAGCCGGATGACTAACGTGAAAATAAGCCATTTTCATTTGTTCTGCGCAACGAGACGGAGGTAACCTTCCCACACCGGTACCAAGTCCAGGACATACTAATGAATTAATATTTTCTCCCTCGCCACTATTAAATTTGGCAATCTCTAATAGAGTTGCCCGAAAAGCTAAATAAGCGTTTAACGTATGGGAAATATTTATAGGTACTCTCATTGTTGGAGCACAGACCAAAAATGGCCATTTTACGTTGTCAGTTTTTACAATTTCTGCCACTCCGACTGGAAGCTCACCATGATATTTTCTCAGAATTGCTTCTTGAACTCGTTTTTCCACGATATCTCCTAGCTCATAGCGAATGGCTAAATCTACCCCCCCATCCATATATCCGAAGCTATTCGCAGGACTTACCATTGCATCAGCAGGGATACTAAACAAGTCACCGTGAAATACTTCGACGGAATCCCAGCCAAAAAATGATTCTTTCCATGCAGAAATCAACTCTTTATTTGCATCTATTAGATATATTTTACTCGGTAACTTTTTCATAATTGTTTTGGTCCGAAAATTAATGCAACGATAAGGTTAAGAATTCTCACTTTGACAACTCCAACATAATTCAAAAGACGCATCGTTTTTCTCTTTACACTTTCTGCATACCCATTCGGTAGCATTTTTCTCACTTAACGAGCTTTCGATTATTTGAAACGCTCTCTCATAATCATCATCGCGTAATACCCATAATTCAACCCAAGCATCGAATGGTGATATTTCACCAATAGCACTGGATGAGTATTCGTTCTTTACTACAATATCGATCCCATGTGCTTCAAGAATATTTTTTGCATTGGCTACGATAAACCGGTTTTCATGGGTGTAGATCATTCTCACGACTATTTTCCCATAACATTTAATTTGAGGAAGGGTACAAACGATTCCTATTTGGCCGAAAATAAAAGTATGGCGTATCGAATCGGCGTCGGAAAGCAAACCGCTCATTGGCCACAATCCAAAGCCGACCGCTCAAAATCTCAGAGGAAATATCTGACAGCGACGATCGTAGTGACGAGAGCTGATTTACGGTTGCCTTTTTCCCTAAACAAAATAGCCGCAGCAACCATGCCGGCGCCGGTCTGCCCATCGAATGCAATTACCGGCAAAGTTGATAGCATATACCCAAAGCGTTTGAGATTTAGGCCTCCAGAGCACGCCCCTTTTTTCCCCTGGCCGCGTCGCTCCTCCTTACGTGGGGCCTGCCACGCGGCGTCGTCGCTCCCCCTGTCCTTTAAAGAAAAGGGGGAACAAAAATTGACGCACTCTGAAAACCTAAATCTCAAACGCTTTGGGTATAGTGTTGTAATAATTGAAAAAGACATTCCCTTGTATAAGGTAAGGCCTGACCCTATCCCCTTTCTATCCCCCTATCTCTCAATATTGAGACGTCTGTACCAGCACCAGAGATAGAAATCAGTAGTATATACTCTGGGAAACTTTTACTGACACAATAACAATGAAGCTAAAAAACGTGCCATTGAGACTTTTATCACTACGCCTGCCTACCATCGCTTTCCTGTCGGTTCTTCTTTATGCTTGTGGTGGCGGCGGAAACGGTGGCAGCGAAGACATAGGGGCAGGCGCTGAT
>JARROD010000053.1:0-14759 GCA_037384225.1 Exilibacterium sp.
GACAAATCCTACTGGCGAACGGCTGCATGACCGTCGTGCCCGTTCCTTAACTACCAAAACGCTCCAACTTATTTTGATAGCGCTTAGCCACAGAGTCACCGGCCATTCTCCCGGCAACCCTGGCAGCGGCTTGCAAACTTTCCCGGACGTTTTCCCTATCGCCCATTTTCTGATAAATAATCGCCGCGTAATGGTAAAAACGGTGCTCTTTCCCATAGCCCCGAATCGCTGCCTGTATATTCTCGAGCGCGCTCTCCAGATTACCGGCTTCCAGTTCCCGTTGCGCCTGTTTATACTGGTAATAAGGGTTCCTGCTGCGCGCTTTCGCAGCCAGTTGAGAAAACAATTCAGCCCGAGCTTTTTGCTGCTGCTGTGAATAGAGCCGCTCAAGATTGCTGATTGATACCACCTCGTCGGGTGAATTGCGCAAGGCTTGTAAGTACGCCAATTCCGCTTCGTGTAAAAAACCCGCGCGCCGATAGATCGTGCCGAGGCTGCCCCAGAGATAACCCACTTTGGGTTCCAGTTCAATCGCTTTGCGAATATAGCGAAAGGCATCTTCAATGTTATTTTCGTAAAGTTGTTCAATACTTCGATTATTGTAGAACTGGGCAGTCGCAAGCCGGTCACTGATAATCCGTTGCGGATAACTCAGCTCGTAGTCTTCCATATTAATATCCACCGCCTGGCGTTGACCCGATTCAACCTCAATAATGGCGTTAACATGTTTATAAAATACGTAGGTATTTTCGTCGTGCATATCCCAGGTTGGCGGCACATCAACTTCGTTGAATTTGGCTTTTAATCCTATTTCTCTGGCCAGAGTGATAACCATAATCGTAAACGACAGACAATTGCCTTCTCGATAATAAAAAGTGTCTTTTGCCGAGTAGGTTTTAAACGGGTTGTATGTCATCCCCAGCAGATTCTTTCTTACAATAGCGCTCAGCAACGCACGCAATCTAGCCTTCTTGTTGCGATTGGAAGAAACATAAACACTCAAAAAATTCTGCATTTCCGTGTTCAACGCAAAAATATCCTCGTCCGGATCCGTTAGGGCCGGCGTCTGCCCCTGTAACAAGACATGCCCGTTGAGCAGTTCACGCAGCTCCTTTTGTGACGGTGGCTTAATGTCTAGGGCGTCATATTGCGCCGAAAGCGGCTGACTGCTGCAAGCTCCCAACAGCATAAGTGAAAGCAGCAGTAGAGAAAGCAAAAACAGTGAATGTAAATCCGATACAGAAAACCGCAACCCGTTGAAGCGTTTACAACGGCAGCACCGACCAGGGCTGCCCCCGCTGTAAAAAATACTATTCGAGGGTAGCGTCTTGGCGTTTACGAAAGCTACACGCATAACCATGCCTTTCGATCACAAAATATCACCATCCACACTGGCGGTTTTTGTTCTGTTTGTCGAGCCACTCTTTCAACGGTACGAAATAATCCATAATCGCCGCCGCGTTCAGCTCCCTTTGCCCGGTAATTGCCTCCATAGCCTCCGGCCAGGGGCGGCTCGCGCCCATTTCCAGCATGGCTTTTAGTCTGGCGCCGGCTTGCGGATTATTATAAATCGAACAACGATGCAACGGTCCTTCGTAACCGGCCGCATCACACAGGGCCTTGTGGAACTGGAATTGCAAGATATACGCCAGAAAATAGCGCATATAGGGCGTATTCCCTGGAATGTGATATTTGGCACCGGGGTCAAAGTCCGCCTCACTGCGAGCCACCGGAGCCGTTATTCCCTGGTATTGCTCACGCAGTGTCCACCACCCCTTATTGTAGTCCGCCGGCGCCAGTTCGCCATTGAAAACTTGCCAACGCCACTTGTCCACCAATAGTCCAAAAGGTAAAAAGGCAATTTTATCCAGCGCCAGGCGCATAAGATAACCGAGATCTTCTTCCACCGATGGCTCTTTGTCGAGCATACCCAATTGCACCAGATAACTGGGTGTCAGCGACAGCGCGATTGTGTCACCCACCGCTTCGTGAAAGCCGTCGTTGGCGCTTCCCTTAAACAGGTAGGGCTGATCCTTATAGGCGCGCTGATAGAAATTGTGGCCCAATTCGTGGTGAACGGTTTGAAAATCATTCGCCGTTTTTTCAATACACATTTTAATGCGTAGATCATCGCGATCATCAACGTCCCAGGCGCTGGCATGGCAGACGACCTCTCTATCCTGTGGTTTGGTAAACAAAGAACGCTTCCAAAAGGTCTCGGGCAGAGGATCAAATCCGAGAGAGGTAAAAAAACCTTCGGCGGTCTTCACCATATCGATTTCGCTCATACCCTCGGCTTCGATCAGTTTGGTTACATCGTAACTCAGCTCACTGTCTTCCGGTTTAACCAGTGAATAGATATTACTCCAACTCTGTGCCCACATATTGCCCAGCAGATGAGCGGGGATCATACCGGAAGGAGAAACTCTGTCGCCGCCGTAAAATTCATTCAGCTTAGCCCGAATATGGCAGTGCAGCGCTTCGTACAGCGGTTGCACCTTGTGCCACTGATCGTCCACAACCCGGGCAAAAGCATCCGGGTCCATATCGTATTTGGAACGCCAGAGTACACTGAGGTTTGCGTAGCCCAGCTCACTGGCCCCGGCATTGGCAATTTCCACCTGCCGCTGATACATGGGGCGCATCGGCGGGGAAACGGTGCGCCACCCAGCCCACAACGTCTTCAACAGTTCCGCATCGCGGCTGGTGGCGAATATTTTATTCATATCCTCGAGGCTGTAGCACAGGTCTTCGGTACAGTATTCCCCCTCCCCGTACATGCCCTGCATTTTTGAGCCGATAACGGCCAGTTCTCCGGCCAGCGCATCGTCGGCGGGAGCGGGGAAGCTTAAATCCAACTTCAACCGTTGCAATTTACGGCGGGTTTGCGGATCCAGATCCAAACCGTCGAACCTGGCCGCTTCCTTCGCATACTTTACCGATAACAGGGTGTATTCCCGCCCCGCCCGCGCTTTGACAAACTGGCTGTCGACATTGATAAAGTTGCTTGCCAGCCAAGCGGCGTGGGCGGCGTACTCAGAAGCGTCTTCCAGCCGGGATTCGGCCTCGGCCAGAAAGGCCTCAGCGGTCGCGACGTCTACGGATCCCGACGAAGTTTCCGCTACGATTTCATGCGACGGCTGCTGTTCGGGGGAAGCGCTCAGCGCCGGTTCTTCCGCCTCATCCGACGGCTGACAGGCGCTGAGTGTGAGTAATGTCAGTGCCATAGCGGATTTTTTAAATTTGTTCATTGCTTATCCCCCAGATATTCCCGTAATTTTTATGCTTCGCTCTTATTATTTTTTTCTTCGCCCTTGGCCTGCTCCCAATAGCGATCGAGTTCCTCCAGAGACACAGCGTCTATCGCCATACCAAGCTCTCGAACCCGGCTTTCCACAAACCGAAACCGCCGTTCGAATTTGCTGTTTCCGGCCCTGAGCACAGCTTCGGGGTCGAGCTTGAGATGACGGCTCAGATTCACCGCGGCAAACAGCAAATCCCCCAGTTCCTCGGCCGCCGCCTCGCTGTCGTCGCCGGCGATGGCCCGTTTCAGTTCAGCGACCTCCTCTTCCAGTTTCGCCACCACAGCATCCAGCACCGGCCAGTCAAAGCCCACATTGGCGGCGCGTTTTTGCAGTTTCAGCGCCCGGCTCAGGGATGGCAGTGCCAGTGGGACATCGTCCAGTACGCCTATTTTGCCCTTATCCTCACGCTCCTCGCGTTTAATTTTTTCCCAACTGGCTTTCACCGCGCTTTCATCACGCTGTTCCGCCTTGGTAACGCGACTTTCCAAAGTCCCTTCGGGAAATACATGTGGATGGCGGCGCAGCAGTTTTTCCACCAGTTCTGAAACAATCTCAGAAAAGGTAAAATGACCGTCTTCGGTACCGAACTGGCTGTAAAAAATGACCTGAAGCAGGAGGTCGCCTAGTTCCTCACGCAAATGCCTGAAGTCGGATTTTTCTATCGCATCGACGACCTCATAGGCTTCCTCGATAGTCGATGGGGCAATCGAGTGGTATGTCTGCGCCAAATCCCAGGGGCAACCCGTTCCCGGTTCCCGCAAACGGGCCATTAAGTGCAACAGATCGTCAATGGAATACAGTTCGGAACCAGACACGCTCACCTCTCAGGCATTGATTTGAAAAACAGTATTGAAAAAGGTTTTTAATACATCATGTGGTCAATGAATTTTTATTGATGGGTATTGTCAATGATCAATGGATTGACAATACCCAGTCAGTGTTGGCGGCGAGCCGAGGCAATATTTGGCAACTGATTTAAACGCGCCAGTATACGGCTCAGTTCATTAAAATTGCGAATTTCTACCGTAACAAGCATATCGACAGTATTTTTACGCTTGTCGGACAGCGTCTGCATGGAGCTGATATTGATCTTCTCACTGTCCAGCAGCACCGTAATGTCCTTTAGCAGACCGTGCCGGTCAAAGGCTTCAATAATGATATCCACAGAGTATACGCTCTGCGGAGCCACTCCCCAATCCACTTTGATAATACGTTCGGGTTCGTCTGATTCCAATTGCAAAATATTACTGCAGTCCTGGCGGTGAATGGAAACCCCTCGCCCCAGAGTGATGTAGCCTGCAATCGCATCCCCCGGCACCGGGTTGCAGCAGTGGGCGATATGTGTGAGCAGGTTACCGACCCCATCGATATACACGTCAGCATTATTTTTCTGATCCGAGGCGCGCCCGGTCATGGGGATCGCCGGCTCCGCCTGGGGCTGCTGTTTCGCCAGTAACTTCTGGGCTGCATTCAAGACTTGACCGACGCCAATATCACTGGCCCCCACGGCCGCGTACAGATCGTCGAGACTTTTTAGGTTGAGCTTTTCAGCCAGGTATTCGAAATCCAGGTTTTTCACCGCCAGACGGCGGAATTCCCGGTCCAACAATGCGCGCCCATCGGCGATATTCTGGTCCCTGGCCTGCTGCTTGAACCAGTGCTGAACCTTGGCCCGCGCGCGGGAGGTGGTGATATAACCCAGTGCCGGAGATAGCCAGTCGCGGCTTGGCGCTTCGCGCTTTCCGGTCAATATTTCCACCCGATCGCAAGTCTGCAGCGGTCGGTTCAGCGGCACTATACGTCCATTGACCTTGGCTCCCCGGCAGCGGTTACCGACATCGGTATGAATACGGTAAGCGAAATCGAGCGGCGTGGTACCACTGGGTAAATCGATAACGTGACCGTCAGGAGTAAACACGTATATGCGATCCTGCTCAATGCCGCTCGACAGATCGTCCTGAAAAGGGTTGCCCCCCACTTCCTCATGCCACTCCAGTACCTGTCGCAGCCAGGCAATTTTCTGCTCGTAGCTGTCTTCCACCTGCTTGTTGTCCGTGCCTTTATAACGCCAGTGAGCGCAGACGCCAAACTCAGCTTCCTCATGCATGGCGAAGGTGCGAATCTGAATTTCCAGGACTTTTCGGTCTGGCCCGATCACAGCCGTGTGCAACGAACGGTAGCCGTTCTCCTTGGGAGAGGCGATATAATCGTCAAATTCGTTGGGAATATTGCGCCACAGGCTGTGCACTATACCGAGAACAAAGTAGCAGTCACGTATAGTCGGCGCCAGAACCCGCACAGCCCTAATATCATAAACCTGAGAAAAACCGATACCCTTGCGTCGCATTTTGCGCCAGATACTGTAGATATGCTTGGCGCGGCCGGAAATATGGGCTTCAATGGCTACCTTCGACAATTCATTCTGCAGGGTTTTTATCACCGCTGCGATATAGTTCTCACGATCCACCCGCCGCTCGTCCAGAAGCCTGGCGATATGTTTATAGTCATCGGGTTCAAGGTAGCGAAACGCGAGATCTTCGAGCTCCCATTTGATATGGCCGATACCCAGGCGATGCGCCAATGGCGCGTAAACATCTGCCACTTCTTTGGCCACCCGGCGACGCTTTTCTTCTGTTGCCTGCTTGACGGCGCGGATCGCACAGGTGCGCTCCGCTAATTTAATCAGTGCCACGCGGACATCGTCCACCATGGCCACCAGCATTTTTCGGATATTGTCCGCTTGACTCTGGGAATGCTTTCCGAGTACGCCCCCCTCGGAGTCGTAGCGCAGGGTGGCGATCACGGCCATACCCTGAATCCCTTCAATAAGTTTCGCGACCGTTTTGCCGAATTTCTCCCTGACCACCTCCAGAGACAGTTTGCTTTCGCGCACAGCGCGGTACAAAATAGCGGCGATAAGGGAGTTTCTGTCCAGTTTCAGATCGGCGAGTATTTCCGCCATTTCCAACCCGGTGCGAAAACTGCTGGTACCTTCAGCCCAGATATGTTCAGCCTCATTGGCTTCCGTTTCCGCTTTCAGGCTCAGATCGCAAGCTTGACGCAGCTTCACTACCGCGCCCTGAGATAGCCCCGCGACATCAACCACGCGGATTATCCAGGCTGTAATATCGACGTTACCGTCAGCGGTAACGGGGTGATCTTCTCTTACTTTAACCATAATTTATTATATTTTTTGGCGGCATTACTCTAACCACAATGTAACCCTCTATACCAAAATCAATACTGTGCGCCAGCTCTGTAACAACTGGACCTGTCAAAACTGGACCTGTGCAGCACAGATCCACCCGCGGGCCGATTCGTCGGGTTACAGGCTACATAGACAATAAGGGTCGACACCAATTCCCAACCGCCGACAAATACGATTGTCGCCCGTGTGCCCCCATAAAATCAGCGCTGCATGGCAGGCCCCATGTGAGGGCGCTAGCGCCGCGAATGCCTGGAGCGGCCGGACGGAGCAACGCTGCCAGGGACAAAAAGGGGCGTGCTCTGTGCACCTAAATCTCAAACGCTTTGGGTATATCTCGCTTTCTTGAAACTTCTCAATAACCCGGGGTCTTTGTGCCGATCCGGCGGACGTCCGCCTGACGCTGTGCCTAAGCCGGGTTATTGAGAAGTTACACTTTCTTGGCTTCTACGTCTTATTTGAATTCAATCAAACAACCCAGAGGATAAATAGCGATCACCTCTGTCACAGATAATCGCCACTATTACGGCATTTTTCAGTTCCTGGTTCAGATGTAGGGCCCCAGCCACAGCGCCACCGGAAGAGACCCCGCAAAAGATACCCTCGACCCGGGCCAGGTTGCGCATGGTTTCTTCGGCCTCGCGCTGGGATATATTCATAACCTCGTCGACCCTTTGCGCCTCGAAAATAGAGGGTAGATACGCCTTAGGCCAGCGTCGGATACCGGGAATTGCGGCGCCTTCCTCTGGCTGCAGGCCGATAACCTGAATCTCCGGGTTGCGCTCCTTTAAATATTTCGATACCCCCATGATCGTTCCCGTAGTCCCCATGGAGCTGACCAGGTGGGTAATGCCGCCCGCAGTTTGCTGCCACAACTCGGGGCCAGTGGCCTCATAATGAGCCTTGGGATTGTCCCGGTTGCCAAACTGATCCAGCACTTTTCCCTTGCCCTCGGCTTCCATGGCCTTGGCGAGATCCCGAGCGCCTTCCATGCCTTCTTCCTGGGTTACGGAAATAAGCTGCGCACCATAAGCGGTCATCGCCGCTTTACGCTCGGCGGTCATATTATCAGGCATGATCAATACCATACGATAACCTTTTATGGCTGCCGCCATCGCCAGGGCTATACCGGTGTTACCGCTGGTCGCTTCAATCAGGGTATCCCCGGGTCTGATTTCACCGCGCTGCTCGGCACAGTTGATCATCGACAGCGCTGGACGGTCTTTGACCGATCCGGCAGGGTTATTACCTTCCAGCTTGACCAGAACGGTATTGCTGGTGTCGCCAGCAAGCCGCTGGAGTCTCACCAGCGGCGTATTTCCAATACAGGATTCAATTGTGGGGTAATCCATAGTTTGCCTTCTCTAAACCACGCATTATACGAGATAATCCGCCACCTCACGGAAATTCCCGAACAGCAAATAGACATTAATCCCTTATTATTGTGTCATGAATTATGGGCAAATAAACCAAACAAATAGCAATAAGCTTAGGCCCTCAGGCGTTACAGGGGGCTTTAATCTAACACTCCGGCACCCGTAAACCTAGTCGAACGCTGCCATAATATAGGTTCGCTACGCTCGATCACACTCCGAATATGATAGGGTAAAAAAGCAGCGGGCAGCGGATACTATGTTAGCGGATATTCAATTAAATGGATCACAAATATGCTTCGCAAGACAATCAGAAACAGAATCCTGTTATTAACCTTGATTCCAACTCTGTTGATCTGTTTCTTACTCGGTGTCGGGCTAACAGCACTGTATCTCTCTCAATTGGACGCGATACCCGCCCAGCGAGGAGCGGTAGCCGGTGAACAACTAGCGAGACTGGTGGAATTTACCCGTAATTCAGGGAACACGGCAATGCTGCAGACACTCCTGAACACAGCTCTGGAGGAACCGGGCGTAAAAGCCGTGCAAATATTGAGCGCCAGGGGCTCGACAACCGCCCGCGCCGGAAGTCGCATCACGCCACCACAGAATTTTCCGGACAGCGCTATTTACACCGAAAAGTCTGTCAGCCTGAAAAACAAAAACCGCTACTATTTTATCACTCCAATCCACACTGTCCATTCTGAAAAGCCCGCGGGTTGGTTGATGCTGGAAATAAACACGACCTCTTCTACCCTGATGAAATACCGGGGAGTGATGATCGCCCTGTCCACCATGATTCTAGTGCTGGGTTGCACGGCATTGTTGACCATGGATTTAAACAACGCCGTTTCCGTACCTCTGGTAAAAATGAAACAAGGGATCGACCAATTGGCACAGGGCAATCTCAATACCCGCATTGAAATCGACAAAGACAACGAATTTAATGAGCTGGCTGAATCTGTTAACACCATGGCCGCGCTGCTGCATAAATCCAAACAGGAAATGCAACAGCATATCGACCAGTCGACCGAGGATCTGCGGGAAACACTGGAAACCGTGGAAATCCAGAATATAGAGCTGGATCTGGCGCGTAAAGGAGCATTGGCAGCAAGCCGTATAAAATCGGAATTTCTCGCCAACACCAGTCATGAAATACGCACGCCCCTCAGCGGTATTGTCGGTTTTGCCACACTGCTACTAAAGACGGAGTTGAACCCTCAACAGCGAGAATATCTGCAGGCAATCGAAACTTCCTCCCAGGGATTGCTGACCATTATCAACGACATTCTGGACTTCTCCCGAATTGAAGCCGGACGTTTAATGCTGGACTATATTCCCCTGCACCTGCGCCAGACAATCGAGCAGACATTGCAGATTCTCGCCCCTGCAGCCAATGAAAAACAGCTTCAGCTGATACCGATTATCGAGCAGGATGCACCTTTATACCTGATGGGTGATCCGCTACGCCTGAAGCAAATTCTGACAAACCTGGTCAGCAATGCCATCAAGTTTTCCAGCAAAGGTAATGTTATTGTCAGAGTGATCTGCGAAAGTATCGATCAATCCCAGGCACGATTAAAATTCCTCGTTTCAGACGCCGGGATCGGACTTTCCGATGAACAGCAGAAAATGCTGTTCAATGCATTTTCCCAGGCCGATACATCGAGTTCACGCAAACACGGGGGTACAGGTCTGGGGCTTGCTATCTCCAAAGGACTGGTTGAACGAATGGGCGGGGAAATTGGAGTCGAAAGTGACGCCGGACAAGGCGCCACTTTCTGGTTTACCGCCATACTCGGGCTGGACAATGTTAAGGACAATATCGAGCAAAGGGAAAATTTCAACCTGCTACGCAACCAGCATGTCGCTGTATTCGACAGCAATAGCATGTCGCTAGTGCAACTGGGCAATTACCTGAAAACCTGGCAAACGACGGTGACAAAGCTGTCTTGTTTTCACGACATTCTGCCAACCATAAAAGAGGCCCGGGAAACTCTCGCCCCCGTCAATGTGTTAATTCTCGACACGCTGGCCTATGACGAAAATATCTGTTCGGAAACCCTGCGCAGTTTAATCAACCAGTTGGAACAGCACTTTCACTGCAAGGCTGTGTTACTGACATCACCTTGCACCCAGCGACAAATCAATGAGGAAATCCTGCAAACCTCCGCCGTCACCGTCAATAAACCGGTTTACCATGATCGTTTATATCAGGCCTTGTGCGTACAATTGGCTCTGAACACTGGCAATGACAAACCCGTGGTATCCGTCCCTAGCATTCAGGTGGTGAATGAAGGCAAGACACCAAAAGTGCTGGTTGTCGACGACAACGCATCCAATCTTAATCTTATCGGTGAAATTCTGGCCGGATTAAAAGTTGACGCTACCCTGGCCGCCAGTGGCCTGGAAGCCTTGCAGTGTGTTAATCAGCAGGCGTTTGATTTAATATTTATGGATATCCAGATGCCGGGAATGGACGGTCTGGAAACGACACAGCGTATACGCAGCCAGGAGCGCAAAGGCCAGCGCACACCGATTATCGCGCTAACCGCCCATGTGCTGTCCGAGCAACGCACTCAACTCTTGTTGGCAGGGATGGATGACTATCAGAGCAAACCCGCTACAGAAGCGCAGCTGTCCAATATCATAAACCGCTGGATCAAGCTTTCACGACAGGTAGAACTCAAGGCCAATACAACTACCGATAATGAGGCTGTCCTGGAAAATAAACACCCTGAAGATATAACCCCTGAAAATATTCCGGCAGAAATGCCCGTGGTAGATATAAACGAGTCTCTGCGCCTCACCAATGGCAAAGCGGTACTGGCGAAAGATATGCTCAATATGTTGGTCGATTCACTGGGTAAACAGGTAGAAGCTATAGGCCAATCCCTGGCGAGCAGGGACTACATCAAACTGGAAAATCAGATTCATCAACTGCATGGGGGTTGTTGTTACTGCGGTGTACCCAGACTGAGGAGAATGTGCGCAGAACTGGATACACGCCTACAGAAAGGACAGAAAGAAAATATCGACACACTGGTCATGGCGGTGTCGGCTGAAATAGATCGGGTGCAAGAGTGGGCCCTCGCGCATGATATCGATGAAGCGTTCGCCCAGGCCGATTGTGTTTAGATTTAACGCTTTCGTTTCAACAACTGCGTAAATAACTCACGACTTTTAAGCGCCCTGTTGCCTAAATGAGGCCTCAACGCCAAGCGTATCAAACGCTTTGCCGTCCGCCTTGTTGCGGCTCGTCTGTAGTCGCTCACGGCGATACAACACAGCTCCTCTCCGGCAAAAAACGCTTCCGTGTTATTTGATCCTTCGCTTGCTTGAGCATCACTCACAACTCTGGCAAATCCCTGCTCTGCCTCATAGCGGTATATCCGCCCTTCCCGCACCGGCTCTCCCGTTTCAAACTCGGTATCCAATACAATGGCATAACCCAATTCTTCCAAAAGGGAAAATTCAAATTTTCGCAGCAGTTCCTCGATTACAGCCGGGTCGAATATGGAAGCTTCAATTTGTTGTAAAGCCGCCAATAATTCCGCGTAAAGATAAAAAATCCGTGGATACGGGTCAGCCACGGGTAGCAGCCTCATTATCAACTCATTCACATACAGGCCACTAAAAAGTGTGCGCCCGGTATACGCAAAAAACTGACCGGCTGGCTCAACCGCAGCCAACGTCTTTAACTCGCCCTTGCCCAGGCAGGAGATCAGCAACGGTATGAACGGCTGTAATGACTGGCGCTGTCTGCTTTTACGTGCCCCCCGAGCCACAGCGGCAACACGACCCAGTTGCTCTGTCAACAATTCAACAATCAGACTGGTATCGCGGTAGGGCCGGGTATGCAAAACATAACCGGCCATTAATTCAGTTTTTCGGGTCGTCATAACCTAAACTGCGCAGGGCCCGCTCGTCATCGGACCACCCGGATTTCACTTTCACCCACAAATTCAGCATTACCTTACCGCCAAACATAGTCTCCATATCAATCCGCGCCTGCTGGCCTATATTTTTTATCCGCGCGCCCTTGTCGCCAATCAGTATCCTTTTTTGACTCTCCCGTTCAACCAATATCAACGCGCTGATATGCAGTGTTTTGCCTTGTTGAGAAAACTCCTCGATTTCAACCGTCATCTGGTAAGGCAACTCTGCTCCCAACTGCCGGGTAATCTTTTCCCGTACCATCTCCGCGGCCATAAAACGGGAACTGCGATCGGTAACCTGGTCGTGAGGAAAAAAATGTACGCCTTCCGGTAACCGCTCCGTGATCAATGTCTCCAGTGCATCAAGGTTGTGGCCTTTTAATGCGGAAACGGGGACTATTTCTTCGATCGATAACTGGTCCGACAAAGACTTAAGGTGTGGCAATAGACTTTCTTTATGGTCTATTTCATCCACTTTATTAACTGCCAGAATAACCGGACAACGGACGTTCTGGATACGGCTTGCAACCATTTCGTCCTCTTCCGTCCAGCTTAATTTATCCACCACAAACACCACAAGGTCGACGTCATTAATCGCAGTGCTCGCTGCCCGGTTCATATATCGGTTTAACGCTTTGCCGTGTTTCAGGTGCAGGCCAGGCGTATCCACGAATAGAATCTGTACATTACCTTCGGTTTTTATCCCTAATACATTGTGTCGCGTCGTTTGTGGTTTACGCGAGGTAATACTGATTTTTTGCTTTAACAAATGATTGAGCAGCGTCGACTTACCCACATTAGGCCGCCCCACAATTGCGACATAGCCACAGCGACTGGCGCATTGATTATTCATTTCAATTTTGTAACTCTTGTAATGCCCTTAATGCCGACAGCTTTTCCGCCGCCCGACGGCTGTTTGCTTTCGCGCAGGTAGGCTGTTTCAATAGTGCTACACGGCATTCAACGGTAAACTGCTGGGCGTGGGCTTCGCCGCTAATATCGATGACATTGTATTCCGGCAATGGCGCATGCCGTGCCTGCAAGTACTCCTGTAGCTGTGTTTTCGGGTCTTTCTGTGTAGTCGCCAGCGTCTGCTGTTGTATCCGGGAATTGTACCAGGCCAGGATTCGCTGCTGGCAGATTTCGATTCCAGCTTCTATGTAGATAGCGCCTATTAGTCCTTCCACCGCATCGGCCAGTATCGAATCGCGTCTGTGCCCACCGCTTTTCAATTCCCCTTCACCAAGATGCAAACAATCACCCAGATTAAATTCACGCGCTATCTCAGACAGAGTCTCTCCCTTTACCAACTGTGCACGCAGGCGACTCAACTGCCCTTCTTTAGCGTCGGGGAACCGGCGGTACAAAGCCTCGCCGATAGTGAAGTTTAAGATAGAGTCTCCGAGGAATTCCAGGCGTTCATTGTTGCGAGCCCCCTTACTGCGGTGGGTCAACGCCAGAGTTACCAGTTCGATATCCTGAAACCGGTAACCAATACGGCTGAACAGTCGCTGCAGGTTAATGTCGTTCACTTTGATTTTTTTCCGGAATGTTGACCGGTTTACAACATAAATCCGGGCGTGAAGAATCCAGTTGATTTTCAAAAGTCATAATAACATCCAGGTTTCGAAATAGATTCTTTCTTACTGCATAATTGACATTAACAAAAGTTTTTTCTTTGAGTCGCACGACTTCGATCGCCTCAGAAGGTTCTCCCCGAACATTATTGAGTGTAAACACTTTCTGGATTCTGCCTTTGATTTCCGATTTTGACAGCTTATGCAGGGAGGGCTCCATTTCACCAGCCGTCTTCAGTGCTGATTCGACAAATCGATTGTCCAAATAAGTCGGTACAGTTATAAAACCAAAGGTGAAAAAACAACCGGCTATCACTAATATCAGAAGTACTTTCAGCGATAAAAAACCGCGCTCATTCACACCGGTATTCATACCCGTCCCCCGTTATCAATTATTGTATTACCCCAACCCGACTAAAGCTGGGTATGCTCAGAAAATTTTCCCAGTGCATCCATATACCAAAAGCCTTACCTACAATGTTTTTTTCCGGCACCGGCCCCCACTCGCGGCTATCTGAGCTGTTATCGCGGTTATCTCCCATCATAAAGTAGTGCCCCTCCGGCACGACCCAGACACCGCTCACACTCAAACGACCCGGCACCATATGCTTGCGCATAATGTGTTCGACACCATTGAGGTTTTCTTTCATGATCTGGTATTGTGGATTGCCCGCCGGCAACGAGGCGACATGCTGCTGTGGCATCATTTTCCCGTTTACGTAGAGAACATTATTGATATAGCGAATCTCGTCGCCCGGCAAGCCGATAACCCGTTTGATAAAATACACATTCTTATGCGGGGGGAAAAACACCATGACATCGCCGCGCTCAGGTTCGTTGATTTCGATAATTTTATTGCGCAGCACCGGTAGCCTAATACCATAGGTGAACTTGTTAACCAGAATAAAATCACCTATCTCCAGAGTCGGTACCATAGAGGCCGAGGGTATTTGAAACGGCTCCACCAGAAATGACCGCAGCACCAGCACTAACAGCAGCACAGGGAAGAATGACTTTGAGTACTCCACTTCCAATGGCTCCTTGGCCGCAATCTCTCTGACACTTATCTGGTTTCCATCTTCCTTTTCAGCATCATCCTCGAAACACAGAAGTTGCTTATCCACCTTGTCTATCAACCGGCGTCGCTTTTTCCCGAGATATACAATATCAAAGAGCCAAATAAATCCGGTGCCAAAAACGGCGAGCACCAGAACCAGAGGAAAATTAAATTCTGCGTTGTGGAAAAAAATAAGGTAACAAACCAGCAATACCAGTAACGGTAGAAAAAAAGATCTGGCATACCCAACAGCCGCCGGCGGTATCATCACCGCTTCCTGGGCTTTGCGGTAAGCGAGCAGTTG
>JARROD010000054.1:0-15046 GCA_037384225.1 Exilibacterium sp.
TTTACCCGGCATTGAAGGATTGATTTAAAGATCGAAACTCTTGCTGATGTCCAGCACCATATAACCATCGCCACTGGAAACATCGCTACCAGCAGATTCCACATTGGTGGTTTTTCCAACCGAGAAGGTCATATCCAGCCCGACGACTTCTCCCGATGCAGAGAGCTCAAGATAATCGTATGCGTCATCAGTATCATCGTTTTCAAAGGTACCGATTTTGGCCCCAAAAATTTCCCCGCTCCAACTGACAGCGAAAAAATCGTAGTCTGTCGTCTCGCCCACGTCATTGTCATCCTCGCCTGTCGCATATTCGAGGCTGACAGGACCAAAGCCTGCGCTCAACGCTATTTCGTGCTCGAAATCACTCGAATTGGTATACTCGTAGCGGGTATAGCCGAGACCGATAGAAAACGTTTCGTTAATGTCGAAGTTGTAACCCAGATAAAAATCCGTTTCCATGCCGTCGCCTCCTGCGACGCCATTATCACTGCCACCAGTACCATCGTCGATCCACCAGGTGCCGGCATAAAACCCGGCCGCCTCGAAGGCGTAAACACCTGCATCACCTAGATTGACACCGCGAAAGTAATATTCAGACACCAGTCCCACGTTGGCGGAAACATCTGCAGACGCCGGAGTTGTCGCTGTCATTATCGCACTTGATGTCAGAGCGATTGCAGCTACCAGTTGCATATTCTTTTTCATTTCCTTCCTCCAGGATATTATTCTTTCAACCCCTTACTCGGTGCCACCCGTAACAACTGCGGTCCCTATCTGAGTTAGAAGTCACAAATGGAATGTGCATAGACCGGGCCAACTCTATGAAACCTATCAAAATCAATAAGTTAAATATGAACCAGCCCTCAAACATAGATAATTTGAATGCGATGACAAGTGCCGGCGCACCAAATGCGAGCAAAAAAACGACTCGTGCACCAAGGACAGTTCAGTTTTGGTGCGCTAAAGCGTAATATATCGCTTATTTGTTAAATCAAGTTACAATTGTGCGTTGAAATACGTCTCCAGGACCTGAAAAATGCTGGCAAAACTATCAAAACAACTTTTTGAAGATATAAATAAAGCCTTGTCAAATCATTCCGGAGCAACAACGGAATCCGCAAGAGAAATACTGCCCCACAAAGAATTACAGGCATTGCTGGAGTCCGCTCTACGTCGGTTAAATCTGGTTACCCGTGAGGAGTTCGATGCACAGGTAAGCGTGCTGTTGCGTACGCGGGAAAAGTTGGAGTCATTGGAAAAAGAGTTGGCACTCCTGCAGCAATCTATCGGAGAACCAACCGAACAACACTGCCCCGATGAAAAGCCAGAAGCACATTAAACCCTATGGTTGCATAAATTTTCGTCCCAGGACCGCTTCGCTCCTTCTATAGCAGCATTTTCAGGGTCGTGCTCAATTTTTCTAATCCTCACATAGGGTGTGCTCTGCTCCGGTTAGAAAAATCTGCGCGCGCCCCTGAAAATACCGCTCTAAAAGGTCCTGAGCTCGAAAATTTATGCAACCATAGGGTAAAGATTATTGCAAGGCGTAACGTATACAGTTTCTGCCACTTTTTTTACCTCGATAAAGCGCCTTATCGGCGTCGTTTATAGACTGCTCCAGAGCAACCCCGGCTGATACCTCGGCAACTCCGATAGTGACAGTGATATAAAAGTGATTGCCTTTATAATGAAAAGGTCGCGCGATAATACTGCGTTTTACCTTTTCCACCGCCGCCAGACAGGCGTGAATATCGCTTTCGGGAAACAGCATAATAAACTCTTCGCCACCCCAGCGAGCAATCAAATCCATTTGCCGGCAAGTACTGCACAATCGGCTGGCCAGCTCGACCAGAACATAGTCACCCCCTTCGTGCCCCCACTGATCGTTAATGGATTTGAAGTGGTCTACATCCATGAGTAACACACTGAATTTCCTCTGGGTACGCAAAAGGCTCGCATAGTGGCGTTCCGCCTCCTCCAGAAAATAACGCCGATTCGGCAACCCGGTCAGATAATCGGTGCGCGCCGTAACCTTCAACTGCTGGTTGTACTCCCGCAACAAGTGAGTGCGGTCTTCAACCTCCCGCTCAAGCCGCTTGGCATAGACGTGAATCTGCCAGGATCTGACACGGTAGCCCAGATAAATGACAACGCAAAGCGATAGCACAAATGCCACCTTTGCCTGCCAGGTGAGCCACCAGGGGGGAATAATGTTTATCGGCAAAGAGAGTTCGTGGGCACTCCAGTTACCGGATTTATCAGTGGCGCGGACGTCGATGCTGCTGATCGAACTAAATGCATTTTTTAAATTGGCATTGGGCTGCGAAGCCGGTAAGCGAAAAACCTTGCGGCTACCATCCACACCTATACGCAGCAGCCCGTTGAGGGTACCGAGCCAGACAAATCCCTTGCTGTCCTGGGTGATCGCTGTGACGGAAGACTGGGATAATCCGTCCCCTTCATCGGTGTGAAAAAAGCGAAACTGCCTCGAGTCGACGGACGCGCTGGCTGAGCACGGCACCCCAATCGCTAAAACCACCTCAAGTGCAGCAATAAAAGAAAAAGTTTTAAGCCACAAAATTTTAAACCAAAATATATTAAGCGCACCGCCTACGGCCGCTATCCATAAAACCCAATTTCAGCTCCCTGACACACAATGCGCCAAAGTAGTCTGTGCCTGATGTCGCTGAACCAATTTCAAGTATTGTGTTTTAGATAAAAAGCGGCGTTGACTTAAACAAAGAATAGAACCAGCCACGGAGAAGTGGTTCTTACAGATGAATCTTTGCAATAACTTAAGTTAAGCACTTTTTCTCGAATTAGCGAATTAACCCAACATGATTTCACAGCACTTGAGTGGCAGGCTTAGGGCAGATCGGTGGAATCTTGTCTCGCCGCAATCTATACCCAAAGCGTTTGAGATTTAGGTCTTCAGAGTGCGTCAATTTTTGTTCCTGGCAAGGAGTGACGACGCCGCGTGGCGGGCCCCACGGTAGGAGGAGCGACGCGGCCAGGGGCAAAAAAGGGCGTGCTCTGGAGGTCTAAATCTCAAACGCTTTGGGTATATCTGTCTTTTTTAAGAGGCTCTTCCTGCCAACATGACTAACGGCCGGTTGACCACATAGCGCTACCTGATATAGTTAACAGCACTCATCTATGGACAGACTGAAAAGCAAGGAATGCGCAATGTCACTCGCCATCGTCTACAGCCGCGCCCAGTTGGGTATCGAAGCCCCGCTGGTCACAGTGGAAACCCATTTATCCAACGGCCTGCCCGGGCTTGCGATTGTCGGCCTGCCGGAAACCGCGGTTAAAGAGAGCAAAGACCGCGTGCGCAGCGCGCTGATTAACAGCCATTTCGACTTCCCGGCGAGGCGCATCATCATCAACCTGGCTCCGGCGGACCTTCCCAAAGAGGGCGGCCGTTACGACCTCCCTATCGCCCTCGGCATTCTCGCCGCCTCCGGGCAAATCCCGGAGGAATCCCTGCGCAATTGTGAATTTCTCGGCGAATTGGCACTGTCCGGACAACTGCGCCAGGTCAGCGGCTGCCTTCCCGCAGCCATTGCCTGTGGTCAGGAAAACCGTCAGCTGATCGTGCCCGACCAGAACGCCGGCGAAGCCGCCTTCAGCAGCCGCACCGAAGTGTTTGGCGGCACCAGTCTGTTGCGTATCTGCGCTCACCTGCATCGCAAGCAACCGCTGTCCCGGGCCTGTAAGCGTGAGGCCAATGCCCGCCTGGAAGCACCCGATCTCGCCGACATCAAAGGCCAGTCCCAGGCCCGCCGAGCTCTGGAAATAGCCGCCAGCGGCAGTCATAACATTATTTTTTACGGTCCGCCGGGAACCGGCAAAACCATGCTGGCCAGCCGCCTGCCCGGTATTTTGCCACCCTTGCGTGAAGCCGAGGCACTCGAAGTGGCGGCGGTGCATTCAGTAGCCGGGGGCCTGCGCGCTGAAAACTGGTACCAGCGCCCTTTTCGAGCCCCCCACCACACTTCCTCAGCCGCCGCGTTGGTCGGCGGTGGCAGCCACCCCAAACCCGGTGAAATATCCCTGGCCCACAAAGGCGTGCTTTTTCTCGATGAACTGCCGGAGTTTCAAAAGCATGTTCTGGAAGTGCTGCGCGAACCACTGGAATCGGGCTTTATTCATATTTCCCGGGCCAGGGCACAGGTGCGCTTCCCGGCCGAAGTTTTACTCGTATCGGCCTTTAATCCGTGCCCCTGCGGGTACCTGGGTACTTCCCCCCAGGGTAACAGCGGTCTTCAATGCAACTGCACACCCGAGCAGATCCGCCGCTACCGCGGCAAAATTTCCGGCCCTCTGCTGGACCGGATCGATCTGCATGTACCGGTAATGCCATTAAAAAAGGGGGAGTTACACAACGTCTCTGCCGGTGAAGCCAGCGCGGAGGTACGCGACCGCGTTGCCAAAACCCGGACGTTGCAACTCCAGCGCCAGGATAAAACCAACGCCGAGTTGCAAAACCGCGAATTGGAAAAGGTCTGTGCCCTGAATGAAAAGCAAAGGGCACTGCTCGACCAAGCGATGGAAAACATGGGGTTGTCCGCACGCGCCTACTACCGCACGTTAAAAGTAGCCCGCACACTGGCGGATATGAGCGGCAGTGAACCCCTGCAAACCCGACATATAACCGAGGCGCTCAGTTACCGAACACTGGACCGGAGGGAAAACTGAACTCCATCTGCGAGTCTTAAATTTCGGCCTCGTTCATCGTTTCGTCCACTAACGCTGCCAATCGATGAACGAAGCCTAACTTTCACATCAACATGGATTCAATCAAGGAGGATAGACCGTGTTTCGCAACCTGCATTTTTATTGTTTTTCTATTTTTATTTGTTTCTTTTTTTGCCTTGCTTCCGCTCTATCAACAAAGGCCGCCGGCGCGCCACCGCCGCCACTGTTGCTGGCCAATGTTTACAGCGACTCCGTCATTGTGCGCGATTACTGGATCAGTGAAAAACTCGACGGCGTGCGTGCCTACTGGACCGGCACCCGCCTGCTGTCGCGACGCGGTAATGTCATTCACGCTCCCACCTGGTTTAGCGCCGGGTTTCCCGATACGCCCCTGGACGGGGAACTCTGGATGGGGCGCGGCACCTTTGCCGAACTCTCCGGCATAGTGCGTCGCAAAACGCCAAAGCACGCCGCCTGGCGGCGCATTCGATTTATGGTCTTCGACCTGCCGGCGAGCGATAAAATTTTCGACACGCGACTGCGAATATTGCAGACGCTGTTTAGCGATATCAAAACGCCCTATTTGCAATTGATCAAACAGTATAAAGTCGCCGACCACCGGCAACTGACGGCGCAACTGGAACGGGTAATACGAAAAAACGGCGAGGGGTTGATGCTCCACAAAGGCAATTCCCGCTACCGTGCCGGGCGCACGGACGACCTGTTGAAACTCAAGCGCTACCACGATGCCGAAGCGGTGGTCATCGCCCACCTCCCCGGCAAAGGAAAATACAAGGGAATGCTGGGCGCGCTGTTGGTCAAGACTCCCGAACAATTGGAGTTTAAAATCGGCACCGGGTTTTCCGATGCCGAACGCGCCGAGCCACCAGCTGTCGGCAGCACCATTACCTACCAATATATCGGCAAAACCCAAAACGGTATTCCGCGGTTTGCGAGTTTTATCCGGGTGAGGGAAGAGATGTAAAAATGTCGTCGCTTGAAAAAGCCAATTTAGGGTCGGGCTGCAAACAAAGCAGCCCGACCCAGTTGCTATGCAGATAGACGTTCTTTAACGATTTCTGGAAAATAGCTATTTTTGTCAGATTGATCTATAAATCCAAGTTTTTCATAGACGTTTCCGCCTAATCCAGGAGAAACTTCTCCTGATGCTTCATCGCGAATACTGTCCTGAGCTATATAGGTAAAGTCGAAACGGCTTGATATCCTCTCAGGAAATTCACTTCTTAATTTGAACTCGGATTCAATGTGCATTACCGGGGCAACCACATGGATAGCCTTTGGCTGAACGCGTTGAAATATTTCCGTGATATTCGTTTTTACAACGCATGAACCAGAAATGATGGACTTTACAACAATAAAGTCATCAGCTTGCTCGTAGCCTGCTTGATAAAATCGATTATATATCGGCGCTATACTGGTATTGGTTTCTTCAACAGTTGAACGCTGATTCCAAAGACAAACAAGAAAAATAGTAGAAGCTTTCTTCCTAAGAACGTCGATTATACCTTTTGCAAGGTAATCGGCATCTTCCACTGTTGAAACAACACAATACTTTTTATCGCGTTCAACAAGTTGGCTGAGGCTTTGACCCAGATGGCAACCGATTTTAAACATAGTTTCTCGGTAGTCACCTGCGCTTATATCGGATTCTAAAAGGCGATTCAGAAGAATTTGTCCTTGAACATCGTTTTTATCTCTGAATATCCGGTTTGACTGTTTAGAAATCATGCCTGCTCCCCGGTACTCATTGCGATCTGAGCAAGAGCAAAAATTGTCGAGGGTTTATTAGTTATTATCTCGTTACTTATGGCACGAAACTGCTCAGTACCTACTCTTGGTTTCACTGTTCCACTGAACTCATTGCCATTACGGGAGAAAGAGTAGCTTAAATAGCCGTTTTTTACATCAAAGCTCAAGCCATTAATATTGTCAAGTGCCATTTTTAGCTCGTTGTCAATATCGAGGTCTACATCATCGTCACTCTTAAAGAAGTTCGGATTAGCGCCTTTCCGCGCTTTATCAACGATTTCTTTGACAGTGACCTCAGACTCACTCAGAAGGCCCCATGCGCCTATCAGGTTTTGGGCTACCGCAAATAGTATGTCTGGCTCAGAAGAAGTGCTTAGTTGAGTAATTGCAGTACGAAACTCCTGATTTTCAAGTATCAATACATTCGGCGATGCGGGGTTTTCGAAGTAGATGCACCGAGTGTGAGACTGAATGCATTTTGGGACAGTTGAAACGAGCTTCTCGTAAACGTCTCTGTTAGCTAGCACCAAGACCGTTTCTGGATTGGCAATGCCATAGTGATCGTTGTCAACTCTATACTGCAACTCAAAATCCGCCTGAATGCCCTTCTGCCCGGTCCATGAGACCGATACCGAATCCTTTAATTGATAGCTGTATTTAGTTTCAGCCTGCCGGTTTGATATCACCAGATCGTCAACAAACGCTTGGGCTTGGGCTTGTATGTTAATATGACCGGCATCGTTCTGAGATTCTGCATAAAATTTTGCTATTTTATAGACGGCAAAGTGTGTTTCATGACTGTTGCCTTTTGCATTATTTATGCCGCCACGATGCCGACTCTCAAGCTTTTTCAATATCTCTTTGCCAAAATTGTCTTCGACAAACTGCTCAAGGGTAGTTGCGCTCATTAATCAATCAACAGGCGTTGCATAAAATGCGGACAATGATATCAAAGCATAGATGCCAAGAAAAGTAACTTACAATATATTGCAGCCAGGATTTGCGGCCCGCAGGAACCAGCAAAACCATACTAGCCAGCCGGCTGCCCGACATATTACCGCCTTTGAGTGAGCCGAGGCATCCACCCTAAACCCGCTGAAACACCCCTGGTCCACAAAGGAAAATACAAGGAAATGCTGGAAGCACTGCAATCTGCGCTGCACACTCGCCTGAGCCGGGGCAGCCTCGGGAACCAGTAAACAGCGATTGGCCTGATAATCCGCAACCGGAGCGCCGACAAATTTGTCGCTGCCGAAATAGCGCATTTCCACTTGGATATCCGCCGTTACCGAACGCAGATCGATAAAGGGATTGGATTTGAGCGCCGGCGGATCGAAGACACGAATACCCCGGGTTATTGAGAAGTTACCGTGTCCAGCCTTATACCCGCGAAAGGGGGATTTGGAAACTCTGACGATCATGGTCGACCCTGATGCCACGCAAAATTGCATCACACCAGGGCGTGTTCCCACCACTCAATTCAATTGCGCAAATCCTTTTGCAGCCGGGTTGAATACTTCAATATCAACACGGCGTTCCAAAGCATAGGCCTCGTGATCGCCTTTAGCGGCGGTCGACTGGCTGGCCCCGTAGGCGCGGCGCTCAATACGATGGCTTTCAATACCATAGGTCTCCAGGGCATTTTGTACCGCCAAAGCACGATGCTCAGACAGCACGTTATTGTATTCATCGGTTCCGCGCGGATCGGCGCGGCCTACCAAACGCACACTCAAACCCGGGTTTTTCTCCAGGTAGCGCCCCAGCGCTTCCACACGTTTTACGCTGCGGGTGTTCAGTTGGTCCTCTCCAGTGTGAAACAGCACCTGAAACTCCAGACTTTGCATAGCGACGTTGGATAAATTTTCTACGGCGTTGTTGGCACTGGCCAGTTGTGTGTGCAATTCCACGATTTGATCCTCTGCTTCAGCCAGCTCCCAGGCTGTGTAATCGGCGTGGTCCGCCTTTTCTATTTGTTCACCCATATATGCACCACCCAGGGCACCGAGAATAAACCCAACTGGCCCGCCGAGTACTGCACCGGCTATTGTCGAGGTGGTAAAAACGGCTCCCTGTTTGAGTCCGGTGATTTCGGCGCTGTTGCGTTTCACAGCATCTGCACTTTGTGTCTTGGTGGCAGCCATTGATACAGCGGGAACACTGGCGGCACAAACAAGGGCTAAACTGGTGATGGCGATAGTCTTTTTCATAATGTTTACCTTTCATTTGGTTTCCTGAAGTTAAAGGGGGCTCGACCGGATGTCAGTGGCGACCGTGCACCCCCTTGGCTTGAGGTTTATTAAACAAAAGGAAACAGGCATTCCCGGGGTTGGAATAGGGCGGTTCGGAGATCAAATATGACGAATTGTGGCAGCGGAAAAAGGCGTGTCCTGATTCAAAAGATGACAGATCGACTCTAGATCAAGTGGGTGGCTCAGGTAAAAGCCCTGCACTTGGTCGCAGTTAAATTCCCTCAATAGCGCCAGTTGTTCTGGGGTCTCGACACCGACCGCCACCACCTGTTTATTGAGACTGTGGGCGAGGGATATCATCGCTTTTACCAGTTCACGGTCATCGTCGTCGCGGGTGATATTGCCGATAAATCGCTGATCGATTTTGAGTGTCCTGATCGGCAGCCTCTGCAGGTACATAAAGGAGGAGTAACCGGTGCCGAAATCGTCCAGGGAAAAGTTCGCCCCCAAATTCGACAGAGCGCGAAGATGCAGGCTCACCATTTCCATATTTTCCATCACCGCGGTTTCGGACAGCTCGAACTCAATGCGGCTGCCGTCGCATTCAACCTGTTTTATAATCGAGGCAACCCGCGCCACCAGATTGCCTTCGAAAAACTGCCGCAACGACAGGTTAATGGCGACAAACCCCGGATCTCGACCCCGCTCCAGCAACCGATTCAGATCCTGACAACCCTGGCGAATGATCCAGTCGCCGAGGGCGACAATCATACCCGTGTCCTCCACCACTGAAATAAACGCCTCCGGCGCCGTCGGCCCCCGCTGCGGGTGCATCCAGCGCAACAATGCTTCCAGGCCGACCACTCTGCCGCTGGATAATTCGACCCGCGGTTGGTAATAGAGGCAGAACTCATTGTTGCCCAAGGCACGCTGTAAGTTCGACTCCAACAGCAACTGCCTGTGCACCTCAATATTCATGGCCTCGGTATAAAAAACATAGGCGCTGCCTTCGCGCTGCTTGGCCTGGTACATCGCCAGATCGGCATGCTTTAGCAGGCTTTCCGCATCCCTCCCGGCAACCGGATATACTGCGATTCCCAAGCTGCACCCCACCAGCACCTGGTGACTGCCGATCCGGTAGGGACGAATCACTGCTTCCAGCACCTTTTCGGCGATGTGGGCAATGTCGCCGGTCTGCTCCGTCCCCTCCAGTAACAGGGTAAATTCATCCCCGCCGATGCGGGCCACTGAGTCACTTTTGCGCATGCACTCGCACAACCGCTGAGCGCAGGCGCGGATCAGAGCATCCCCGGCATCGTGACCATACCCATCGTTTACCTGTTTGAAACCATCGAGATCCAGGTACATCAACGTCAGTGACATCTGGCCCCGTTCGGCGAGTTGCAGTGCGTGTTCCAGGCGATCGCGGAACAGAATACGGTTGGGTACATTGGTGAGGATGTCGTAGTGTGCCAGTCTGGACAGCTTTAACTCCGCCGCTTTGCGCTCGATCGCGTAGCGGACTGTCCGCTCCAGCAATTGTGCGTCCACCTGACCTTTAATCAGGTAGTCGGACGCCCCGGCACGGATAATATCCCGATCCAATTCGGCTACCATCTCTGCGCTCATCACCACTATAGGCGCCCTGCAGCCTTTGGCGCGGGCGCAGCGGAGGAGGTCCGAGCCGGTGGTGCCGCGCCAGTAGTAATCCAGCAGTATGATATCGAAGTGGCCGGAGAGAGCCTTGTCCAACCCGCCGTCCAGCGTGTTGCACCAGGAAAGTCTATATCCACCGCACCCAACCTGGTTCAGCAACTGCGCCAACAATAAATATTCAGCCTGCTCTTCATCGATCAAGAGAATTTTAATACTGATATCCATGTCTCTTATCCCTCATAAGTGAGGGCCCACAAACTTCGTTGATTGGGAGTTTCATTGAGGATTTCCGCAACATTGGGGAAGTACTGGGTAACATGTAGCATCTATTTCTTATGACTTCCAGTTATAGATTGGCACAAAATGCTCTCAGCCTGCATTTCCGCCAAAGTCGGCAGCATGCTTTCGTCCAGGGTCATGCATTTATCCATAGGTACTACCCTCAAAGGCACCCGATGAACTGGAACCCAGGGCTTTAAGCCTCTGTATTAGTGCCACACACCCGAATCCAACCGGCAGTTGAAATCTGTACCGCCTGAGTCTCGTCAGTGGCTCACTCACTTGCTACAATCTGTTCCCTTTTAAGCCCGCTCAAGCTGTAATTTCTGTGACCAGACTCAACCCCCAACAACGCAAAGCCGTACTCTATATCGATGGACCCTGTCTGGTGCTGGCTGGCGCCGGCAGCGGCAAGACCAGCGTCATTACCCGCAAAATCGCCTACCTGATCGAAGAGTGCGGACTGGCGGCGCGCCATATTGCCGCTTTGACGTTTACCAATAAAGCCGCGCGGGAAATGAAGGAGCGAGTGAGCAGCCTGGTTGTCGGCAAGGGGGCAAAGGGACTCACGGTTTCCACCTTTCACAATCTCGGCCTCAAGGTTATTCGCCGAGAATACAAACAACTGGGGTTTAAAGCGGGCTTTTCCATCTTTGACGCTGAAGACGCGCGGGCGCTGTTAAAGGAATTGATGCTGAAAGACGGCGACCTGGATTCCGACCTCTTGAATAGGGTCCAGCACCAGATCTCTAACTGGAAAAACAGTCTTACCGCCCCGGAAACCGCTCTGAGCCACGCGCAAAGCGGGGGGGAGGAATCCATAGCGATGGTTTACCAGCGCTATAACAAAGCCCTTCTGGCGTACAATGCCGTTGACTTTGACGACCTTATTTTGATTCCGGTACAGCTGTTTAGCTCCAGCCCGGAGGTGCTACAGCGCTGGCGGCGTAAGATCCGCTACCTGCTGGTAGACGAATACCAGGACACCAACTCCAGCCAGTATCAACTGGTGCAGCAGCTGATCGGCGACCGCGGCGCCCTGACCGTGGTGGGGGACGACGACCAGTCGATCTACGCCTGGCGCGGAGCGCGCCCGGAAAACCTTTCGCAATTGAAACAGGATTACCCCAACCTGCAGCTGATCAAACTGGAGCAGAATTACCGCTCTACCGCTCGCATTTTGAAAAGCGCCAACCACCTGATCGCCAACAACCCCCACGAATTTGAAAAGGCCCTGTGGAGTGAAATGGGCATAGGCGAACCGCTGCGGGTTATTCGCTGCGCCAACGAGGAGGCGGAAGCCGAACGGGTAGCGACGGAAATCCTCACCCAGCGCCTGAAACGGCAGATCAAGTTCCGCGATTTTGCGGTGCTCTACCGGGGCAACTTCCAGTCGCGGCTGATCGAATTGAAACTGCAGCAACATCAGATTCCCTACAATATCAGTGGTGGTACGTCCTTTTTCTCCCGCGCCGAAATCAAAGACATCATGGCCTACCTGCGGCTGGTGGTGAACCCGGATGACGACAATGCGTTTCTGCGTATTATCAACACGCCTCGCCGGCAGATAGGCACCGGCACCCTGGAGGCTCTTGGGCGCTACGCCACCCAGCGCGAGATCAGCCTGTTCAGCGCCAGCCAGGAGCTGGGCGCCCAGTCCCAGGTACCACAGAAAGGCCTGGAACGCGTTCAGCGGTTTGTTGAATGGCTCCAGCATATCGGCCGCGAGGCCACCAGCGGAAGAGCGCTGGAAGCCATTCGCGAGATGATTACAGACATTGACTACGAAGGCTGGCTGCACCAGAACGCCAGCAGCGCCAAGGTGGCGGAAAAGCGTATGGAAAATGTCTGGTACCTGGTCGACTCGATCAAGAAAATGATGGACAAATCCGACGACGATGATGACAACGACGACGTCAGCCTCGAAGCGTCCATTTCCAAGCTGGTGCTGCGAGACCTTCTGGAACGGCAGGAGGATGAAGAGGACCTGACTGACCAAGTGCAGCTGATGACACTACACGCCTCCAAGGGGCTGGAATTCCCCCATGTGTTTATTGTCGGGCTGGAGGAGGATTTGTTGCCCCACCGCACCAGTATCGAAGAGGGCAATATCGAGGAGGAGCGGCGCCTGATGTATGTTGGCATCACCCGCGCCCAGCGCTCCCTGACCATGACGCTGGCAGGCAAGCGCAAGCAGTACGGTGAAATCATCGAAACCACCCCGAGCCGGTTTCTCGAGGAGCTGCCGGCGGAAGAGGTGGAGATGGAGGGTTTTGGCACTCAGACCAAAGAAGAAAATCAGCGCAAGGGCGAAGAGACCATCAGCAGTCTGCTGGGAATGTTTGACTGATCAGGCACTCTTCAGGCAGGTTCGGCCCCCCTCTCTACCTTCACCCACTCTCTACCTTCAAAAGCAAGGGGGGAGGAGGGCCTTCCGTATTCTACTTGCTGTTTTCCACCATATAATCGACAGCGCCATGGATTTCCTCTTCCGAGCAATCCATGCACAAGCCCTTGGGCGGCATGGCGTTGAGACCGTTCAAAGCGTGGCTGTACAGGGTGTCTATACCCTGGGAAACCCGCGGCCCCCACTGCGCCGCGTCGCCAAATTTCGGCGCCCCGGCGACACCGCTGCCGTGGCAGGCGAGGCATTTGGATTGATAAATGGTCTCACCTGAACGCGGTCCTTCAGCGACGGCCAGAACCATGGAAGCGCCGGCGCAGTCGTCACCCGCCATACAGATTTGCCCCTCCGGTTGAATACGCTCCTTAATGGCGTCCGTCACCTCGGATGCGGCGAAGGCCGTTGCCGAAACGACAATCCCCAAACCCATGGCGGATACCAGACTTACAATTTTTTTCAAATGGCTCACGGTTGAATCCCCTTAAATATAGACAAATAAATCACGGCTACTAATACAGTGTGCAGCAGATACGCCTCCAGCGAGGCCCCATTAATTCCAGGAGGCGGAATTATAGCCACAAAACCGGTTCAAGGTTAACCTTCATCTCGCACGCTTGTTGCCGAACTGTTGGACCTTCCCGGTAGGAATGTGCTTTTTTCGTGTGAACAGGCGCTTGTTGAATACTGAACAGAATCACACAATAGGGGAGGGGATGTCAATTTATTGACCAGAAGGATAAAAAAAGTCAAAAAACAAACTCAAAACAGCTCTTTGTGGCAATTTTCCACCTCATCAGGCATAGACGCCCAGGGTTTAAGTGCGTATGATTGCGGGCCGTAAGCTTGCCGGGGTAGGCTTTGGTAATGCCCCCTGGTGAAGCCGGCAGCAAACAAAGGCCAGGTACCGTCAATAACCGCCCGTAGCTCAGCTGGATAGAGCGTTGCCCTCCGGAGGCAAAGGTCAGAGGTTCGAATCCTCTCGGGCGGGCCATATTGAAGGTTGGCCAGAATCAGAGCAATATCAGTTGCTGCGCCGTGATTTGTTTGGCACGCCCTCAGCCATTGCGCTTCGTTAAATATCCTTTTCCAACTCCTGCAAAATGGCGTCCGCAACAACCCATGGCAAACGCCTGCCAGTAGCCTCCATACGGCTCTTCGGTGCGCCAACCCTGTTTATTGAAAGCCTACTCAGTCAGAGCGGATGGGGCAATTTGAACGTGTAGCAAGTTGCATCTATGGAAGGTTAAAGTAAGCTCTTTCAAGGCGTTTGCGCACAGGTTGCGAACAAGTACGTCAGAGTATTGCTTTAAGCGCCAAACATCGCTCTGACCGAACATAATCCGGTTGCCGCCACTCATTTACAGGTAAGTTAGCAATTGATTAAAGTAGGAAATTCTCAACAATATAGCATTGCCCCCTGATTGGAGAAGAATATGCCAAAACTTTCCGGAAGTTGTTTATGCGGTTCCGTTCGCTATGAATTGGAAGGGGATCCCGTCGCATTTTATCATTGCCATTGTAAACGCTGTCGCAAAGCCAATGGCACCGGCCATGCGAGTAATATTAGGATCAGCGCTGAAGCAATTAAGTGGCTCAGTGGCGAAGAACTCATTAAAAGCTTCAAAGTGCCAGATGCCGTTCGCTTCCGCAATGACTTTTGCGGTGCATGCGGTTCGCCGCTGCCCAGGTTTTTTGCCGAAGCCAAAATGGTGGTGCTACCGGCGGGAACGCTGGATTCAGAGGCACCCATACAACCGGAAGCCAGAATATTTTACGCCTCCCGCACCGAGTGGAGTTGTAAAGACGAACTCCCCGTTCATGAGGAGTACCCGCCGAACTTATAATACCCCGTTTATCGCCCCTCTCCGTGCCGGTGTCAAAAATCACCGGCGTCGTGACCTTTATCCCAATCGCTTGCTTCAGGCCGGCGCTAGAGGGTATGTCACCAAAGGGGCCGGGTTGGATGAAATGATCAGCGCAATAGAAACTGTTTACAACGGCGATCTTTATATGAGCAATGAATTGGCTCAACAATTAGCGCTTAAAA